>CAZOOE010000602.1:0-4027 GCA_964581275.1 uncultured Clostridia bacterium
GGGTCTGTTTTGCTAGCCTGCTCCTGTAAAGATTCCATTATGTTGATGTAGTCGAGGATTTCGGCGATTTCGGTTTCCGATAGACTTTCGGCCTTGTGTTTGAGCACCTGGCGATTCGTTATCCGGTCTCCCATCGTGCACCTCCTTGGAGCTACGCGGGAGATCAGCCACGCTCAGGTGTGAATCACCCCGCGGGAGGACTTGCGCTGATTGTTCGTGAGACGCCGCCCACGAGTCTTCTCATATTCCTCGCTCTGTCCTGCCTTTGTTGCTTTGCGATGGGGTCATCATAGCCCAGACAATTTGGCAAAATCAAGCAAAGTCAAATTCCGGTATTGGTGCAGCATCACGGTGAGGTGCTTGGAAAAATGAGTTGATGGAGGTGCTTTGGCCCGATAGCGATGTTGAAGAGGCCAACCTCCCCCAGAACATCTCCGCGCTAAGAAAAGCCTTGGGTGAGAGCCCGAATGAGCGGCGTTATGTGATCACCGTCCCCGGACGCGGGTACAGGTTCGCCGCAGACGTACAGGAGCTAAACGATGAAGATCAGCAGTTGATCGTCGAAAGATATGCGAAATCGACTATCGTAATTCAGCAGCAGGAAGGTTCAGGGAGTGACGAGAGCACGGGGCTGCCCGGCGCGCAGCGGATGCTGACCGGCGGCATCATGGTGGTTATGGCGAGCCTGATCATTTTGGCTGTCATCATCCTCGTGGTCACAAGGTCGCGGCGTTCAATAGAGCCCGCGGAGGGATCCAAGATCCCAATCAGATCGCTCGCAGTGCTCCCTTTGAAGCAGTTAGGCGCAGAGGGAGACGATTACGTGCGGCTTGGAATTGCCGATTCGCTGATCACAAGGCTGACTAACCTTCGCGAGATCAAGGTCAGGCCCACAAGCTCGGTGCTCAAATACAAAAATCAGTCTCAGGACGCTAGCCAGATCGGCCGAGAGCTTGGTGTTGAAGCAGTTCTCGAAGGAAGTGTACGCAGGGACGGCGAAGCCTTCAGGATTACAGTTCAGCTTGTCAGAGTCGAAGATGGCACGCCGCTTTGGGCAGAGAAATTCGATGACCGATTCACCGGTATCTTCAAGATTGAAGACTCGATGTCGGGGCGAGTTGCTGAAAGCCTTGTGCCTAAGCTGACCGGCGAAGACAGAGCGGCGGTGGCCAAACGATATACCGATAACGCCGAAGATTACACTGAATACCTCAAGGGCCGCCTGTTCTGGAACAAAAGAACCGTGGACGGAATGAAAAAGGCTATCGAATACTTCGAGCACGCCATCGCTCGCGACTCGAATTATGCTCTAGCGCACGCCGGTCTCGCCGACAGCTACCTTATGCTTTACTCATACAGCGACAATGCGGACAAGGAACAGATTCCGAGAGCGAAGGCGGCCGCGACAAGAGCATTGGAGATAGACGGCACGCTCAGCGAAGCGCATACCTCGCTCGGCTATGTGCTGCAGATTGAGCGTGAAAATTCAGAGGCGGAGCGGGAATACAAACGAGCCATTGAGTTAAACCCGAACTACGCAACCGCGTACCACAGGTACGCAAATCTGCAGGTGAGCGCAGGGCGACCCGATCAAGCTCTGCAAATGATAAAGCGAGCGCAGGAACTTGACCCTCTTTCGCTGATTATCAACACAGCTCTTGGACAGATCGATTGCCTCAATGGTCGCTACGACGAAGGAGTTGAGCAACTGCGGAAGACGCTGGAAATGGACCCGACTTTTGTCCACGCGCGCGGATTTCTCGCAATGGCTTATCTGAAGAAGGGGATGTACGAAGATGCGATCAGAGAAATCGAAAAGGCAAGGGTGCTCTCAGAAAACTCCGTCCCGCCTCAGATTGTATCGTATCGGGGTTACATCTACGCTGTAACAGGTAAGCAAGCCGAAGCAAAAAAGATCCTCAAAGAATTGACAGATCTACGCAAGCAGCGACACGTCTCTGCGCCCCACATAGCTATGATCTATACGGGTCTTGGAGAGGCCGACGACGCTTTCACATGGCTTGAAACGGCCTACCAGGAGCGAGAATTGAGTTTCGGCCGGCTAAATGATCCTGGATTTGACGGCCTGCGTTCCGACTCGCGTTTCGCAGATCTGGCGCGACGGATCAGCACCCCGCAGTGAGCGATTCTAATGCCTTCCGAAGTTTATTTGCACGATAAACTCCTCCTCCAAATCGTTCTGAGACGATGCATTTCCGAGCGGCGATCGTTATCTGGAAATCGGCGCGTCGGGCCGGCGGCGCGGATTTAGTATCCTTTCACCTCGACAACCGATCACTTCAACTCCCGACTCTCTTAGGAGCTTGCGCACAGTGACTGCGGACACTTTGTCGGCTGCTTGTGTTAATTGCGTAACGGGCCGCCAGATCCAGAGTGTGCAAGGCACTCAGATCAGCAGCCCGATACCGGTGGCAGTCGTGCCGGCGGGGAGCCAATCAAATACAGAACGAAAGGCCGCACACGCCGCAAGAAATTTCCTCTTTCAGCTTCAGAACCGACGATTGATCCGTTGAAGGACGATAACCAGTAAAACAAGTCAGAAGACGATGGGCTACGGATCAAAGCGGATGAAACGAATTGGCATCGAGAATATCTAGTCACGCCGACCCCTCGACGGCAGGAAGAAATGCCGAGTCGCATAGTGCGAGACCTGCTTGCCTATCTTCGCTCCCTTGTCAGTCGAGTTCCGGTAGTGCATTCCGCCATAAACTCGTGCATCCTGCACTTCATCAAGCGCCTGCGAGAAGCTACTGTAGGCGCGGACCGGATTTGTCAAGCCGGCGACCTTGCTGTCTATCGTGAAGTCAAAGCTATCCGTGCCGAAGAACGATCGCAGCGTGTACGTCGAAGCGCCGCTGAAGCAGCCATGCGCCGCCGGGTACTCGGGATGATTTGGAGTGACCACCAATCCGATCCAGTTGGGATCAGCCTCAGTGGTCGGGTTCCCGTCGGTATCGCCGGCGCGAATCGCGGTAACCGGGCGCCAAAAGTTGTAGAAGTACTTGGAATCCCAACAGGCGATTATCGCATCAGCGCTCGCGGTCGCAAGCATAGCGAAGAAACGAGCGTTATCTGAGAGTGAGAGGATATGGGCGACAGAAATACCGCGCCATGCCCGGTTCCATTGCAGAATTGGTTGATCTGACCAGAAGCGACCGATATCGGTTTGCTCGGGAGTGCGCGTCGTACTAGTCGCGGACCCAAGACTCTTGACCTCGTTGTAATCCCTTCTCCACGTACGACTGGTCAGTTCGGGAGGGGGCTCCGCGCGGAACTGTGAGGGGCTGTTGAGCGTGAAGGGTTGAACGTATGCGCCTTCAGGGGCTGCGGCGGGCAAGAATCCGGGAGGCGTTGGCATCCATACACCGGGACCGCTCCCGGGCGTATAGGGAACGATGGCGTCGCGCCCGTCACTTGCCCGGAGCGCAAGGATTCCACCAGCCGTTTGTTGACCAACCGAGACGCCGTTGGCCTTGGCCGGACCATCAGGGATCGTCGCAAGCGATGCCGAGTACTTTGCGTCGAGGTCCGCCTGCTGGGCTGGAAACAGCGCTAGCAACACATCGTGAGCCGCTGCCGCCGTAGCGGCTTCAGGCGACGCCGGAGATGCGACGTTGGGCGTGAAGCCGTATGGTTGAAACGGATACCCATCGATCGCATTGACGGCGTCATAGATGGCGACGTGAACCATTGCAAGACGGATCAGGCCCCGCTCGGGTCGCAGACCGGCGACTCCCACGATGGCGTTGGTGGCATTTGCGTTCCAATCGAGCACCATGTCCGTCTGGACATCGGTTTGATTAACGGCGTTGAGTTGAGAGACAGGTGGGTGTTGAGCCCAAACGATATTTGGCGCCACGCCGCCTATTGCGAGAGTCAACACTACCAAGCCCAAGAGCCAGCCGTTTTTGTTTTGAGACGTAGTTAGAGTGTTGTATTTCATCTGGAAATCTCCTTGAGCGCCGGGATAAACCGGCAGGTTGTAGTGAATGAAAGAGTCATACGT
>CAZOOE010000603.1:0-4020 GCA_964581275.1 uncultured Clostridia bacterium
ATTCGTCGAGGAGCAGGGCCTGCCGGAAGCGGCCGAGATCGCGGTATAGCGGGGGCGGCGTGCCGGTGAGCGCGAGCCAGTTGTGCCTCACCTCGGGATGCACCCAGGCCTGCGTGGGCGTTGGCGCATGGGCCAATTGACTCAAGAGCGCCCGCTGCCCTGGAGTCACAAGCTCCAACCGCCCAACCATCCCCCGCTTTCCTTCGGCCAGTCCGGAAAGCCCCAACGGCAGAGAGGGGGATGAAGATTCGTCCCGGATCGCTCGGATCGAGAATGACTGTATGCAGGCACATTCCGCCGGCGCCTGGTTGCCAGTGTGGTCCGGTGCCGTGTCCGCGCAATCCGGGCAACTCCGTCCACGTCTTGCCGCCGTCCGTCGAGCGAAACAGCGCGGCATCTTCGACACCGGCGTAGACCGTGTCGGAATCAGTTAGCGAGGGTTCGAGATGCCAGACCCGCTTGAATTCCCAGGGATGCGGTGTGCCGTCGTACCACTGATGCGTCGTGAGGGGTTTGCCGGTTTCAGGAGACGAGTCGTAGACAAACTTGTTGCTCTCGGCTTTTGGCATCCCTTCGGGCGTGGTGGTCGGTTCACCGGGCGGCGTTCCGGGCTGGTACCAACTTTTGCCACCGTCGTCTGAGCGTTGAATGATTTGCCCGAACCAACCGCTCGACTGCGACACATACAACCGATTCGGATCTGCCGGCGATCCCTTCAGGTGGTAAATCTCCCAACCGGCAAAGTGTGGGCCGCTGACGTCCCACTGTTCGCGCTTTGCGTCCGCGGTGAGAACGAAGGCGCCCTTGCGTGTGCCAACCAATACCCTTACTGCGCTCATAGATGGTTCCTTTCTTGTTTTGGTTCTGAGTACAAGCTTTAGCTTGCTTATTCGGCTCGAACAGCGGAGCCAAGCTAAAGCTTGAACCCTGAACTCTGAACTCTAACTCTAGACTCTCAACTCTGAACATCAATCCATACGCCCTAAAGTTACGCGCGTGCCACAGCTTTTGCGTCCTTGTCGCGAGTCCCCAGCTTTTTGGTTGCGAACATGACCACGCATCCAAAGAGCCAGCTCATCAGGGGTCCAAGGGTCGTTCCCCCAATAAACAGGTGTCCCGCCACGTGCAGCCAGGTCTTACCTGTGCTTGGCCAAAACCGCGGCAAGCTTATCGAGGCACTCGTTCATGCCTGCTTCGGACATGTCGCGCATTTGGCCCACTGCCCAGCCGTATTCCGTCACTGTCAGTTCGGTTTTGTCGCCGACCCGCTTGAAAGCCAATGCGCTGGGTATTTCTTTCGGAAAGTCTGGAGGCATCCCCATCGTCGTAGGATCAATTCTGCTACCGTTCTTGTCGGACAGTCCCTGACTGAACTCGATGAGCTGCATAGGGACAATTTTCTTGTAGACCCCCGAGGTATAGAAGTCTTGACCACCCTGAAACTCTTTCGGCGCGCGCATGTGAAACAGGAATTTTCCGCCTTCACGAAAGTCTATCTTGCACGACGGAGAGGTAAAGCCGGTCGGGCCCCACCAGCGCATGACAAATTCTGGATCGGTCCAGGCTTTCCACACTGTCTCGATCGGGGCGTCGAAGAGGCGGGTAATGACGAGATCGCGTTTCTCCAGATTAATTGTGGTCCCAGGCATGTGGTTTTCTTTCGATTCGTATATGAGCTGTACCTTCGCGATCGGCCCTCCGGTCTCAGCTCTGGTAGAATTGGCGCCTCCCACGATGAGAGCCGAACAAACTAGCGCGGTGAGCGCTGCGATGTTCCTGATCTTCATAGCTTCATCTCCTCTCGAATGATTTCCAGTCGCAACTACGTTCCTTCATCGACGGTTCCCATAACTCCGACCCGACTCGTTCTCAGCTATACGCGCCTTGACCAGCTGCGTAACCAGATCGGCAGGGAGCGACTCGTGGGCTGCGAAGCGGATCGAGGCTTTGCCGATTTTGTAGCCCTTGAGCTCAGTCGCGTGCGCGCGCGTCACCGCAGTGCTCATGATGTGAAAGGTGCAATGGTCTTTCGATGCTGCGAAGCCCACCAGGAGTCCGTTTTGTTTGTAAGCTGGGATCTGGTAGCTGATGACTTCGACAGCCTTGGGCGCGGCACGTCTGATTATCTTGCGCAGTTTCTCGAGCGCTGCCCGCGCCTCTTCCGACACACCCGCCAGGTAATCGTCTATATCTCTGGATGGCAAGGTTTTCGCGACAGGTCTTGTTGAGGGCATGTTCGCCTCCTTTCATAGGTAAACGAAAGGGTTAGCTTGTCTGCTCGCAGTTGAGCATCCACGGTATTCCGAATTGATCGACAAGCATGCCAAAGCTGGGGGACCAGAATGTCTTCTGGATCGGCATCTGCACCGTCGCGTTTTCAGCCAACGCGTTAAACAGCCGTTCTGTATCTGCGGTATCGTTGACTTGGAGCACTATGGAGCAGCCTCTTGGTTGTTGGTAGTCCTCAGGCAACGCGTCCGAACCCATCAACAGCGTGTCGCCCACTTTTATGGTGGCATGCACGATCTTATTGCGCCATTCCGATGGAACTTGTTCCGCCATTGGCGTATCTCCATAGCTGAGCATTGTGACGATGCTGCCGCCAAGACGCTTTTCGTAGAACTTGAACGCAGCCTCGCACTGGCCGTTGAAAGTAAGCATTGGATTCAATTGCATAGGGTCCTCGTTTGCGGCTAATCGAAATTCAGTGCCGGTTTACGCACGCGTCGCCAGGTCAGGTTCTTTCGTCGTTGCAGCCAGTTGTTCTAGGCACTAGCACTGCTTGCGTGCTGGATTATTCTTGCCCATAGGCTCGCCTTAGAGTCTCGATTTCAATCTTGGTCATTTTGAGCATTGCTTCCATGACTCGATTCGATTTCTCAGGATCCTTGTCTTGCAACATCTCGATCAAAACGGGAGGAACAACCTGCCAGGACAAGCCATATTTGTCCTTAAGCCATCCGCATTGTCCTTTTTCACCGCCCTCAGAGAGCTTCTGCCACTTCTCGTCTATTTCTTGTTGGGTTTCGCAGTTGACGACCAGCGAGATCGCCTCAGTGAATTTGAAATGTGGCCCACCGTTTAACGCCGTGAATTCTTGTCCATCAAGCACGAACGCTCCCGTCAATACCGTTCCCTTAGGTCCAGGGCCGGCGTCTCCGTAGCGGGTAACGCCGATGATTTTCGAATTATCAAAGATAGAGACATAGAAGTTCATCGCCTCTTCGACTTGATTGTCGAACCACAAGAACGGAGTTATTTTTTGCATGGGGTTCTCCTCTTTATTGATCCTCCACGGCAACAGCCAATTCAACGCTTTTGGGCGATTTGCGCGCGCAGGCGCTCCTCTTGTTCCCGCAGTTCGGGAGTGAACTCGGCGCCAAAGTCTTCCGCGTCAAAGACCTGTCGAATTTCGATCTCGTCGCCTGGACTAAAAGGCGCGCGCTTGATCCATTCGATCGCTTCTTCCTTCGATTTCACTTGCCACAGCCAATAGCCGGCAACCAATTCCTTTGTTTCTGGAAATGGTCCGTCGATCACGGTCTGCCTGCCTTCCGAGAACTTAATTCGCGCGCCCTTCGAGCTCGGATGTAGCCCCTCGCCTGCAAGCATCACGCCCGCCTTTACCAAATCTTCGTTGTACTTCCCCATCTCTGTGAGCAGTTCCTCGTTGGGCATCACGCCCGCTTCTGAGTCTTTGTTTGCCTTGACAATAATCATGAATCGCATCGTAGTTTCTCCTTTGGATTCCCTCTATCACAAAAGGCTGAGATTTTGACTAAAAGCTCAGCGCTAACTTTGGTCGAGCGGCGCCCACCACCCTTGTCTCTTGCAATTCTCGAAACCCGGTTTATGTCACAAATCCAGACAGCGAAGAGCAAGATTTGCGCGCTTAAGCGAGTAAGCCTCTCGCATCGAGCGGCGATCAGTTCGCCGGAAGCCCCGAGATCTCCAGCACCGGCCGAATTTCTACGGTGCCGACCCGTACAGGCGGAATTCGTTCCGCAATGCCGATCGCCC
>CAZOOE010000604.1:0-4017 GCA_964581275.1 uncultured Clostridia bacterium
GGATTGGGATCGGAGTCGGGAGCCGGCTTCCCGTTCCGTTGGGGAACATCCATACCACCGCGCACGCCGGACCCGTCTATCATATGCTGACCTTCGCGTATCCAGCCGAGGGCGAATTCAACACCACATTGAACCGACAAGAGGTCGATGAGGAGATTTGGATCGCAGCCCGAGAGGCGCTCACTCGGTTTGAGCTACCTTATCAGATTCGGGCAGCGGTGTTCACGATCGCCCAGTTCCGGACGGTCGCCGAACTCCTCTGGACTCTCAAGAACGGAAGCATCGACGGAGACTACTTGATTTGAGATTTGTGTTCTCATCGCGCTTCTTTTTTTTGCTTGCGGCCGGACTTGCTCTTCTCTCGCTCGGGTGGACCAGCCGAGCCGCCCTGTACGTTACGCTGCTCTATGATGTGGCCTTGATGGTGACGGCCACCGCCGATTATCTGGTCTCCGAAAAGCCGGGTGCATTCCGAGTCGAGCGCGAGATGGATGATCGCTTCGCGATGGGCGCTGAGAATGACGTAACGATCAAGCTCACAAATCGCTCTCAGCGCAAAATCACATTCATCGTCAAGGATGAGTATCCGCCGCAGATGGATTTGATGACCCCACGGGAGGCTCGGCTGACGATCCCGGGCGGGCGCTCGCGAGCGTGGCGATACGGCTTACTCCCAACCGCGCGCGGGAAATACAACTTCGGCGATACGGTATTGCGTTTTCGCACCCGGATGGGATTGCTGTGGCGTCAGATTACCTATCCAACCGCAGGCGATGTGAAAGTATACCCGGACATCCGCGAGGCCAGAAAGCACGAGATCTACGCTCATCGCAATCGTCGGCTTGAGCCCGGGCTGCGGCGCATGCGTGTGCGCGGCCAAGGCCGCGAGTTTGAGTCGCTGCGCGACTTCGTGATCGGGGACGAGATTCGCCACATATCGTGGGCGGCCACCGCGCGCCGGGGTAAGGTCATCACACGCCAGTACACGATCGAGCGCAGCCAGAATATCGTGGTGCTGTTGGACACCGGCCGGCTGATGACCGCGCGCATAGGCAGGCTCACGAAGCTGGATCACGCTGTGAATGCGGCATTGTCGATCGGGTACGTAGCGGCCGCCGGAGGCGATAACATCGGGCTGGTGGCCTTTTCGCGCCGGGTGGTGAGCTATTTGCCGCCAAGGCGCGGGCGTGATCAGATCAATCGGTTGATGGAAGCGCTGTACAGCCTCGAGCCTCAGATGATCGAGCCAAGTTACAAGCGGGCATTCAACTTTTTCGGAACGAATTGTAAGCGTCGTTCGCTGGTCGTGATATTGACCGATCTGGTAGATCGCGATGCCTCCGCCGAGTTGCTTGCGCACACATCTCAGCTCATTCCTCAGCATCTCCCTTTGATCATCACAATCGGCGATACGGACCTTCGCGAGATGGTGCGAGGGCAGCCGGCCACGTCCGGTGATGTGTACCGCCAGTCGGTCGCTGAAGAAATCCTACGCCAACGCGAAGAGGCGCTGACCCGTATTCGCCACGCGGGAGGGCTCGCTCTCGACGTCCCAGCGGGAAGACTGTCGCTGGAGTTGGTCCACAAGTACCTCGAGGTGAAAGAACGCGGGTTACTGTGAGTGGCCACCAAAGTGATCACTCTCGAATGTCTAGTAGTCACGGCACCAGACTCTCTGCTCTTGCCTGGGGCGCCCAGTAAGCTCAATTATACCGTGAAAATAGCTTCCGGACGCAGCCCATCGACGGCTGAGCGGTCTGTGCTCTTTGAAGTCTTTTCAGCGAATGCCAGGGGTCGACTTACTTATTCACCGTTGAAGGCACATCTCTCATATCGGGCTTGAGAAAATACAGCGCCATCAGCAGCGCGCTGATTGCCGAGATCGAAAACTTGAAGCTGGGCGGAATATGCGCAGGCGAGATGAATCCTTCGATCAAACCGGCAATCAACAACATCGGTATGCAGCCTAGAATGAGTTTTATAGCCAGCCTTCCATTCTCGACTAAGGAGTCTATCCGTCTTAGATCGCCCGGCATCAACAACGCCTTACCGATCAACAAGCCTCCGCCCCCAGCGATGAAGATCGCGGTCAGTTCGATCGCGCCGTGCGCTGAAATAAAGATCGGAATGTCCCAGAAGTGATAACGAAAACACAGGCTCATCACCATCCCGAGCAGCAATCCGTTTTGTACCAGCACCCACAACGTGCCAACCCCTGCGAGCACACCCGCTCCAAAGGCATAGAAGGTGACTTTGATGTTGTTGGTCTGAATCGACGTCGACGCAAGCGGGTTGGATTTGTTTACCGATTCAGTCCAGTTGTGATGTTGGATTATGTCTTGTCTCAGCTGCGGCGAGATTCGATCGGCGAAGCCTTCATCGAGGAGGCTGGCGGCAGCCGCAAATCCCGCCGCCAGGATAAAGGTCAGGAATGCCGTGAGCGTGTATGGAAATGTCTTTCGGAAGACCGCTGGAAACTCGTATCTGAAAAACGTCAAGAACACCCCGAAACCAGACGATTCACTGCGGTAGATCGCACCGTGAGCGCGTCCGACCAGATGGTTCAGATAGTTGACCAGACGCTGATCGCTGACCTCCTCACGGGCAATCGCGAGATCCGCAGCAGTCCGCCTGTAAAGCTGGCCGAATTCGCGGACCTCTTCCCCCGAAAGACTCTTCAACCGAAGCCGCGAGACCCGAGCCGTGAGCTCTTCGAGCCTCTTCCATTTTCCCAGCCTCGATTCGAGAAAGGTCCTAAGCACAGAATCAGGATACACGATTTTGGAGTGCGCCGCCGGCGACTAGGGCCTTTAGCGACCATGATGCCGGCGGCGCTTTGGGTTCTCTACCAATCCAAGACCGTACGCGCGGCGCATGCCCAATCCAAGAACCAGTGTGCGAAATACCAACGCGCCGCCGGGATAGTGGCCACTGACGCCTTGATCGAGGGCGGCGCACTTCAAGTGTCGCTTTATCGCTCATCCCCGATTGCTGTATGCTGAATCGTCCGCTATGCCATTCTCAACACTAATCGGGAACGACCGAATAAAGAAACTGCTACAACGCTCGGTAGCTGAGGGGCGCATAGGGCAATCCCTGTTGATGGCCGGACCACGCGGAGTTGGGAAGCATCAGTTCGCGCTCTCGCTCGCGCAGGCATTGAACTGCGAACGGGTAAGGATGGGGGAGGCCTGCGGCGACTGCGTCCCTTGCCGTAAGATAGCACGTAATGAACACATTGATGTGCGGACCATCCTGCGCGAGAGTCAGGATCCCTCGGTCAAGAAAGATTACAAGAGCCAGTTCATAAAGATTGAACAGACGCGTGCGCTGTCTGAGCAAGCTCAGTTTCGTCCCTACGAAGGACGCAGGCGAGTCTTCATTATCGACGACGCGGACTGTCTTCAGCACCAAGCCGCCAACTCTTTGCTGAAGACGCTTGAAGAACCGCCCGACACGTCACTGGTCATACTAATCACCGCGAAGCCTTTCGCGCTGCTTGATACAATTCGCTCGCGCTGTTTGATGTTGAGTTTCACACCGCTCACCGCGGCCGAAATCGAACGGCATCTTCGAACTCTGGATACGACGCCGGATGAGGCTCGCTTGCGGGCTCGACTCGCAAACGGAAGCCTGGGCCGAGCCATTGAAATAGATCTGAACGAGTACCGAAAGATGCGGGACATGCTCGTGGACCTCGTCGAAACTCTCGCGTTCGGGCGCGACAGCATCAAGCTCCTCGGTACCTCAGAGTTTCTGGGGAGAAAGCCCGAGAAAGAGGAGTTCGAACAACATCTCGACGCGTTGATGGTTTTGTTGGCCGATATATTTCACTTGACGATGCATGAGACCGAAATTGCATTGATCAACGAAGACGTTGTAGAGAGGCTCGCACGCGTCGCAAAGGCTTTGACGATGGAGCGGATTAGGCCATGGATTGCCGGAATAGATGCAATGTTTCTAGCCTTACCTTGAAACGTAAACAGGCAGCCAGGGATGGAGCCGATTATGAGAAAA
>CAZOOE010000605.1:0-4015 GCA_964581275.1 uncultured Clostridia bacterium
CTGGGCTACACGCTTTCGCCACTCCGTGGCTGACCTCTGACCTCTGACCTCTGACCTCTCCAGTCTTCAGAAGCGATCGAGAAGGCCGCCGATGCGGCGTATGCTTCCGATAATCAGCACCGCAATCGGAGGGTATACCAGTGCGCTCAGCAGCGTGCTAAAGCTCAGCGCGGCGCCGTAGCTTCCCGGAACGAACTTGCTCACCACGTAACCCAGGCCGATCGAAACCAGATAACCGCAAACCAGGAAGATCAAACCCGCTCTGCGGCTGATCGACTTGTCCTTCGGCATCTCCTGTTCTCGAAATACTGAGGTAAGGTGGTCGGGAATGTGATAGGTGTAGCGCGAGAACACGACCGCAAGGTTCTTCACAAGGTAGACCAGCCCATAGAGCGCCAGCGCAAGAATCACCACTCTGCCGATTAGCCGCGACTCTTCAATGAGCGTCGGTTTTGAAATCATTACATAGAACGCCGACAGGAACAGGGGGACGACGATCAGCACCGCGTGCGATCGGGCCGCCGTTTCCTGGCGTTCGCGAGCCAGCCACTCATCGACGATGCGGTCAAAGTGCCGTTGCATCGCCACGACTTCAGCCTGCCGCGACGCATAGAAGGTTCGCTGCGCGTCGTGGTATTGGCCGCCGTCGTAAGCCGCCCGTCGCTGCGGATCGCTTAGCACCTGATACGCGCGGGCGATTCGGACGAAGCGCGCCGCGGAGTCAGGTGAAGCCGAAACATCCGGATGATATTTGCGCGCTAGCCTACGATAAGCCGACTTGATTTCGTTAGCGGTCGCGCGAGGAGTGAGTCCAAGAATTCCGTAGAGGTCCGTCATCACTTCCATCCACAATAGGGCGCTCTACTAGGGGACTTTGCAACTGGCCCAGCCACTGCCGCTGCCTTACGGGTTGCAGCACCTAGCTTGAGGGCCTGACCGTCTTCACAATTATATTACTACTGGTCATTGCCCCGCTCAAGGGATTAGCATTGTCGGTGGCGTCAAAAGAGAAGACCTCACGTCGAGGGGCCAGGGCGTCTCTAGGCGCAAGAGCGTCACTCCGGTACTAGGTCAGGCCTTTTTACTTAGCAGCGTTCGAGTCGAAGCAATGTTGGCGTGGCAGATGGCCACGGCGAGCGCGTCGCTGGCATCCAACGGTTCAGGAGCGCTCTTCATCCGCAAGAGCACGCGCACCATCTCTTGAACCTGGTGCTTCTCGGCGCGGCCGTAGCCCACGAGCGCCGACTTGATCTCGAGAGGCGAATACTCAAAGACCTCGACGCCCGCCCGCGCCGCGGCAACCAGAACCGCGCCGCGCGCCTGTCCGAGCTTTAGAGCGCTTTTGACATTAACCGCGAAGAACGTGTCTTCGACCGCGCACGCCTGCGGGCTCAGCCGCTCGATCACTTCTTCAAGCTTGCGGCTGATGGTCAGCAGCCGCTCAGCGAAGCTCAAGTGCTTCGGCCCCCGGATACCGGCGTACTCCACCAGCACGTAGCCGCGGCCGTCGCTATCGATAACTCCGTACCCGGTGGTGTCGCTCCCTGGATCGACGCCGATCACCCGCACCACGCGGGGCGTATTCAAGGGCAGCTGTTCGCGAGCCGATCGATTGCGAGGGTTTGAAGTCAACCCGCCGCCTCCATCTCTTCTGCCGGTATGTCGAAGTTGGCTGCTACATTAGACACATCATCGTTGTCTTCGAGCGCTTCCATCAAACGAAGGACTTGCTGGGCGGCGGCGCCGGTGACTTGAACCGAGTTGGTAGGACGCATTGTGACGTCCGCCGAGAGTGGCTCAATGCCTGCAGCCTTGACCGCGTCGAGCACCGGGCTGAAGTCCTCGGGGGAGGTGATCACTTCCCAGGTCTCTTCGTCGCCAGCAACGTCCTCGGCGCCGGCGTCCAACGCGAGTTCCATAATCCTCTCTTCGTCGGCCGCGTTCCGATCGACTGCTATGCTGCCTTTCTTTTGGAACATCCATCCGACCGATCCGGTCTCGCCGAGGTTCCCTCCGTTCTTCGCGAAGATGTGTCTGATCTCGGCCACGGTCCGGGTTCGATTGTCGGTCTGACACTCTACGAACACCGCAACACCGCCAGGCCCGTATCCTTCGTAAGTAATGTCCTCGATCGCCGCGCCTGCAATTTCCCCGGTGCCGCGCTTGACGGCATTCATCATCGTGTCCTTGGGCATGTTTAGCGCCTTGGCGTCATCCATTGCCTTTCGTAACCGAGCGTTGCCCGAGGGGTCCCCGCCGCCGCGGGCGGCCACGGTTAGCTCCTTGATCAACTTCGAAAACAGCTTGCCGCGTTTCGCGTCAATCGCCCCTTTCTTGTGCTTAATCGAATGCCACTTTGAATGTCCCGACATTTGCATTACCTCCCTAGCGCCTCAAGAACGCGCCGGGCGCTGACGTTTTGAATGCGAACGACCTTGTCGCGTGATGACTCTCCTGAAATGATTTCAACCGATGTTGCACTCACCTTGAGGAGGTTTGCAAGGAAACGGCGGCACTCTTCGTTCGCTTTGCCATCGACCGGAGGCGCCGCGATTTTCAACTTGATCGCACCGGCGTGCTCTCCGATGATTTCATTTCGCGGCGCACGGGGTCGGGCTATTACCTTAAGGGTGACCGCGCCGTCTTTCTCGTTGAGTTCGAGCACGTCTCACCAGTTTGACCGGCCGACCATCTCTGCCAGAAAGCCGGTGAGGATTTGCACGATGAACATAGCAACGATCGGCGAGAAGTCGAACATACCGGCGACGAAAATCCGCCGAAGCGGCTTGAGCAGCGGTTCGGTTATGACGAACAGAAAATGAAATGATTTGTTTCGATAGCCAACTCCGAAGAACGGCAGGAAGAACCTCAGAAAGATTGCCACCACATAGAGCAAACCAATCAGCCTTATCACCTCTCCCATCATCGCGCCGGACATCATCGCGCCTAACATGATGTTCCGCCCGATAGCGCCGATGATATTGCCGAGCTGTCCTAGAATACTTGCAATAAACAATCCGGTGACCAGAATCAACACACCCATTACCAACGGAATCAAATCATATCGCAGGTAGCGTCCGCCGCCGAATTGGGACCTCACCGGGCGAACCATGGGCTCGGTGATCCGCGTCAGGTGATAGGGAATGCGCCCGAACGGATTCGCGCCCAACCAGGTCAGCAAGACCCGCAAAAACAACAGCGATGCGACGGCGACCGTCCCCCAGAAGACGACCTGTGATAGCCAATAAAATGCCAGTACGATTAAAGTCACTCTTACCCCTCAGGTCAGATCATTTTTATCCCTACCCTCTAGCCCGTGTCCCAAAAATCGCCGTTCCAACCCGCACCATCGTTGCGCCTTCCTCGATGGCGACCCCAAAGTCGTGGCTCATGCCCATCGAGAGCTCGGGCAACTTCTGCTCGGGAGAGCGACCTCGATTCAAGCCGTCGAGTATTTCCCGAAGCCTTCGAAAGTAAGGCCGCGTCTGCTCTGGCGAATCAAAGAACGGCGGCAGCGTCATCAGTCCGCTAAACTCGAGATTGCGAGCTGAATCGAGGGCCTCGAAGATCGCAGGCAACTCGCTTTCATCCGCACCCGACTTAGTCGGCTCGTGCGCGATATCGACCTGGATAAGCCCCTCCGGTCGTCGGCCCATCTCACCGGCAATTCGGTCGAGTCCACCAGCTAACCCTCTGCTTTCCATTGTGTGAAGCACTGCGAACGTTTCGACCGCCTGTCGAGCCTTGTTAGACTGTAGATGTCCTATCAAATGCCATCGAACGTCCCCTTTCACCACTGGCGCTTTCGAGATGGCTTCCTGTACCCGGTTCTCACCGAGGTCAGTCGCGCCCGCAAGGACCGCCTGCTGCACTGTCGATGAATCGAATGTCTTGGAGACGGCGATGAGGGTTATGTCTTTGGCGCTTCGGCCGGCGCGTTCGGGTGGCCGCGCTCCTTGTTCACGAACCGGCGCGAGCCGCTTTCGGATTCCTTCGGACATGGCGTGGGATTCTT
>CAZOOE010000606.1:0-4010 GCA_964581275.1 uncultured Clostridia bacterium
CGTCGGTGTCTTTGCTCTTGCAACATGCTTCAGGGCCGAGCGCTCCCACAACACCTCCATCATGTTCCCTTGATGCGGAAAAACCCCGAATTCCATCTGCTCGTATTGGTTGTAATAGGTCATGTAGTTGTAGCTGATGAGATTCGAAATACCTGCAATCGGAATCGCCGCCTTGAAGATGCTGGTCTGGGTGATCAGCCAGTCAGTTAGTTGCCCGCCGTAGCTCACGCCTTCGACGCCTAAACGTTCACGATCGATCCAGAGGAAGCGGCGCATCGCCGCGCTCAAGCCATAAAGGACGTCCTGGGCCTCGTTGCCGTTCTGATCACCGAACACCGCGTCGGTGAACGCCTGGCCGTAGCCAGTCGAGCCACGAAAGTTCACGAGCAAGGTCGCCCAGCCGCGCGCGGCGTAGACTTGATGCTTGAAGTTGAAGGCCGGGCCCTGCTGGCCGTGTGGGCCCCCGTGAATGTTTACGATCAGCGGGTGCTTCGAGGTCGCGGTTATGCCGAGAGGCCTGGTTATGAAGGCTTCAACGGTGTACTTGTTGTCATTGCTGATAAAGGTGAATGATTCGACTTCGGCGATCTGCTTGCCGGCGACGGCTTCAGCGTTAAGGTTGGTGATTTGTTTCGGTGAGGCGTTCCCTTTCTTCAAGTAAAGCTGTGCCAGGTCGGCAGGACTCGCGAACGAGTAGGCAATCGAACCGTCTTTCGATATGGACCAAGCCCCAACCGATCCGCGGCCGCTTATGACGGCTTCAGGCTGCCCGCCCTCTACCGGGAGCCGGTATAGGCGAACGTTGCCTCGTTCTGAAACTGTGAAGTAAACGGCGCGGCCGTCTGGCGACCAAGAAGGCGTGCCCTGCCGGTTATCGATCGTTGACCCGACCTCGCGTCGGTTGCTGCCATCCGCGTCGATCAACCAAACGTGTGTGTCTTCCATGGTAGTCTCGAGATCGGTCAACCCACGTTTTGTCGCCTGGTGAAGAATCGTCTTTCCGTCTGGAGACCATCGCGGCCGGTACTCCGCGCTTTCGGTTGAAGTCACTCGTCTTATCGAGCCGTCGGCGACCTTGAGTGTAAAGATATCGTAGTTGAAAAACTGGTCTTCGTTTGGCTCCCGGTTCGAGATAAAGACGATCTCCTCACCGTTTGGCGACCAGTCTATCGAGTGCTCGTAGTGATTGCCGCTGGTGAGCTGCTTGACCTGCCCGCTCGCTACATCGACCACAAAGATATGGACCCGGCGATTATCGTTGAAGCGCGAGAATCCTTCGCTGTCGTCCGGTTTGTACAGGTAGCGCGTGATGACGACAGGATCGCCGGTCGCGTCCTGAGTCTCGGGACCCGGCACCGAACTGACAAACGCGATGCGTTTTCCATCGGGCGACCAGGTGATGCTCTTGCCGGTCGAAGGCAGCGGGCTGTTGGTCCATTCAAGCACAGCTAGGAACTTCGCGCCGGAACCGTCGGGACGCGCCACGATCAAGCCGGATTTGCCGCCGAGCTTCCCGTCGTAAGCGATCCACTGTCCGTCAGGAGACCACTCGGGATTCGACGAGGCGTCTCCAATACCGCCGAGCCTGAGCGACCCGGCGCCGGCAACGGTCATTACCCAGAGCTGCGAGTAGGGTCGCCCCGGACCATCGTTGTTGATCACCGAGTAGGCGATTCGCGACCCGTCGGGCGAGAATTTCACCTCGCCGACCGAACGAAGCTTTAGCAAGTCGCTGCTCTGGAACCCGCGAGTCTGTGCTGTGATCGCGGCGACGATCATTGCGAGAAGCACAGGCGACAGGATCGAAATTCGAAATGTTCGCATCGGTTAGCACTCCTTTCTACGGCGTGGAGTTATTAGAGCACAAGATAGGTTAATACAGTGACCGGGTATTTAGTGTTTGGCGAAGCTGGTCTAGTATGGTCTTCATGGATTCGCCCCGAGCCTTCGCCGTGACCCTTGATGGGAGGGCAGTATAATCACAGATAGGAGCTTGTGCAACGTGGCGGTCGAATGTGAAGGCTTTGGCTCGGCTTCAGCGTTTGCGCTTCTCGATGAGCATGTTGAATGTGTAAGTCCTGTCGGTGATTTCTTTCCTTAGCCTGTTTTTCTGATCTTGGTCGGAGCAGGCGTCGAGCCGCGTTTTCAGCTCATCTATATCTTTGAGAATCTCAACTTCTGCGGGGACAAAGTTGTTGCCCTTCAAGATCGAATAAGCAATTCTCAGGTCCTCTGGTGTTTCGAAATAAGCTTTGAGGTCGATAGGGTTGCCCTTGCCAGGAAGATTGTCAAACTCCCCTGCCTCCATCGCCCTTCTTACCTGGTCTTCGACGAACTTCTCTATCGACATACCGGCTCCAATGGGTGCAACGTTCACGGAAGTCGCGAGAACGACATCCATCAATTCGTTTGCGGCTGGCTATGAGTAGTCTGACGAAGTAGATCGAGGCATGCAACCGGGCACTAGATGACCGTGCCGTCTGGAATCACACCGGTCTTTGGAACGATTACGATTCCATCGCGTATGAAGTAGCCGTCGCCGTCGAATCGTTGTTGGCGGGCTTCGTTCAGTATCTGAACGCCCGCTCCAATTCGCGCGTTCTTGTCGATGATCGCCCGGCGAATCAAGCAGTTCGGGCCCACGCCGATTCTTGGATAGCCTCGGTTTACGTCGGCTTGCAGCTCGTCGAGGTTCTGATAGAAGTCTGCTCCCATCATCAACACACCCTCGAGCCGCGAGCCATGTTCGATGCGGCTGCGGATCCCGATAACCGAATCCTTCATCGTTGCGCCGTTGATGATGCAGCCTTCGGTGATGATAGAGCTCTGGATGTGACAATCGAGCAGCTTCGAGCCTGGCAGATAACGCGGCCGCGTATACATCGGAGCCTCGGCGTCGAACACGTTAAACGGCGGCAGCGGCAGCGTCATCTCGATGTTCGCGCGATAAAAAGCCCCGATCGTTCCGATGTCCTCCCAGTAACCATCGAACAGATGGGCCTGCACGTTGTAGCGGGTCAGAGTCTCTGGAATGATTTCTTTCCCGAAGTCTACGGCTTCGGGCATTTCTTCGAGCAGCAATCTCCGCAGCACTTCCTTGTGAAAGACATAAATGCCCATCGATGCGAGGAACGGCCGCCTCTCGGCTTGTTCGGGCGAAAGCCCGAGTCTAGTGGTGTCGACTCTCATTCGCTCGAGCGCCTCGCCTTTCGGCTTCTCGCTGAACTCGATGACGCGTCCGGCGTCATCGATTTTGACCAGTCCGAATTCCGAAGCCTCTTCGGTGCGCGCGGCGGTCATCGAGATAGTCACATCGGCTCCGGTCTCAACGTGTCGGGCGATAAAGTCGCGATAGTCCATTCGGTAGAGGTGATCGCCTGACAGCACCAGGATCGTGTCTCCTTTGTAGTCATCCAGATGATGCAGGCTCTGGCGCACCGCGTCAGCGGTTCCCTGAAACCAGTCGGGCCGTTCGGGGGTGATCTCTGCCGCAAGAATCTCAACAAAGCCGTTGGTGAAGCGGCTGAAACGATACGTCCGCGCGATGTGCCGATTGAGTGACGCCGAGTTGTATTGGGTAAGGATCAAGATTCGGAGCATGTCCGAGTTGATGCAATTGGAGACCGGGATGTCGATCAAGCGATACTTGCCCCCCAACGGGACGGCAGGCTTGGCTCGCTGCCTGGTGAGTGGATAAAGGCGCTGACCCGCACCCCCACCCAGTATCAGCGCAAGCACTTTCTCTGCCGCCATCCGGCTTCCTCCTGAAGAGCTTCTTCATACTTCTTGTTACGTGGAGCAAGAGTATAACCGCGCCGACACTTGCTGTGGAAGCTGGATGGGTGATGAGTAATGCGTTCTTGCTTAAGAGGAGTCATGACTCACGCTTGTCACTGACGAGCGCGGTTGGATAGGATGGTAAACTCCACGCGGACCAATATGAAGGACGCGACCCCAATCGGCATTCGAATCGCAAAGCCAGGCAAGCTGTCCTCACACGGAAGACTGCC
>CAZOOE010000607.1:0-3999 GCA_964581275.1 uncultured Clostridia bacterium
TTGCCGGGTCGCCGATCGAAATCGCGAAAACCGAGTGGCGATTCGGTGGCATTTCTTACACCGAAAAGGGCATCGCGTTACTGGGCGAATCCGACCGCGGGACGCGTCACACCCGGACTTGGATTCTCGAAGCAGGCGCCGAGCCGCGAAAACTCTGGGACCGCAGACAACAAGACGCTTACACAAATCCCGGCAGCCCGGTAGTGAAGAGGGATGGCGGCGGGAGCGGTGGACGCGGCGGTGGCGGTTTCGGCGGCGGCCTCGGTGGTGGGGGTGGTTTGATCTTGCAGCGACGCGACTCGATTTATCTGGCGGGAACCGGCGCATCGCAGGATGGAGATCGGCCGTTCCTTGATCGGCTTGACCTGAAAACGTTCAAGACAGAACGGCTGTTCCGCTGCGCCGAGAAAACGTACGAGTCAATCATAACGCCGCTCGATGAAGACGCGAAGACTGTACTCACCGAGTTTGAGACTTCTACCGCGCCAGCGAACTACTACGTGCGCGATCTCGCCGCCGGAACAAAGCGTGCAATCACACAGTTCAAAGATCCGGCGCCGCAACTCGCCGGAGTCGAGAAGCAGTTCATAACCTACGAACGAAAGGACGGCGTGAAGCTGTCGGGCACTTTGTATTTGCCGCCCGGCAACAAGAAGGGAGACCGGCTGCCGCTGATCATGTGGGCCTACCCGCGCGAGTTCACCGACACGGACACTGCCAGCCAGATCTCGGGCTCACCGTATCGCTTCACACGGGTCAGTGGTATATCCCACCTGTTTCTGCTTACTCAGGGTTATGCGATCCTGGACAACCCAACCATGCCGATCGTGGGACCAGGCGAGACGGCGAACGATACCTATGTCGAGCAGCTAGTCGCCAGCGCCGAAGCCGCGATCAACAAAGTTGTGGAGATGGGCGTTGCCGACCGGGACCGGATTGGAGTGGGCGGGCACAGTTACGGTGCGTTTATGACCGCCAATCTCCTTGCCCATTCCCGTCTGTTCCGAGCCGGTATTGCGAGGAGCGGCGCCTACAATCGCACCCTAACGCCCTTCGGGTTCCAGAGCGAGCGCCGTACGTTCTGGGAGGTTCCAGACATCTACGGTAAGATGTCGCCGTTCTACTACGCGGACAAGATCAAGGAGCCGATCCTGCTGATGCACGGTGAGGCGGACGACAACTCGGGTACTTTCCCGATTCAGTCCGAGCGGTTCTACATGGCGTTGAAAGGCCACGGCGCAACTGTGCGGTACGTGACCCTCCCATTCGAACCGCACGGCTACATCGGGCGCGAGTCGGTGCTTCACACGCTGGCCGAAATGATCAACTGGATGGACAAGTACGTGAAGAATGCCGGGCCACGGGAAAACGCGGCTGCGGTATCGAAATGAGAATCGTGCGATTCGACTGACCAGGTTTCCGCGCAGCCGCCGAGTGGGAATAGCACTCGGCCACTGCGCGTCGGAGATCGCGCGCTTATGAAACACCGCGTCTCATTCTGATATCCCCCCAATCATCACTTCATCTGGATATGCCGGGTCGGTCCTTCAACCGAATGACAAATTTCAGCCCGGACCAGATTTCGTTAACGGCGCAGACCTTCACATCAACAAGCCCGGCATTGAGACCGATCTCCCGGACGACGTTGTCAGTCAGGTCTGTTGGGACACCTGACGCTTTCTTTGGCCATGCGACCCAGAGCATCCCCGCGGGCCTTAGCTTCATTGCGAGTCTCGAGAAGGCTTTGGTCAAGTCGGATTTCGACTTGGCGAACAACAGAATCAAGTCCAATTGCGACGCGAGACTAGAGACAAAGGAAACGTCAGCCGGAAGCTCACTCAACTCGCGACGAAAACCTTTCGGGGCTCCAATCAACGCGACACGAAAACCCGCCTTGACCCCAAGCTTCTCTGCAAGCGGTGTCCCGGAATAGCCTGCTGTCATGAATCATTCCTGAGAGTTGTAGTATCGAGCGCTATGCCGAAATGCTCGCGCAGCGCCGCCGTCCACTCGTCCTGACTTGCAAGCTCGCGTACTTGTTTTTCGCCCCGTTCGGTGATGATCAGCTGCTTTTCGGTGACGGTGATCCTGCCTTCAGGCGTCGCCTGCGAGCAGGCCCGCCTCTGAGTGAAGATCGATTCGGGAGAAGTCTGATGATACAGGCACATATCTGAGAAGTCAGCATACTGGTGGGGCTCGAGCGTGAAGCGATACTGCGGCTTCCAACAACCGCTCTCGCGCCGTTGCAGAATCAAGTGCTCGTCCTCTTCTACCAGTTGGTATGAGTCGTTGTCCTGCACCTGCTCGCCGCGCTCATCGATAAGCAGCGGCTGGCGGAACGAATCGCCAAAGCCAACATCCGCCAACCATCGCTGCTCCAGTTGAACAAGCAGCGTCAAGTGATCGAACGGCGGATCGAAGCCTCCTTCGTCACGAGCAACTCCCGCGGACAACATCGACACTTCAAACCCCAAGGCGCGAAGCAACGCGCAGAACGCGCCGTTTAGTTCGTAACAGATACCACCACGACGCTCCTCGATGAACTTGCGAATCACCCTTTCTTCGTCGAGAACGATCCGCCGCCCCAGGTGATTGTCGAGATTCTCAAAAGGAACGGCGAGCAGATGTGCCTTATGCAACTCCCGCAGGGTGTCTGCAGACACCTTAAGCGGACCGCTGTAGCTAATTCGGTTCAGATAACCAGAAATGTCCATGTTACGACGAAGCCTACTTTAGGTGCTCGAAGTTTTTCTCGGGCTCGCTCAACTCTTGCCTTGCGGCAAGGCACGGAGCGGCGACGATGACCAGGGCTGCGATGACCAACAGTCTGGTCGATTGTCTGGACATTTTCTTTCTCCACCAGATGACCCGCCGCCTACGGGCCGTGAATTCTGAGTCTGGCGCTCGGTGAATACGAAGACAGATGCTACACCTACGAGCCTGGTAACGACAGGTTCTGAGATCACAAACTTTCTTGAGAACAGGGCCTTGTAAGCCGACACCTTGGCAATTAAACTAGGCGCAATCTTGAAGGGAGTTCCCATGTCCGTCGGCACGAATGTCTTACGCAAAGAGGGCTATGAAAAAGTTACGGGTGCCGCGCGGTACGTGGATGACATTGCGCTCGACGGGATGCTGTTTGGCAAGACGATTCGCAGCACCATCGCGCGAGGGCGAATCAATTCGATCAGGTTCGACCCTGCTTATGATTGGGCCGGGATTGTCGTCGCGGACCACCGCGACATCCCGGGAAAGAACTACGTCGCGTTGATCGAAAATGATCAGCCTCTGCTGGTTGAGTCAGACGTCCGTCATTTCGATGAGCCGATTCTTCTGATCGCTGCCGAACGCAAGAGCGATCTGGAAGCTGCCGCGCTTCACATTCACATCGAGTACGAAGAATTGCCTCCGCTCCTCACAATCAAAGATTCGCTGGCCGGCGCTGAGGTCATTTTTGGGAGCGACAATGTCTTCAAGCGCTTCTTGATCGGACGTGGGGACATTGACGAAGGATTCGCCGCAGCCGATCGAATCATCGAAGGCCAGTATCGAGTGCCGCATCAAGAACAGCTCTACATCGAGCCTCAAGGGATGATTGCGATTCCGGGTGAACGGATGATGACCGTAATGGGTTCGATGCAGTGCCCGTACTACATCCACAAGGCGTTAAAGCAACTGTTCAACCTTACGGACGAACAGGCGATTGTGATTCAAACGACGACCGGCGGCGGTTTCGGCGGCAAGGAAGAGTATCCGTCGATGATCGCTGCTCACGCCGCAGTACTCGCGCACAAGGCGCAGCGGCCGGTAAAGATCATTTACGACCGGTCCGAAGACATCGCCGCGACTACGAAGCGTCATCCGGGCATCATCCGTCATCGCACCGGAGTAACGAACGACGGACGATTGACCGCATTCGAGATCGACCTCCTACTTTACGGTGGGGCTTACCTTACCCCTCCACCGGGTTGTTGTTCCCGCCGGCCCCATTTCGCGCCC
>CAZOOE010000608.1:0-2745 GCA_964581275.1 uncultured Clostridia bacterium
GAATGGGTTTGGATTGCACCCCCGTTTACCATGGGCGCATTTGCGATTGCAACAAACGGCTTGCGTCTCCGAGCTGAACCTAGCCAGCCGACATTATCTACCATTACCAATCCAAGGTTCATAGGAAGCGCCGATCTTCGTGAACTCCTAGAGCTACGAGACAAAGCGAAGGTCGTGAGCAGAGGACGTCCTGAGCGTCAGCCGCTCCTCCTTGGCGTCGCAGCTTCCGCAGACAATATATTCAATCTCAGGAAGGATGGAAGAGCACTCAGATACTCGCCCAAAACGCGAAATAGCTCCGTGAAGGATGAAGTCGCAGAAACATGGCACATGATCGCTGAAGACCTTCAGGAGAAGCCCGAACGGGCTGGAAATATCGACTATGAAATCAAGTTAGGTGATGGCCGGAGAGCGGACAAAATGTTCGGCAACAAAAGGTTCGACGTAATCCTTTTCTCGCCGCCATACTTGAACAATATTGACTACACTGAAGTTTACAAAATTGAGTTGTGGCTCTTAGAGTTCTTGGCGTCACGCCAGCAGATGCTGGCGCAGCGGAGAAGAACCTTTCGGAGCCATCCCAGCATCGCGTTTTCGGAGGTTCCCGACGCATCTACGGAGACGATAGCCAATCTCCTGGGTCCCTCCTTCAAACGATTGCTCCACTATGCAAGCGAGGTAGAGAAATGGCGCGCCAAACTGTTCGCGTGCTATTTTGCCGACATGCTGCGCACGTTACAAGGCTGCAGTCGTCTCTTGAGGTCGAACGGGCGCATCCTCGTAGTAATTGGAAACTCGGTGCATGGAACAGGCGAGCGACCTATCCCGGTCGCCGCTGACCTCTGGACGTGCAAGCTGGCCCCCGCTGCTGGTCTTCGCGTCGACTCGTTACTTATCGGCCGTCAAATGCACCGCCGTGGCATCGGGTCTTCGCTTTGTCGGGAGTCTGTGATCGTGCTGTCAAAAAAGAGACCCTAGCATGAAAGCCAAAAACGAGTTGCGCCTCCAGGCTGCCGCTAGGCTTCAACGTTTGATGGGTCGGGATCTGCTTCCTGATGACAACTCAGCCATAGAAGAGCTGGTAAAGAACGCTTATGACTCGAACGCAACAGAAGTCACCATCACAATCGTGCGCCCTTGGAATAGTCATACCGGTGAGATTGAGATTCGAGACAACGGTTCAGGGCTATCGCTCACCGACTTTCGTCGCCTGTGGATGCGCGCGGGATATTCGGAGAAGACCGGCAAGCCATTACCAAAAACTGGCCGAATCCAGACAGGTGAGAAAGGCATCGGTCGATTTGCCGCGGACAAGTTGGGAGAGAAGCTCGCCGTAATCACCAAGCCGAAGAAAACAACAAAGGCCCTTCGAGTCGCATTCGATTGGAAGAAGTTTGAGCAGAAACGGAAACTTCTATCCGATATTCCAATTTACTATGAACAAGTAGAGGAGCCACTCCTGGCCGGCGCCCAATCCGGCACGATTCTTCGCATTGAGAAATTGCGAGCTGCTTGGGACGATAGAGCTATTCTGAGCCTGCGGCGGCGCCTGGCGCACCTATTAGATCCCTACCAGCAGGAACAACAGTTCACGATTAAGCTTCTGGCCCCGAGCCCAAAACTCTCAGGGGAAATTGTGCCTCCGGAGATAAAAGGTCCCGACTTCGAGTGGGAGATAACCCGCTCTGCCACTGGCGACGTTAAGGTTAGGCGCCGAAGGAGCAATCCATCTACGAACGGCGATGTCACTTGGACCGATTGGGAGACGATCATCACCGAGAGTGAAGCACTAAACGAAGTGCAGGAGTTCGGCCCCTTTCACGCGCGATTGGCGTACTTTGTCGATCGACCGAAAAAAGCCAACGTCGGAGATGCGCTTCCAGGGATTACCGTATTCCGCGATGGCTTCCGTGTAGAACCACAAGGCTCTGCCGCAGCTGACTGGTTAGGACTCCTCGCTAAGAGAGCAAAACGAGCAGGACATATGCCGTTGGTACCATCTCGCCTGTTTGGATTCGTGGCGATCAGTAGAGACGAGAATCCGAAACTCCAGGATGCGACGAATAGGCGGGCATTTATAACCGGACCTGCCTTCGATGCATTTACAGAGTCGCTCAAAACCCGCTTGCGGGAACTCGAGACGCAGGTAGAAAACGAAGTTGCGAAGCCGCGGTGGGAGCGGTCAAGGCAGGCCAAGAGTCAGACTCTCATCCAAGCCCGGTACAAAACCGTTAGTTTAATGTCGCTCAGTCTAGCGCACGAACTACGGCAGCCTTTACAGGCAATCCAGGCCGCATCGACCAATATCGTCGACTACTTAGCTCGGGAAGGAATTAGGGTCCAGCAAATCGATGCGGCCACTGATGTCATACAGCGTAGCGTTACCAGGATCAACAAGCATATCCAATTCCTCCGCGAGGTTGGGTCCGGCAATGAAGGAATCGAAGACGTTTTGGTGCACGAGACCATTAGCGAGGTCCTCGACGTCTTTCGCGAACTTTCTGCTGCTAGGAACATCGCCCTAACCCAAGGACAGACGATCGCCGTCCGTGTTCGGTTTAACAAGTCAACTCTGCTGTCCACACTGACGAACCTTGTGCTGAATGCAATTCAAGCGATCGAAGCTGAGGGTGGCAGCATGCGAAAGAGCATAATCGTCGGTGTTACAGAGGATGCCCGATCGGTCCGGATCGAGGTCAATGACGACGGCCCAGGAATTCCAGAATCTAACCGAAGTCGTCTCTT
>CAZOOE010000608.1:2755-3984 GCA_964581275.1 uncultured Clostridia bacterium
GGCGGGAATGGGACTTGGCTGAAGTGAATGGGGGGAGGGGCTACAGAGGTTGGCGGGGGATTTATCCTGTGTCAGTGTTGCAAAACCGACTTCGTTTCTCATCACAATTCCGAAGGAGGTGCTGAGTGGCTAGGTTGTTATTGGTTGATGACGAGGCCGACATTAGAGAAATGCTCAGGGATGCCCTGGCTGTTCGAGGCCACGATGTTGACGTCGCGGACTCCGCGACAAGTGCGATCGCGTTGGCCGAGACTAAGGCATACGATGTCGCGATAGTTGATTATGTACTTCCAGGGATGCGTGGATTAGACCTACTGCACCAGCTTCATCTCATAAATCGTTTTATGCGGTCGGTCGTCATGTCGGGACAACTCGACCATGATGTGGTCGAAGCGAATGAACTGGAGAAACAGTTAAAGGAAAAAATCGCTGCTGACCGCTACCTACCGAAACCGGTTGCCGTTGAAACACTACACGCTGCCATTGAAGAACTTTGCATCGCCTCAAGGGAAGCGAATTGGAAGAAACTTGCTGCCGACGCCAGGGATGCAAGTAAAGTTAAAGCCAAGAACGTCCGTGACATGGATAAGAAGCTTTCCAAGAGCAAGAAAAAGCGCCACTGATGCTCTATTTCTTGGACACTTCTGCGCTGAAATGGGCCTATCTTCGAGGTAAATTTCACCGGCGTTGCAGGTATCTCCTGAGCCGCTGTCAAGGGAGAGTCTTTGTGGCCGAGATTTCTCTCCTTGAACTGGTCTCGGTCTTAGGTGATGAACTACACCAGAACCGCTTGACTTTGAAACAGTTCGCAAAACTAGACTTGCTTCTGCTAGACGATATCGCCGAAGGCCGTTTGGAAGTTAGAACGCTGCCCTCCAGCGAAACCATCGGCGTGCGACACTTGCTCACGCTGGTGAAAATCTGGAATCGAAGGGGGCTGAGGTCTCAGGATGGGATCATCGCTTACACGGCCCGCCGGCTTGCAACTGAACAAAAACACCCCGTACTCCTCTTGACCGGAGACAAGAAGCTCAGTAAGGTCATCAACGATTTGGACGTTTTCTCGGGGTTGGTCGCCGCCGAATACCTCGATCCAATCTGAGATCAGCGGTCCCAGGCGGCTGGCACCTGGCCGAAAGACGGCTGGGCCGACGAATGGCTTCCCGCATGCGAGTTGCCGAGCCTCGTCCTGAACTAAGATTGCAAACGCCGCAACCTCGAACCAAGTT
>CAZOOE010000609.1:0-3950 GCA_964581275.1 uncultured Clostridia bacterium
TTAAGGATATCCTGAAACGCCTGAATCTGGCCGAATGAATGTGGACAAGAAAATAAAGAAATATTTCCAACTCGAGTGTGCCGCACTATCGCATTGCCTACAAGATCGGCGCCGATGATCGGGGAGCTGTATCTAGCGCGATACCAGGTCGTATCACACTTTGTTTGGTTTTTGGAGATGACTTGAGATGTCTAAAAAAACACTCGTTGGATAAACCAGTAGGTGCCCGCCAAACTCACGCAGACTGAACCAATTACCGATACTCGCTGCCGTAAGGTTTGATTTTGTTTCCGCAACGCCGCCAGCAGAAACGCGACAACCACGACGATGCAAGCCTGTCCGATCTCGACGCCGAAGTTGAACGAGAAGAGCGACCAACCAAGCGCTTCGCGCGGAAGGCCGAACTCACGCAACACTCCTGCAAAGCCGAACCCGTGAACGAAACCAAAAAAGAACGCTATCCACGCGCGAACGTCTCGACCCGTCTTCCCCACCATCAGATTGTCGATCCCCACGTACACAATGCTCAGCGCGATGGCCGGCTCAATCAGCCGGGGCGAGGGATTGATTACGCTCAATGCGGCGAGCGAAAGAGTTATGCTGTGGGCGATCGTGAACGCTGTCACGATGCTGAGCAGACGAAGCAGACTTCCTCCCATCAACAACAGCCCGACAATGAACAGCACGTGATCCGGCCCGGTGAAAATGTGATAGATGCCCGCCGGTATGAACTTCTCAACAACCGACGTCCAGGCCTGTACGCCGCCCGCCTGGTACACGAACATCTTATAGTCTCGAGTGAAGATCTCCTGATGGACCAGAATTCCCTCTTCATACACATTGAGAAAAGTCTGATGTTCGGGATCGTAGGGAAAGAGAGCGCACTGGATCCTAAGCGCGTCTGGTTTGGCGGCAATGTCGAACCGCAGCTCGACCGACAGCGCCTGCCGATCTTGAAGCGGCTCGATGCGCAACAATTCCAGATCGACCGGCCGGCCGGCGGCTGTCAGAATCAGCCGCGACTCCACGAGCTCCCGGATTTCGTCCTTCCTGGATCCGGCGAATTTCGCATCGAGTAAGACGTCGGGGTCGTCAAGTTTCAAATCGTGGGCGAGATCGACGATGTGCGCGACCAGCGTGCCTTCGAGATGGTCCCGGTTGAAGCGAAGGTCGAGGTAACTAAATGGAATCGGATGAGCATGAGCCGAGGGGATCGAGGATCCGAGAATCAAGAGCAGCAAAGCCAGCTGCAACGTCGACCGGCTGCCCGCTTTGCCATTTTTGAATTTGACCATTGACAAGACTTGGCAGGTCCGACTCGACAAGCACTGAAATACTCGACGAGAAAACGCCGAGTTTGAGAGGCGGCCGCATGAGAATCCAACCAGGCGGCCGGTAATCGCTCGGCAGCTACGCTATTTCAGTTCGCCGTAGATCGCCGTCACATTCCCCTTTAGGCGACTCATGTTGTAGTCTTTGTATTTATCGGGCAGCTTCAATTCTGTTCCGGCTTGATCGGCGGACTTGCCATTCTTCTTCGCCAGCTCGACCGCCGCGACAAAATCGCGCATGAACTCGCCGTACTCTTTGAACTCGGCCCAGTTGGTGACCGGGCTGTGACCGGGAATGACGCTTTCGACGCCCTTGATCCCGGCGGCCGCTTTCATTAGAGATTTCGGATACTCCAGCCCGCTGCCGCCGTTGGTGACGTCAATGATCGGCAGACCCTTGGAGAAGGCAAACATATCGCCGGAATGCATCACCTTCATGCCTGGAAACACAACGAACGAATCGCCGCTTGTGTGCCCGCGCCCGAAATAGTAGAGATCGATCTTGTCTTTGCCCTTTAGCAGACTGAGCTTGTCTTTATAGGTCTTTCCTGGAAGAAACTTCTTACCCTCCTCGCTTTGGAATGCGGGCATTTTCTCCATGCTGGCCTTGCAGTTCTCCTGGGCGACGAACTCGACGTTTCCCGTAAATGCGCTGTTGCTTCCGACGTGATCGCCGTGAGTGTGCGTGTTTATTATCATCATCACCGGCTTGTCGGTTACCGATTTGACCTTCTCCAGAATTCCCGGTCCCATTCCCGGCAGTTTGGTATCCACCACGACGACGCCCTTCTCGGTGATGAACGCGGCGGTATTTCCGCCTCCGCCTGTGATCACATACAGATTGTCTTTGACCTTTTCCATCTTGAGGTCTGCCGGCGGTCGTTGTGGCTGCTGTTGCCGCGCGGCGATCATCGAGATTCCTGCGGTCATCAAAAGGCCAAATAACACTCCCAATCGTCTCATAGAAAGCCCCTCCTCCTGGGCTCGGCTATGATATACACCGATCAAACCGGACACAAGAACAACCCTGCACTCTTGTAGTTCCTCTGGCCGCGGGATCCGTAAATAGCCACCTGTTCCGATCTTCCACAGACCTATGTCCCGTCTGTGGCAAATCTCCGCTCCGCACCTTCAACACCGGATGCGCTCAAAGCCGGTCTTTGAGGCAAAACCACTGCATCTCATCGAGTTTTGTAATCTGAGAGGGCGATCTGCCTTATGGGTACACGACTTGTAGTGTTGCTCCACGATTCGAATGAATAACTCTTGCTAGTGTGGAGTGCCCGGGCTGTTTAGCAGAGAGGATCAGTGAGAATGAATTAGTTTCTTATCAGAGGAAGCCGGTGGTGCCTTGGCGAAATCGCGGGCTGCGGAAATCGAGCAACGCTTCATGAACAACGCAGGAACCTATCTTATTTTTCGATTAGATGAGCAGCGATACGCCCTGGCTCTCTCTTCTGTGGAGCGAGTCTTTCGTGTTGTTGAACTCATTCCGATGCCCAAGGCCCCGACGATGGTGCTTGGAGTCGTCAATGTACAGGGCCGCATTGTCCCTGTAGTAAGCGTTCGGAAGCAATTCGGCCTGGTCGAAAGAGAGCCGGATCTCGCGGATCAGCTCATCATCGTCAACATTTCGAGTCGGGCGGTCGCCCTGCTAGTGGATGAGGTGCTTGGGGTGGTCGAGAGCTCAGCGGATGCCGTCGTCACGTCGAATGCCGTTATTCCCAATCTGAACCAGGTAGAAGCATTGATAAATGTGGAAGGTCGGACAGTTGCGATTCAGAACCTCGATGCGCTCGGGGATCTCGGAAGCTATGAACAGCTCCCGGCAAGTGAGGGCTGGCGCCAATGACTGCCATATTAGAAACATCGCTCGCTCGCCTGAGCGAGTACGTAGCCAGTCAGGCGGGCTGGCACTACCCTAAAGAGAGATGGCGCGATTTGGCGCGCGGAGTTGAGGGCATGGCTCGCGACCTCGGTTTCGGAGACGCCGAAGCCTGTGTTCAGTGGCTCTTGTCGCATCCGACCTCAAGGGAACAGATCGATCTGCTCGCAAGACACCTCACTGTCGGGGAGACCTATTTTATTCGTGAGAGCGGGACCTTCGAGGCACTCGAAGATCACATCCTTAGAGACCTGATTCGCTTTCGGCGGGATTCTGACAGAACCCTCCGAATCTGGACTCCCGGTTGCTGTACCGGAGAAGAACCTTACTCGCTCGCAATCCTACTCGATCGAATGATTCCTGATCTCGACAGATGGAACATCACGATACTCGGGACCGACATCAACCGCGGGTTTCTTCAGAAGGCTCTTGATGGAATCTATGGCGAATGGTCGTTTCGCGGTACGCCGCGCTGGATCAAAGATAAGTACTTCAGCAGCGCAGGCAACTCTTGTTATGAGATTGTTCCGCGCTTAAAGCGGATGGTCCGATTCTCGTATCTCAATTTGAAGCGCGATCCCTTTCCTGGAGGGCTGGATGATGGCGATCGCCCTGACCTAATCTCCTGCCGGAACGTGTTGATGTATCTCGTCCAGGAGCATGCTGACGAGATTGTCAAACGCTTCTACCAGGCGCTGGCACTGGAATGTCTCGGGCGCGGTGTGTTCATGGTG
>CAZOOE010000610.1:0-3935 GCA_964581275.1 uncultured Clostridia bacterium
TCTATTTGGGCGTCGAGAATCTTAGGCTCAAGGAATTCGTTTCCGCTGACCCAGGCGTCGTGGTAGCAGCGAACTCTATTTGGATTGGCGCTGGTGCGGCTTTGCTCTCGCCGCACCCTTATCTCTTTTGGGCAACCGTGGGAAATCCCTTTCTCGTTAAAGGTTGGTCCCAAAGCCCGAATGCGGCTTTCTTATTTCTTCTGGGTTTTGCCCTGCACGGAGGGTAAACACTAATACGGGCCCCCTTCCCAGTAACTCAGGCCAGATAGTGGCGTCCCATGATTGGACGGTTTAGTTGGAAGCCGCATCCACAAGGAGGCCTCCCGCCATAGTTTTACGGTAAAACATCGCGGATGCCCGAGGCTGGGATCACGTGATGCCTAGGCACCGGGCTATGGGCTGGCTGGCGCGCTTGGTAGATGAACCCAAATAATGAAAATGACAAGGATCATAGCCGCTGCGGCCCCAAGCCAATACCAACGATGAACGTCATGGCGAAGCGGGCGCCCTAGAAGCGCTTCGATTACACGTTGCCACCATACGGGTGGCTTTTCCTGCCATCGGTCATGGAGCCATTCGAGATGCTCGAAAATGGCCTTTCGCTGACGTGAATTTCTAACCTTTTGGATAAATGAGTCTGCCGCTTCGACAAGGCCTATGATGGTCCCCCTATCGCTGTCTCTGAGAAGCCGCTCTGCCATGTCGCCGTTGCGAAGGCCAGCTGCAAGAAATTCAAAGTGGTTCAGAAGCATCGACAGGTCGTCCCTGGTCTGATTGTCGCCATCCAGCGGCAAGTCCGGAACGCTTTTGGCCCTTATCATTGAACGTATTCGATTGTGCGCCGCCTGATACGTCACATTACAGGTAACCGTGAGCAGTGCGTTAAAGGTATGCTGACGACGCAAAAGGCTCCGCGTTCGCCGTGCGGTATAAAGCCAGCCGATTGTGGCTAAGGTGGCTCCAAAGAGAACCCCAACTACAGCAGGAAGGGATTCAAGCCATATCCATACAGCGTACATCCCGGTCCCCCTAAAGCTAAGAGCCGCAAGTGCGGCTCTTAGTAGGCTTACCAGCCCGGGTCTCTTTCAAGATACATTTGGGCCTCCGTTGCAGGTTCCCTCGATTAGGTGCCCTACCAGGGCCTCACGCAGATAAAATGGGCTGGAGTCGGGCGTAGTGCAATAAACGCCGCGTTATACGAGCCCTAATATATTCGATACGAATCAATCTCTTAGTCGATCTTTGGATGCGTGCTATCTAATTCTCCCGCATTGCACCAGCCCCTCCTACTTTCTCGTATGCGAGAAGTCTCATACGGTATTGACTTATGGCACGCTCCCTCATATATATGCCCTCGCAGAGGCATTTGAGCTATCTGCGGGAGGGTCGCCATGAAGGCAGAACAAATTAAGACCGGCGCTGCGGCACAGACGGCTGCTCCCGTAGCGCAGGAGAGAAAGCGTGAGGTGTCATCAATTCTTTTCCCATACGGGGACTTGGATGATGCAGTGGAGATCGCTAGGGCCATTCACGATGTGGGGGGTCAGAGCTGCCATCTCGAACAACTAGCCGGTCAACTCAAGGTCGCAGCATCCGGGGGCGCCTTCCGGGGTCGCTTGGCTACACCTCGGATATTTGGTCTCACGGAACTAGAGCGAGGGGTTATTTCTCTTACGCCGCTTGGTCTCAGAATCGTGGATGCATCGCAGGAGGGCGCCGCAAAGGTCGAGGCCTTCCTAGCTGTCCCGCTCTATCGGAAAATCTATGACAAGTACAAGGGCTACACACTTCCACCGGCGTCCGCTCTTGAGCGTGAGATAGCTACATTCGGCGTGTCACCAAAGCAAACAGATAAGGCAAGGCAAGCTTTCGATCGCTCGGCACGGGCCGCCGGTTTCTATTGGGCCGGGAATGAGCGCCTGACACTGCCTGCAACCAAGATCAAGCCTGAGACGCGCCCTATAGAAAACAAGACTCCAGATGTGGAAAGGCGAAATGGGGCCGGGGGTGGCGGCGACGATACTGGCGGACTGAGCTTGGACCCACTGCTAATGGCGCTTCTTCGGAAAATTCCGGCCACCGGGCAGGACTGGCCAAAGGAACAAAGAGTTAGATGGTTCAGAACGTTCGCTATGAACGTGTCTCAAATCTACGACATGGAAGACCCAGTGGATCTGACAATTAAGGCGGAAAATTCGCGGCAGGAACCCGCCTAATGAAAAGGGCCACAGAGCTTCAACTCTGTGGCCCTTCGCTTTTCGGCGGCTGGCTACCGCTAACCCAAGACCGGCCTGTGGCGCCGGAGGAAGGCAGGTGATCAATGCGGAAAGATCGCATGTTAAAAGCCTAGCGGTTGTTCGCGTCGTCGGGTTTAGCCGACCCGGCGGCGCGGCAACCGCCATTCCACTACCATATAGGTGCGAGTCCGTCTAGATTCGAGGGCATGAAAACAAGACTTACCCTTCAAGAAGCCCGAGAAACAGGGCGGCTGGATGCCTTCATCCGCCAAGCGGAAAAGGATGGCATTGGCCCCATTGATCGCAGCAACTTTGAGCGGGCCTTGGCCAGCGTCCTCAAATCGCGGCAATCAGCAGATCGAACATCGCGTTCCGCATCTCGCGATGGTTCGAGCGGAAAGAAAACTCGCCGAGGTAGCGGTCCATCCACTTCGCGCTGACGTGGATATGCGTTGACCGAACCGAGGCCTTAAACAGCCTCCAGAAACTCTCGACCGAATTGGTGTGGTGCCACGCATCGTGCCGATAGTCGTAGTAACTCCATTCCTTCTCGCCGTGCTTCACGGTGCCGTGCTTGTAGCCGTCGGGTTCCAGTAACCCATAGCTCACCAGTTCATCGGTCGAGACAATAGCGCCAGGCTCCACGGTGTCTTTCACAACCTTCCGCAAGGTCTTCATGCTGATATTCGGAATGACGCCAGCCACCATACGGCCACCGCGCTCCTTGAGCCCCATAACGATGGTCTTGCCTTCTGCGCCGCGACCACGCTTGCCAGAACGGCGACCACCCACATAGGCCTCGTCCAGCTCGACGTGACCTTGCAGCATGGCGAAGCCATCGGCCTTGGCCATCAATGCCCGGATTTGCTGCCCCATTCTCCAAGCTGTCTTGTAGGTCACCCCAAGTTCGCGCTGTAGCTCTTTACCGCTGACGCCGTGACGGGTCGCGACAAACAGATAGATCGCATAAAACCAAATTTGCAGGGACGTTTCGCTCTTGTGGAAGATCGTCCCGGCGCAGGGATAGAGATGATAACCACACTGAGCGCAGCAGTAAGCCTTACGCTCGGTCAGCTTGTGGAAGGTCGTCTCGACGCCGCATTCCTCGCAGACATGCCGTAGGCCAAAGCGGACCTGCATGATCCGCTCAAGGCACGCATCATCGGTCGGGAACTGCTCGAAAAATTCCCGTACCGAGAACGGTTGAACTGCGCTCGGCTTCTTTCCAACTTGGCTGGGACGGCGGCGGATGCGAGTGGCCATGGGTATCTCCTATGGCCAATAATCTAGTCTATGCCGTACCTGCTGTCAAGGGATAATCCCGATATATATTTATGCTATTTTCATGTTCTCGATACTATTATTGTATAGGGATTTCCCTTTCGTTGGATTTGACAATTATGTTAATAATCATATCAGGTATAATAGCAGTAATGAAACGCATCGACACGTTCGTGTGGGGAGGGACATCTTGGCCACCCTCGTGCTCTCCCTGGCCAGGCGATCGAACAAGAAACACTTGTTTCCGGAGTATGACTTGTCGCCATTCAGGCGGCCGAAGGTTGCACACGCTAAACGGCGAGGGTTGGCAAAACGCAGCACTTAGACAGTTAAGCAAGATGGAAGGATATCCGGGGTCAGAGTGGACCTTAGTAATCTGACCGGCTCCGATCTCGCAACCAGGCATCCCCCCGCTCG
>CAZOOE010000611.1:0-3935 GCA_964581275.1 uncultured Clostridia bacterium
CCGCGGTGACTTTCACTTCGCGTTCCGACAAGTCCATCACCTCGAACTTCAAGAACTTGACTAGCGGCTTCTACGTGGCATAGGCGGGGGTCAACAATCTACATCGCCTGCTCAGAAACGACAGGTTTGTGATGGCGTCGCTGCCAAATCCACCGCGGGTCTCCGTGGGTCAGCCGACCCTGGACCCCGGCGCGTTCATTACAGCCGCCGAGCAAGCTTTCAACACAACCGAGTCGTTTCCAAATAACGCTGCCTATCGCACCAAGATCAAGATCACCGATATACGCGTCCCTTACTCGGTAGGCGACAACGATCCCGCTCACTCCGGGAGCCGGGTGAAGTTCATCAACCCGCTCTACCCTCGACTCGGTCAGGTCGAACCCTATTCTGTTACTTATCAACTGGAGTCAGTTGGAGAGGGCATTGCCGGTTTGAACGGCGCGGTCACGCTTGTAGAAGAAGGCGTGGTAAATTTCAACTTGCTCGTAAACGCTAGCGGCGGCGCGCTCCGCGTCGGGAGCTTTTCGGAATTCGCTTATTTCACCGACAAGTTTGATCCTTACAATCCGGAAGGCCCGTTCATTTATCAAGGGCTCGGTCCGGGCGATCGGTTCGCCGGACGAATTCACACCAACGAGCGATTCGGATTCTGGAGCACTGCCGATGGTTCCGACGCGCCTACGTTTCGCGGTTACGTGAGCCAATCCTACAAGACTGCCAGCTACTATCGGCACGGAGGGGGCGCGCCTCCCGCGCCGGTTGACGCGGACTCCGACATCGTTGGCGGAGTCTTGGTCGCGCCGAAGTTCCTCGCGGGGTTCGATCGGGGAGTCGAACCTATTCCACCGACAGGAAACGCGTTCGACCAGGCTCGCGCGGTTCTTGACGGTGGCTACGCCCTGTCTGCAGGCCCACCCACCGATGGCGAGCTGCACACAGCGCTTCGGGCCGCGAGCGATCTAACCACCCCACTCACCGATCCGAAAGATCCAAGCTCGACTACGCCGACCCTCGCGCGAGGCGTCTATCTTCCTTCTGATGGCGAGACATTTTCGGGCAGCGGTATCTACGTTATGGGCGACGTCGATCAGGTCCAGCTGAGCGCCGATCCTTCAGGAAATCGCCAGGTCATAAAAATCACTCAAGGCAATCAGACGACGACTATCGTGATCGACATCGACGCGGGAACGACGACGGTCGACGCTGGCAACGGCACGCGCACGCTCAGGGGAGTTCCCAAGGACCGCTCGATCGTAGAGAAGGGCAATCGCTCGGCGGCGTCGCTTTATGTTCGCGGTGACATAGCATCGCTTCACGGCCCTGGGCGCGATGCCAAAGGACAACCGATACCGGCGATCGATTCCGACTTCGCAGTCACGATAACTGCCGGCGGGACCGCGACAGGCGATCCGAAGCGCCCGGTCGCGGGTGGAAACGTCACTCTCACCGGAGATCTGACGTACGAAACTCCGGTGGTGGATCCGGCCGGTAATCCGATCAATCAGGATGCTCAGAACGTCCTGGGGATTTTCGCGTCCGGAGGAAACATCAACATCCCCAGCGACGGCCGCGCGCCCGACAACCTCACGGTGAACGCTTCGATGGCGGCTTTTTCTCTGAAGGACTCGGAAGGGAATTCGATAGAGGGTCTCAACGGCCGGCCGTATGGCGGACGAGTGAGATCGGACGTGTTGGATTTCTACGGGAAGCCTTTTCGCGGGAACTTCAATCTTGTGGGCGGAATGCAGTCGAGCAACTACGACAACCTGGGAGTATATGACGGACAATTCCACGGTTACATGTACAAAGGCAAGTGGGACCCGCGTTACGATCGAGGTCAATCACCACCGTTCTATCCGGGCTACGTGGTAGACAGCGGCGGGCCTACTGGTGGGCCTACGGTCAAGGCGCAGACATTCAGCCCAGTGGTGACGTCGTATAAGCGAATCTATTACGGCACGGCTCAGGCAGCGGTCGGTCGGTGATCTAACGTACAGCCAAAAACATCGGATGGCGAGTTCGCGGAATTGCAACAAACGCAGGCTGGCACATGGACCCGCTGCGGTGCGCGTGCGCAAAACGACGTGCCCAATTCGGTGATGACTCTTCGGGCGGGCGGCGCAACAATTCAAATCGCAACAAAGTCAAGCCTGACCCCTATGGATACGAATCGATCCGCTCACGCGTGCCGGCACGCATGACGATGTATGTCGGTAGCGTCATAATCCATATTCTGGCCATCGCGCCACGGTTTCGTGCTTATGCCGCCCAGGTTGCTCAGTCGGCTATTCACCAGACGCCGATGCTCAAGCTTTTTCCTCGAGCTTCTCAGTCGGTGGGATCGTGTCCTCTTCCGGCGGGAGCGTCGCCTCTTCTTCGTCATCCAATAGGTCGTGGTCGATGTGATGGGGTAGGTCGGGATTGCGGTGGAGGGTTTCGGCACCCCATCTTTCCTGGGGTCCGGAGTCGCTGGTCAATAGCGCAGTAGCCCTATCTTCTTCTGTTGGAGTGAGCCGTCCGCCGCTCACCTGCGCGATCAGTACTGTAATATTGTCCTCCCCCCCGCGTTCGTTAGCAGTGCTGATTAGCGATTCGCAAGCTTCTTTCAATGAACCGGCGTGATCGATCGCCGCCTTCATTTCCTCCGGACGGACCTTGTTGGATAAGCCGTCACTGCACAACGCAAGCACGTCCATATCGTGTATTATCAACCGGTCTATCACGACATTGAGGTTTGGTGACGCGCCCAACGCCTGCAGTATCACGTTGCGATAAGAGTGGTGTTCAGCTTCCTCCTCGGTCAGGTGGCCGGCCTCGACAAGCTGCCCGACCAGGGATTGGTCGCGCGTGATCTGCTGTATCCGGCCGTCTCGGATCAGATAAGCCCGGCTGTCGCCGACCTGTCCGAAGTAGGCAGTGGTGCCGGACAATCCCACCGCGGTAAACGTCGCGCCCATGCCGGCGTATTCCGCTCGTTTGGCGCTCATCTGGTAGATGTAAAGATTGGCGAGCTCGATCGACAAACGAAGCCGTTCCGGAAAGGGAAACTTGGAGTAAACCGGACTGGCCTGAAGCTCGAGCATTCGATCTCGCACGCACTCGACGGCGAGGCGACTGGCCACCTCGCCAGCCAGCGCACCACCCATTCCATCGGTTACGGCGATGAGCGAGCCATAGTGGCTCTGGTTAAAGCTGGTGAGATTGATCGGCGGATCATCCTCGCCTACGGGCTTCCAAGTGTCGGCGGTAGAAAGGTTCAAAACGATGAAGTTGTCCTCGTTCCCAGACCGAACCACGCCCACATCGCTCATAGCGTATACGGAGATTTTGAATGCGATCTCGCCCGCCATAATCAAAATCAGTAGACCAGCGTGAAGTGGACACTAGGCAACCTGACCTTATTTGTCCACCAATATTGTCCCAGGTTGCGGGTGATTATGATTGATTTCGGTTTGGATGGCAATGTCAGCCAGTAGCATAAACTTCAGGTGTGTTCGGCGGCTTTGTCGACCCGATCTGAGTCGAATGACTCGTTCCCTTTCCCGCTGGAACCATACGCTTTGCCTGCAGGGAAAGGTCGAGAGGCCTCAGGCAAGAGTCCCATTCAAAGCGAGTGACCCGGCCTTGATGCGATGTCCCAGCGTAAACGCCTTGTAATGAAAAAGGAAATCGTAGGGGTTTTTTTTGGGATTAAAGAGCCGGGTCGTGGACAGGAACGGGCAATCGCTCTACAGCTTGTTCAACGCCTGATCCAAATCCTTGATTATGTCCTCTACATCCTCGATCCCCACCGAGACGCGTACCAATCCGTCGGTTATACCAAGACGATTCCGTTCGCTTTCTGGTACCGACGCGTGGGTCATCGTCCCAAGATGCGAAATCAACGTCCCCACCCCTCCGTGCGATTCCCCCACGCTTGACACCATTACCCGACC
>CAZOOE010000612.1:0-3934 GCA_964581275.1 uncultured Clostridia bacterium
TTTTGAGGGGACCAGGCGGCTCAATTTCGGGCGGCGGTGCGGCTCCGGAAGGATTTCGGACACAGATCTCACCCTTTTAATTTACTCCACAGAGCATCAGCTTGTCAAGGCTTATAAAGGCAGAGTCCAGGCAACGGTTTAAGTCGTCGTGCTAGGGATGCACCTGATGCGTTCTTGGCGGGTGCGATCCAGAGCGCTGCAAAGCGGTGTTACGAGTTCTTCATCGGTAGACGGTCGTACGCAATGACATGATGAGCCGGTATGCAGCGTCAACGATCGATCGCTAGGTTCGAGGGATGGAGAGAGGCACCACCACGACAAACATTACGATAACGGCCACCAGCGAGATCTTGGCCCAGATCGGGTTCCATCGTTTTCCGGTGAACTGGTTGGGTTTGCCATAACCCTCGCGAACTTTCTTCACTTCGCTGTAGCTCACGGTGAATACCTGCTTCAGGTCAACTTCAGCAATCTGGAATGAATCCTCGTCGATTCGCTCGATTGAGCCGTAACGTTCGTTCCCGTTGTTCAACATGATAGTGACTCTGCTGGCTATTCCTAGACTGCGCAGCTTCCACTTGATCTGCTCTGCCCTCCGATCTTCCTTTGCGGCCGTGCGCCAGTTTGGGGATTTGTCTGGCTGGCGCGGAATATTCTTTTGTTGCGGGCCTGCTTGTGTTTCGGAATCTACTTTGCTCTCTCGTCCGAGCCCGTCCGCGCCCGGCAATCCCTCGCACAGGCCCCTCGGAGCACCCATGGCGACAAGGCATGTCAAAACCAGTACCGTCAGCAAATCTCGTTTCACACTTCACCTCCATGTTTTCGTTTCGGTTGAGACACCCGTTGACAGAGGATTCGCCTGAAGCAGTGGCAAAGTTAGTGCCAGACAGCCTTTCAGTCACTGTGCAAGAAATACAGAGGGACGGACTTTCGAAGTCACGTATCGCGAGCTTTGTTCCTCACGAATGGCGCAGCAGAATCCATCCAAACGATGGCTGTCGATGTTTTATTTCTGGGAATAGCCGCGCTTGACAAGGTACCGAGCGCGTGTAGACTAGAGCTGTCGTCAACCAGCGGCACACTCGAATCATTTCTACCGGCGTAAACGCAAAGCAGAACATGCCAAGCAGCTTCAATTGAACAAGGAGCCGGACTCATTCGAATTAGGGTCTGGCGTCTTGCCTGCTCGACGCCGCGCCGCGCAGCGGCGACGCTCATCAGCGTTCTGTTACTGTTGAGCGCTTCTCCAATCTCGCACGCGCAGTCGGGACGCCGGCCTCCAAAGCAACCAACTTCACCCGACCCGCTCCCGCCGAAACAGGAAGAGCCTCCGATCAAACCGGCATCTGATCAAAACTCTAAGCCGAAGATTCCGGTAAAAGTTGTGTGGCAACTGGCGTACATCTCCGGCTCTAACATCTACTCGCGCACTGTCCTGGAAGCATGTCTTGAACGACTGTCGCAGTCCGGCTCGATCAAGGCGACTTCCGCAGCAGACGAAGTCAATCGCAAGCAAGCGATCGATATGGCAAAGGCTTCCGCGGATACCTATGTCGTGTGGTTCGAGTTGGAGCTCGACCATGCGTATGACGATCGCAGCGGAATCGGTGCTGTGCCGCCGCAATACCTGAATGTCAGATTTGAGGTGTATACACCGAGTACTGGCAAAGCGAAGGCTAGCGGGATCATTTATCAGCGGCCGCACGGACCGGGTGGCATACCTCTTCCCGGCCCCGGAACAAGCGGCTCTGCCATGTACTCGCTCGGATACGCCGGGCGCGAGCTCGCCGATCGACTGTTCGACACTTTGAATGTGGCGCGGCCTCGATGAGGCTCACAATCCACGCCACGGTTGACTGGTTCAGGGGCTTCTCCTTTCGTGCGTCACTAGCCATTGAAAGTTTATTTGGGTAGTATCTCTTCTCTTCATTCAGGAGTAGCATAGACTTTAGTCTGTGTTCGGTGCGATCCGGAGCCGACTAAACCAGCACAGACTGAAGTCTATCCTACTCACGTCCGTCAGATGAAATACGGCTTTGTCATAGACCATCGCAAATGCATCGGCTGCCACGCTTGCACCGTCGCTTGCAAGTCAGAGAACGAAGTTCCACTCGGTACGTTTCGCACCTGGGTCAAGTATATTGAGAAAGGCGAGTACCCGAACACTCGCCGGTTCTTCTCGGTGCTCAGGTGCAATCACTGCGATGACGCCCCGTGCATCACGATTTGCCCGGTGACCGCCCTGTTCAGGCGCGATAACGGGATCGTTGATTTCAACGGCGACCGCTGCATCGGCTGCAAGTCTTGTATGCAAGCCTGCCCGTACGACGCCCTTTACATCAACCCGAACACCAACACTGCCGAGAAGTGCAACTTCTGCGCGCACAGGGTGGAAAAGCAGCTCGAGCCGGCTTGCGTAATCGTCTGCCCGGTCCAGGCTATTATTTCGGGTGATATGGACGATCCAACATCGAAGCTCTCTCAGCTTATTGCGTCCGAGCAGACCTCTGTGAGAAAGCCCGAAGCGGGCACTCTGCCAAAGCTCTTTTACATCGAAGCCGACCAAGCAGCGCTGACTCCTACCGAGCAGACACATACTGGCGGTTATCTTTGGTCCGAGTTGCAAATGGACCCGGTGATGGCTGACGAACAAGAGCTTGCCGCGGCGGACGCGCGCGCCCGGACCACCTACGACGTCTCGCACGACCGGCCGTGGGGCTGGAAGGTTTCGGCTTACTTGTGGACGAAGTCGATCTCGGCCGGCCTGTTTCTACTGAGCGCAATAGCAATCGGCTTCGGATTCGTGCGAGAGGACCCGGTTTACGAATGGACTGCGCCAGTGGTGTCATTGTTCTTTCTGACAGCCACCCTCGCCCTATTGGTGTTTGACCTCAAGCGGCCCGAGCGATTCTTGAGCATATTGTTTCGTCCTCAGTGGAAATCGTGGCTGGTAATCGGCGGTTACATACTTGTGGTTTTCTCCGGTCTGCTGGTGGCATGGTTGGTTATTCCGCTTTTGCGCATTTTTGGAGCCGAGGGGCCAGTGATGCTGTTAGGCGCGTTGTTCGCCGCGATGTCCGCGGTGTACTCGGCATTCCTGTTTCGTCAGGCCCGAGGCCGGGTCTTCTGGCACAGCCCGCTGACGCCACTGCACCTGCTGGTTCAAGCGATGGTGGCCGGCGCTGCCATGCTGATGCTGGTGATCGCGGCCGATTCGATTGTGTCGGGCAGCATTTTGGCGGGGCCGGGTTGGACCTTCCTGTATTACGAATTCATCGGAGCGCTAGTCGCCAACGGCGTGCTGATCGCGGGAGAGTTGTTTGTGCCCGAGGAAAGCGTCGAGCGAATGCGCGCAGTTCGTCTCATTACCCGAGGCATCTTCCGCAAGATGTTCTGGGGCGGCACAGTCATTATCGGTTTGATGATGCCGTTGCTCGCGCTCACAAGCGGAGCGTCGGCCTACCAGGCTCCCGCCATCCTGACCTCGCTGTCGGCACTCGCTGGCTTGTTTCTGTGGGAGCACATCTGGGTGCAGGCCGGTCAAGCAGTTCCGCTGAGTTAGCCTCGTTTCCGCTGATTTGCGGCCGGCTGGGAGTCATGGTGAACTAAACCCTCATAGAGTGGCGAATGCTTGATAAGAACGCTAAGGCAGACAGAAAAGATCAGCAGCAAAGTTGGCAGGAGAGCGACAGGGGTTCGCGGCTTGCCAGCTATCCACCTCTCGATCGTTGGGATGATTGGGTCGAATTTGATGCCAGGAGTTGGCCTAAAAAGGTGGAGCGGCGGTATTCGCTCGTGCCGACCACGTGCTTCAATTGCGAAGCGGCGTGCGGACTCCTCGCATACGTCGATCAAGAAACCGGCGAAATCCAAAAGCTCGAAGGCAACCCTTTGCATCCCGGGTCGCGTGGCCGCAACTGCGCCAAGGGTCCAG
>CAZOOE010000613.1:0-3929 GCA_964581275.1 uncultured Clostridia bacterium
ATAAGAGACCTGTGCGACGGCTCTTCAAGACACGGACTTTTAGATAAATGTCTCATACGGGGACCGGATCATCACGCTCAGGGAGGGCTGGGTGGTGAACGACTGAACGGAGCATCGGATTTGGCTTGCCGTTTGGGATTCATAGGACGTTGGAGAGACAGCGCAGGAATCAATGTAGGATGATGTCCGGTTCTGAACACGCTGTTCCCAGAAGCGAAAAGCTGGGCGTTTACCGATGAACCGGTAGTTATGTTAAGATGAGGCGCACAACGAGTTAACCGGGCCGCCCCGATGGCACGGGACTTCCTTAGAAGCTGTTGGAGGAAGCATGGACATACCGCGTAAATCTGCAGCTAAGAAGCGTCGCATAAAGCGGATCCTGTACGCACTAACCGCAATCGTCGCCGTCGCGTTGATAACCGTCGGTGTGTCGCGTTTGCAGCCAGCCGCTCCTAGCGTAGCCGGAGAGATCTTGTGGAAAGGCACCGTCACAAGAAGCTTGATGCTTCGCCAAGTTCGCGGATTGGGTACGCTGGTGCCGGAAGAGATTCGCTATGTTCCCGCCCTAACTCCGGGGCGCGTCGAGAAGCGACTCGTCCAACCTGGAGCACAGGTCAAGGCCGATCAGGTTTTGATGGAGTTGACCAGTCCGGAAATAGAGCAGGCGTTTGTCGATGCCGAGACACTGCTTCGCGGTGCTGACGCCAACCTCACGACCCTGAAAGTCCAACTCGACAAGCAGATACTCGATCAGGAGGCAACGCTTGCCCAGGCGAAGTCCGACTTCAATAAAGCCAAGATGCAATTCGAAGTGAACGACTCCTTAGGCAAGAACAATCTGAAGTCGAGGCTGGAGGTTGACTTGTCTAGAATTGCGGCCGAAGACGCCGAGAAACGCGTTGAGCTTGAAACCAAACGTCTGGCCGGCAGCCGCGACGAAGCCAAGGCGCGGACGGCCGCCGAGGATGAGAAAGTGCGACAGCTTAAGGACGCAGTGGCGCTCAAACGCAAACAGCTTGATGCGCTCAAAGTCCGTGCCGGGATTGATGGTGAGCTGCAGACCATCTCCGTTCAGGTCGGCCAGCAAGTCACTCTAGGACAAGAACTGGCGAGGGTAGCAAACCCAAAACGGTTGAAGGCGGAGTTGAAGATCGCTGAGACTCAAGCCAAGGATATTGTGCTCGGCCAGTCGGTGTCGATCGACACCCGGGTCGGAATCGTCTCCGGAAGAGTAATTCGGATAGACCCGTCAGTCCAGAACGGCACCCGCACGGTCGACTCATCTCTCGAAGGGGAGTTGCCGAAGGGCGCAGTGCCTGACCTGAGCGTTGATGGGACGATCGAGTTGGAGAAGCTTGAGAACATTTTGTGGGTTAATCGTCCGGTGCACGGACAGGAGCACGCGACTGTCGGTCTGTTCAAGGTAGACCCCGACGGCGCAGGCGCGAGCCAGGTTCAAGTCAAACTGGGCCGCGGCTCGGTCACCCAGATTGAAGTTGTTGAAGGCCTTAAAGAGGGTGATGTAGTGATCCTCTCGGACACATCCCAGTGGGACAGCTCACCTCGAATTCGTATTAACTGACGTTCGAGTAAACTTTTTGGAGGAACCAAACCACATGAGCGCTAGCGATCAACCGCTGCTTCGGCTCGAAGGTGTTACCAAGGTATTTCTCACCGACGAGGTTGAGACCCATGCCCTTTCAGGTATCCACATGGAAATCAAGAAGGGCGAATACATCTCAATAGCCGGGCCCTCCGGCTGCGGCAAATCAACGCTACTATCCATCCTCGGCTTGCTCGATTCGCCAACCGACGGGAGCTACCACCTGGCCGGTAAACCGGTTGCGGATTTGCCGCTGTCCGAGCGAGCGCGAGTTCGAAACCGCGAGGTGGGTTTCATCTTTCAGAGTTTCAATCTGATTGGCGACCTCAACGTTTTTGAGAACGTGGAACTGCCGCTGACCTATCGCGGCATCAAAGCCGCCGAACGGAAGAAACGAGTAATGGAAGCGCTCGAACGCGTCGGCATGGCACATCGCGCGAAGCACCTCCCGAGCCAGCTATCTGGCGGTCAGCAGCAACGGGTCGCGGTGGCGCGAGCGGTGGCTGGCGATCCGCTGATCTTGCTCGCCGATGAGCCGACTGGGAACCTCGACTCGACAAACGGCGAGGCGGTGATGGAACTGCTTCGCGAACTGCACGGTCAGGGCGCTACGGTGTGCATGGTCACCCACGATCCTCGCTATGCTCGGCACGCGGACCGGCAAGTACATCTGTTCGACGGCCGCGTAGTGGACGAAGAGCACGAGCCCAAGGCCGAGCACGAGTTGCAGGAAAGCGGCTTCGAAAAGGTTTAACAATCAAAACTGTACGGGCGTTCGCTATGTTGACGTCCCTCATCGCGCTTGGAGCAGTTCGCGCGAGACGAGGGGCGCCACCATAGGAACGCCCGTCCGGTTTTACGCTCTTGGTGCCAGCCCTTCAACCAGTCTGTCCCCGTTTTCAACTTCGAGTAACCGTACTTGTCCGGGCCGCAGCGGTGAATTGATCTACGACGGCCGGCCTCCGCTACCGACCAATCCGCCGGCCGTAACGCGACTAGTTTTCAACCCGCGCTAAGGTTAATATAGGCACGATCCACACACTAAGGTATCAGAGATGAAAGCGCAGGAATCCTTTACACCAAGAGTGCTGATCGCCGACGATCAGGAGGACGTACTCGAGGCGCTTCGCTTGTTGCTCAAATCAGAGCGTTATCATATCGAAACCGTCAAAAAGCCCGCCGACATAATACAGTCGATCGAAGACCGCGACTTCGACGTCCTGCTGATGGACCTCAACTACACGAGAGACACGACGTCCGGCCAGGAGGGCCTGGGTATGCTGACGCGTATTCAAAAGCTCGACAGCACGCTGCCGGTCGTGGTTATGACTGCATGGAGCAGTGTTGACGTCGCAGTTGAGGCGATGCGACGGGGGGCGAGCGATTTTATTCAGAAGCCGTGGGACAATGCGCGCCTGCTGACGATCATCCACACCCAGTCGGAACTGGGTCAGGCGCTGAGGCGAGGGCAGCGGCTCGAAGCTGAAAACCGCATCCTGCGCGACGAGGGCAAACCCAAGCTCATCGCCGAATCGCCAGCCATGCAGCCAGTGCTTCAGATCATCGACCGTGTCGGAGCCTCGGACGCCAATGTGCTCATAAGCGGCGAAAACGGAACCGGCAAGGGAGTGGTCGCTCAAACGCTTCACGTAGTGTCCAGCCGCGCTTCAAAACCAATGGTGACCGTCAACGTCGGCGGACTCTCGGAAGGCGTCTTTGAAAGCGAAATGTTCGGCCATGTTAAAGGAGCCTTCACTGATGCCAAGGCGGACCGGGTCGGCAGATTCGAAATGGCCGAGGCCGGCACTCTCTTTCTCGATGAGATCGCCAACCTTCCCGTAAAACACCAACCAAAGCTTCTTCGGGTGCTCGAGACTGGAGAGTTCGAGCGCGTCGGATCGTCAAAGACTCGCCGCGCGAATGCCAGGATCATCTCAGCCACCAACGCCGACCTTGGCGAAGAAGTTTCCGCCGGCCGCTTCCGTCAAGACCTTTTATTCCGGCTCAATACTGTCGAGATTCATTTGCCGCCGCTTCGCGATCGCCGGGAAGATATTCCCCTGCTGGCGACCCATTTTCTTCGTCAGCACGAACGCCGCTACCGCAAGAACGTTGAAGGCTTCCACCCAACCGCAATGCAGGCCCTGTTAAAACACGCGTGGCCCGGTAATGTGCGCGAACTTGATCACGCCATCGAGCGCGCGGTATTAATGGGGCTGGGAGCCACTTTGGAGCCTCGCGATCTAGGCTTACAATCCGGACGCGAAGTCTCGCGAAGGCTTGAAGACATGAGTCTTGAAGAGGTTGAGGGCTTCTTGATCCAGCG
>CAZOOE010000614.1:0-3927 GCA_964581275.1 uncultured Clostridia bacterium
ACGGACGATGCGTCCGCGAGAGGCTCCGATGGCCAGCCGTACCGCGATCTCGCGTTCTCGCGCACTTGCGCGCGCCAGAAGCAGATTCGCGAGGTTGGCGCACGCGATCAACAGCACCAAGCCGGCAATCGCCAACAGCAGCCAGAGCGATGTTTCGTAGTTTTCGCGCAACCGAGAAACGCCTGATCCGGCGGGTACCGCGATCAGCTGGGACCCCAGATAATCTTTCACGCTGACAGGCGGGTAATTCGCTGGCAGCGCCGCTTCAAAGAGGCCCGGCGAGATCGCCTGTGTGTGCGCAGTGACTTGTTCGAGCGACCAGCCCGGCTTCAGACGGCCCGTGACCGTCAACCACCATTGCGTCCCAGAGAGAAAGTTGTTGTTGCCGCGAACGAGCGCAACCGCGCAGATCGGCAGCGCCAGATCGAAAGATCTCCCGACTTCAATCCCAAAAAAGTTAGAGGGAGTGACTCCGATGATTTCGAATGAGTAATCGGACAGCGTGAGCTTGCGCCCGATGACGTTCGCATCGCCGCCGTATTCGCGTTGCCAGAACTCGTGGCTGATGACCAGGCCGGACTCGGCACAGCCCCGCTGATCGTCAATCATAGTGAAGAGTCGTCCCAGCGCCGGTTGAACATCCAGCGTATGGAAGAAGTCGCCGCTAACGTAAAGCATTCGGGCGGAACGCACCTCTCCGCCCGGAGCGAGGTTGACGCTGTCGGTGCCCCAGGCCGAGATTCCGGAAAAGGCTTGTTGCCGCTCCCTGATCTGCTCCCAAATCAGATTGTTGACCGACGGCGAGCGGCCGAACCCACCGCGCGCCCCTTTCATATCCGTCATACGGACTTCGGCCAATTCCTGCGGGGCTCTGACCGGCAGCACGCGCAGTCGCACCGCGTCGAGCAACTGAAAGATCGCCGTGTTGGCTCCGATGCCGAGGGCGAGCGAAAGAATCGCCACCGCCGTAAAGCTTTTGTGCTTGATTAACATTCGCACGCCGAACCGCAAGTCTTGAAACATTTCGTCCTCCCAACGTTTTCGCTGTAGCCACAGCGCATCCCAAAAGGCGCTGGTGCTGCGCCAGAGCAAGTCGAGTTTGTGGCGGAGGTCGAGCCTGTCCCATTCGGCAAGCAAAGTCTCGCGGTGGTACAACTCCGCCTCCCACTCTAGCCGCCAGTCGGCGCGCAAGCGGCGCGGAACAATCACCCCGATCAATCGAATCAGCCAGAGCCAAGACCGAAAGCGTGTTGCGTGAGTTGTATCAGACATTATCAACTTTCGACCCGCGCAGCGCCGGTATCCAGCAAGCGCACCGCGCACCAGCAACAACGCCACCGCGATTCCCGCGAGTCCTTACGCCGCTTCTTCGTCGTCACTGTTGTCATTCACACCGCAATGCCAACATCGGGTCGACCTTTGTCGCTCTACGCGCGGGGAAGTAGCAGGCAGCTAACGCTATCGCCGAAAGACCGAAGCCGACGAGAATAAACGTCACCGGATCGGTGGGCTGCACTTCGTACAGCTGGCTCGCCAACAAACGCATCAGTCCGAATGCCCCTCCAAGGCCGACGCATAATCCCATCAACGCCGGTTGCATCCCTTGCCGAATTGCCAGCGCCAGAACGTTCGTCCGTCTAGCGCCCAGCGCCATTCGGATGCCGATCTCCCGCGTTCGCTGATTCACTCCATAAGCCACCACGCCGTAGAGGCCGACCGCGGTCAACAGCAGTGCAGTTGCCCCGAACAGGCCCATCAACAGCGTGTTAAAGCGCGGCCTCGCCAGCGCAGTAGCAACAAGTTCCCGCATCGCGCGGAAGCTAGCAACCGGAAGCGCCGGATCGAGTTGCTTTAGCTCCTCTTGGATCGCGCTTCGGAGCGATGACAACTCCGCCACATCTGCGCGCACTACCATTGCCATCGCATCTTCACTCCGGTATTGAGCGTGGGGATGATACAGCTGCGGCCGCGACTGTACTTCGAGAGCGAAACCGCGCACGTCACGCACGACGCCGACGATGGTTTTCCAACCTTCGTCACCCAGCACCCACTTGATGTGCTTGCCAACCGCATCACCGTGGGTGAAAAACTGGCGGGCCAGCGTCTCGTTGACGATCGCGACCGAGGGTTGGTCCCAGCCGTCCGTCGGCTCGAAGCCACGTCCGCTCATCAGGCTCATACCCATGGCATCAAAATAACCGGGGGTGATCACGCGGTCTTCTGCCAGAGGTTCCTTGCCTCGCGCCACCGGCTCCGCCCCTTCGATGGCGAAATAGTTCATGCTCTCGTTGCTGCTCAGCGGTAAGTTGGAAACCGCTCCGACGGCGCGAACGCCGGGCACACTCATCAATCGCTCACTAGCTTGATCGAAGAACCGCGCCCGCTGCCCGCCATCCTGGTAGCGCACCGACGGCAGCGTTACCTCGAAAGAAACCACGCCCTCAGGCTTGAAGCCGGGGTCGACTGCGAGCAGTCTTCGAAAGCTCTGCAACATCAGAACAGCGCCGATGAGGAGGACGGTAACCAGCGCGACTTCGCTGGTCACAAACAAGCTGTGACTGCGAATCCACTTTCCGCCTGAACTCGCGCGACCAGCATCCTGCAATGCTTCGGCGAGATTCACCTTCGATGCCTGCCACGCGGGGACCAGCCCGAACAGAACGCCCGTTAGAATCGAAACGAGTGCCGTGAACAGAAATACTCGCGCGTCAAGCGAGATGTATTGCAGTCGTGGCACATTCGTCGGCATGAACTTCAGAAGGATTTCCAATCCCCAGTAACCGACGAACAATCCAGCCACGCCGCCGAATACCGCCAACAACAGGCTTTCGGTCAGCAGTTGCCGAATGATGCGCGACCGACCGGCACCGAGTGCTGCGCGCACCGCCATCTCACGACCGCGGACGGTCGCCCGTGCCAGCAGCAGGCTGGCGATGTTGGCACAGGCAATGAGCAGCAAAAATACGACCGCACCAAGCAACACCAACAGCGGAGTGCGAGCTTTGCCGACGATCTGATTGAAGAGAGGCGTCAGCCAAATTCGCCAGCCTTCATGCGTGTCCGGATAAGCAATGGCTTGACTCGCGGAGATCGCATCCATCTCCGCTTGTGCCTGTGCCTCGGTGACCCCTGGTTTCAAGCGCGCGATCAGGCTGACGAGTTGTCTTTGCATTCGGTTTTGCCAGTAGCGGGTGTCCCGGGCCAGCGGCGTCCATATATCGACCTTTGCCGGAAGGTTGTAAGCCTGAGGCATTTCACTCGCTCGGAGGAAATGAAGGCCTTCGGGCATGACGCCTATGACCATACGCGGCGTCGAGTTTACAGTGATGGTCTTGCCGACAATGTCGGGATCCCCACCGAAGCGCCGCCGCCACAGTTCGTGACTGATGATCAGCACTCCGTCTTTGCCCGGCTGTTCTTCATCCGGCGAGAACTGGCGGCCAATCGCCGGCTGAACGCCGAGCGTTGGCAGAAGATTCTGTGTTACTTCGAGGCCGCCCACCCGATCGGGGTCGCCGCCGCCAGACAGATCGGCGGGGTTGGTTTGGAACGCAGCGATCTCTTCAAATGAGGTCGCCGTGGCCCGCCACTCCGGCAAATCCGAGTTCGCAGCCGGGAACTCATGGAAACCCAGTTGATATGCCGGATTGTCGGTCCAAATCATGAAAAGGCGATCCGAATCGTAAAACGCGAGCGGCTTGAGCAAGACGCCATTTATGATGCTGAAGATCGCCGCGTTGGCGCCGATGCCGAGAGCGAGCGTCAAAACCGCTATCGCGCCAAACCCAGGATTCTTGAACAGCATGCGTAAAGCGTAGCGCAGATCCTGAATCATCGCGTCCTCCCATCTGTAGGTCTGCATCCAGACAGCGTCCCAAAAGGCGCTGGTGCTGCGCCAGAGCAAGTCGAGTTTGTGGCGGAGGTCGA
>CAZOOE010000615.1:0-3921 GCA_964581275.1 uncultured Clostridia bacterium
GATCCGTGCTCGGCAAGGGCTCGGCAGGGATGAGGGCCTTTGAGCATTGGTACGGCGGCCGCGAAGATGGCCCCGCCTAACACACTCGACAAGCTCATCATCGATAACGCGCTAACCGGGAGTGAGCTCCGCGCCGAGTTGAGGAAACGTGCCGAGCTTGAGCGCGCTATAGATGCCGTGACAAACGAACGAGAGGCGCCTGCCGGACGCAGCCTCAGCGCAGCCGAGACAGTCGCAGTAAGGAAGATATTGAGTTGCGTTGCGAGGCTCAACGGCAGGTTCGGCAAGGGCACCGTGGCGGCAGTGCTTCGGGGCTCGAGGTCCAAACAAGTGATTGAGCATCATCTCGACGAGCTCTCAACATACGGATTGCTAAAGGATACGACACAGGACGAAATCACCGCATATGTGAAGGCGCTCATTCAAGCAGACTGTATGGCTGTTAGCCGGAGTCAATATCCTACGGTGAGTCTCACGGATTTCGGCAGAGAGGTGATGATGTCTCGATCAGAAGTGATGCTCGATTTACCGGTGTAGAGGATCGTACGTGATCGATTCCAATCGGAGTAATTAATGCAAGACGAACAACCTGTTTCCGGAGTTCTTCAAATAAACGAAAAGGGCTACGGCTTTTTGCGCCACGCAGAGAGCAACTTTCTCCCTTCACCAAAAGATGTCTTTGTTCCGCGAGACTTGATTCAGCATTTCAGGTTGAGGGAAGGCGTGCAGCTGACGGGTACATCGACCCCATCTGACAACGGGCATGCGGTCCGGGGCGGACGCGGACGCGCCCAGTCCGACCAGCTCACCAGCATCGAACTGATCAACGGAACCGATCCTGATCAATACCTTCGAATCCCTGAGTTCACCAAACTGACCAGCGTTGATCCGACCGAGCGACTCGAATTGTCGGCCGGCAATCCGAACCTGTCGATGCGAGTGCTCGACCTGATTGCGCCTATCGGAAAAGGACAGCGGGGTCTGATCGTAGCGCCGCCCAAGACCGGCAAGACAACGCTTATCGAAGAGATCGCCGAAGCGGTGGCCGACAATCATCCCGAAACCTACCTCGTCGTTTTGCTGGTCGACGAGCGGCCTGAAGAGGTGACGCACCTGAAGCGCAGAGTGCGTGGCGAAGTGATCGCCTCATCGGCCGATCAAAACGCCGACTATCATCTCCAGATCACTCACCTGGTACACGAACGAGTGAAGCGGATGGTCGAATGCAAGCAGGACGTAGTGATGCTGCTCGATTCGATCACCCGTTTGGCCCGCGCTTCGAATCGTGAGACCAGCCGGCGCGGCCGGACGATGAGCGGCGGCGTCGACTCGCGCGCTCTGGAATTTCCCCGAAAGTTTTTCGGCGCGGCGCGCAAGGCTGAGGAAGGCGGGTCGCTAACGATCATCGGCACCGCCCTGATCGACACCGGGAGCCAGATGGACGAAGTCATTTTTCAAGAGTTCAAGGGCACGGGGAATCTTGAGATCGTGCTCGACCGCAGACTCGCCGAGAGAAGAATCTGGCCCGCGATCGACATCTCTAAGTCAGGTACTCGCAAAGAGGAGAAGCTGTTTGACGCAGACACAATGCCGCAGATTAATTTGCTCCGGCGCGCGCTTGCCGGCAAAAAGCCGATCGAAGCAATGGAACTGCTGCTGAGAGGGTTAGGCGAAACGCACGATAATCAAAAGTTCCTCGAGCGGCTGAAGCAGAATGCGTAGACCAACACAAGGCTGTCCAGTTAGTCCCGTCGATCTCCTGACGAGAGCCGCACAGACCGTTTGCCGAACGACGCACGATCGTCTTTGAGCAAACTACGGTTCATGCAGTCGCGACCGATCTTGATTCACGCAGTCATTCATTTCCCGAAGACCAATACTTTAAAGCTCCCCGGCACCATCGCCGGTCGCGGGTTGGGGCGCTCGGTCGTAGCTGCGGGCGGCGGGCCGTAGTCAGCGGTCACCAGAAACACATTGTGAGTTTTCGGGTCCAACGCCATCGTACGAGCGCCTCGCTGAGTTGTCACATTCTCAACGACTGTGAACTTATCCGCCGAATCCTCATGGATGATTGTGAGTGTGCCTTCTCCATTGGAACTGAAAGCGAGACGTGTTTCCGGGTCGAAACCCGCCGCGTCCGGGCCGGCTCCGATCGGAAGGTCCGAGACGACTTTACCGGTGCTTGCATCCATCACCACCATCTTCTTGTTGCCGCAGACCGAGAACAGCCGCATATTCTTGCGATCGATGGCCATTCCAGAAGGATCCTCACCGGGAGCCACCGGCCAATGCGCCTTGACTTCCAGCTTCTTGGAATCTATCGCTACAATTTCGCTCTTGTTGTCAAGGTTGACGAAGACCATCCCCTTGCCGTCTGCGGTTGCGAATTCGGGATGGCCTCCGAGCGCAATAGGGGCTGCCGCCTCCCCCGTCTTGGCTTCGATCGCCGAGACGTCGGAACTGCCGCGGTTGAACGCGAATACGCGGTGGCTCGCGGGGTCGTAGATGATGCAGTCTGGGTTTGTACCCACCTTCACTTTACTAATCGCTTTTAAGGTTTTCAGGTCGAACACGGTCACGGATCCGTCTCGCCCGTTGCTGGTAAAGCCCCGCCCGACATCATCGGCGATCGCGATGCCGTGCACGCCGGGAGTGTCGGGAATCTCGCCGACGGAAGCGCCGGTATCCGCGTCGAACACCATGACCCTGGTAGACCGAGAGACGTAGAGCCGCCGCGCGGCGCCGTCGACAATCAAGTAGTCCCAGCCGCCTTCTCCACCGATTTCCATCTTCTTCAACAGATGGTAGCCCGACGCAGACGCAGTGGTTTTTTGAACCTGGCTCTGGCCGACTAGAGCTATGGTGCCGGCTAGCGAGACGAGAACGAATGAGCACAGCTTGGTTGTTGGGTATCGCATATTTGGTTTCTTTCTTCGAGGATGAATTTGCTCCACTGTTCGATGTCCGATTGGACTGCCAAGCATGTCCCTTCTATCGCCGGACACCGAGATTGTCAACGGCAGATGGTCAGTGTCCTTAGTTTGCACACGGCTAACTATGACGGCTCACCGCCGGCTAGAAATTAGGAGCGGTTGGCGTATACTCTTGGGCACTGGGCAGTGGCTAAGAACCAAAAAAGTCAACCGGAGGGGACAATGTCCAACATACAAACCGCGCGACGGCTGTTGCTTGCCGGCCTCATCGCTTTTCCCGTTCTATTTTTGCCGGCCGGTAGTCGATCAGAGGCGGCAATCGCTGTTCAGTCAAAGACTGACGCTCTTTCGAAGGCGCTTCGCGCCGAGCGCAACGGGTGGATTTACATTCACCTCGAAGGCTCGCCTGATGAAGTTGGTTACCAGCACGGCTATCTGCTGGCCCGCGAGATCGACGAGGCGCTCCGCGTCTTCAAGAAATACGCCCCGCGCACCACCAAGCGTGAATGGCAGTTCTATCGGGACTCGGCTCACGAGCTTTTTTGGAAGAAGATCGGCGATGAGTATCAGAAAGAAATCGAAGGCATCGCGCGTGGCGCCTTCGCTCGAGGGGTAAAGATCGACGCGGATGACGTGCTCGCGATGAATGCCTGGATAGAGCTTTCGTCATATTACGTGCCCTCCCTGAACGCAAGGCTGGCCGATCCTGAGGTTCACCAGTCACCGCCGCCATCGTGCTCCGCCTTCATTGCAACCGGAAGTTGGACTCGCAACGGCGATATAGTGATCGGACACAACAACTGGATTGACTATGTAATCGGCCGGCGATGGAACATCATCATCGATCTGAAGCCTGCCTCCGGCCATCGGATTCTGATGGATTCATTCCCCGGCTTCATTCATTCCGGTGACGATTTCTACATATCCGACGCCGGGTTGATGATAACCGAGACGACGATTACTCAGTTCAAAGGGTTCGACACCGAAG
>CAZOOE010000616.1:0-3912 GCA_964581275.1 uncultured Clostridia bacterium
CCAGACAGCGGCGAATGATCCGTTGCAAATCGGCGGGCGCCGTCGGGTTGAAGTCTTTTACGAGAGAGGCCGGCTCGTAGATGACTTTGTGCAGCGACTTGATCAGCGAGTCTCCTTCAAACGGGGTGCGGCTGGTAGCGGCCTCGAATAGGATACAGCCAAACGAAAAAATGTCGGAGCGCTGATCGATTTCGTTTGTCTTACCATGCGCCTGTTCGGGCGACATGTAGCCGACGGTGCCCATGATCATTCCGGGTGTCGACACCTGATGCAGGATCGCTGTAGCCGCCTCGTCAATTTTGTCGCCTTCCCGCATGTCAGTCGATTGCGGTTCAATGAGCTTCGCAAGCCCGAAATCGAGAATCTTTGCGTGACCCTCACTCGAAATCATGATGTTGTCGGGTTTTAGATCGCGATGCACGATGCCCGCCGCATGAGCTTTCGCCAATCCTTCGGCGGCGTGCTGCAAGTATCGCAGCAGTTTTCCCAATTCAATCCGTTCGTGATGAATTTTTTCGCGCAGCGTGACGCCTTCGACAAATTCCATCGCGATGAAGTGCAATCCTTCGGTCTCCCCAATCTCGTAGATGTGCGCGATGTTCGGGTGATTGAGCGCCGCCGCAGACTTTGCCTCGCGAACGAACCGATTCATTCGATCTTGATTCGAAGCGACATCAGTAGGCAGAATCTTCAACGCGACTTTGCGATCGAGTTTAGTGTCCTGAGCAAGATACACCTCACCCATCCCGCCCGCGCCGATCTGGGACAGTATTTCATAATGACTGAGCCGAGTACCCGAGTTAATCGTCATTTCCTATAAACCGCCGCGCTGAATTCTCCAATGGTCTCGCTCTCTGCTTACCGCTTTAGCTCCTGTTGGTTCTCGAGTTGATCGGCTTGAGTCCCGTGCGGCGTAACAGTTCTGCTCAGCGGCGGATTGGGTTTCACTGCGGCGCCTCTGAACTCAGTTCATCCAACAGGGCTTTGGCGCCTCTCAAATCCGCGGTACCGAAGCCTTCGGTAAACCAGGCGTAAATCTCCGCAAGCGTCGCCCGTGCTTCTGCGGATTTGCCCTGCTGCCGCCACCGCCGGCAGAGGCTCATCACCGCGCGCAGTTCGAAAGATTTCGCGTTCTGGTTGCGAGCGAGTTTGATGGCTTGTTGAAAACAGGTCTCGGCTTCTGATGACGCGACGTCGCCTGACTTCAACAAAATTTCTCCTCTGAGTCTGTGTAACTCAGCCTCGTAGTAGCGCTCACCGCATTGCGCCGTCACGTTTATCGCCTCTGCCAATGCATCAATCCCTTCGCTCTCCCGGCCGGCCTTGTTGAGCGCTTCTGCCATCAACGCGAGGAAGTAGGAGTGTTGCTGTCGCGTCCCGGTCGCCAAATACGACGCCAGACCTTCACGAAGCAATTCAATCCCCGTCTCCGAATCTCCTCGCACCGCGAGCGCCCAGCCGCGCATCATCGTCCCGATGGCGGCGTAATACGGCAGCCCGTGCTCTTCGGAGTGCTGCGCGATGGCTTCGGCCAGCTCTTCCGTCCCCTGCGCGTTGCGATGAAATGCTTCAATCTGCGCCGCCAATGAGAACGTGTTGACCAACCCAATCGGATGCCGGAGCCGTTCAGCTCGTACAATCGCTTCGTCAATCAGCCGCCGTGAATGATCAGGACTACCCAGGTAGAGCCGAATCCGCGCTTGATGCGCGCGACTGAGCACCCCGCCATAGAGCGAAGCCGGAGTTTCGATGCCTTCGGCGTCATGAAGCGTGATGGTCTCCTCGAAATGATCGCGCGCGGCCTCGAACCGGCCCAGATAACATTCGCTCAGCCCGGTCACCCAGTGCGATTGCATTAGCATCGCGGGCTTGCGCAATTCTCCAGCCAGTTGCAGACATTGCTGCGCCTGATCGGAAGAGCGCGTGTACTCGGCCTTCACGAGATAAGTTATCGCCAGGCTGAACTGCGCCCTGAAGAGTCCGACGCGATCGTCCAGTTGCAAACAAAGCTCGGAGGCGCGAAGGAAAGCCTGCTCCACCTCCGGCGCTGCAAAGCCTCTCGCAGTCATCAGCGATGGACCCAGTGTCATCTGCAGCTTCAACTCCTGTGCGGCGCATTCGGCTGTGTCAGGCAGAAGGCGCAGTGTCGCCAGCCCGCGCTGAGCCAACTCGACCGCCTCATGATTGGCGAACACCTCCGCGGCGTTCTGCGCGGCAATCAGATAGTAATCGGAAGCTCGTGACCAGTTGCGCGCTGCCTCAAACAGAAAGGCCAGCTCAGAAGCGACTGTCGTGCTCTGCTTGCCGTAAAGAGCGAGCATCGCTTCGGCCACCGCCGCCGAGATCTGCGCGCGGCGCGTCGGTCTGAGCGACGTGTAGAGAGAGTTTTGATAGAGCACGTGAACAAAGCGATAACGCAGCGAGAGTACACGGCCGGGAAGGTCGCGCTCGCTGACCAGTCGCACCAGCGCGTAGACGCGATCGAGCGACTCCAACCGCTCTTCGACATCCGCAGGATCGAGATCGAGCGCTCTCGCCACCAAGGTCGAGTCGAATTCATAACCCTGAGCGCTGGCGGCCACCAGCAAGCGGCGATCCTCTTCGCTGAGCTGCGCAATCTTTCGCTGAATCATGCTGCGGACCGTTTCCGGCAGATCGGTTTCGATTTCAGGTACCGTCTGCACAAGCTTCCAGCGTCCTCCTTCCTCGCCGATAACTTTTCTGTCTCGCAGGTAGCGCACGACGTCCGCCATGAAAAGCGGACTGCCTTCCGTCTTTGTATAGATGAGCGACGAGAACTGTTTTGGAAAACGGTGATTGGGGAATTCAAGCGCCAGGTAGCCTTCGACATCCTCTCGGGTCAGAAACTCGAGCAGCAACTCGTGACACAGGCCGCGCCCCTGCATATCGAGCTTCACCGGCACGAAGGGATGCTTGTTCAATTGCATCTCGGATGAGCGGTAGGCCGCGACAATGAGCAAGCGCATCGCTGCAAGCTTCGTCGCTATGTAGGCGATGATGTCAATGGTCGAGGCGTCCGCCCAATGCAAATCGTCGAAGAACAGCACCAGCGGGCCTCTGCTGGAGATCTCCTCCAGAAATGCTGCCAGTTCTCGCTTCATCCGCTCTTGGGACACGGTTGGTGACTCGGCCATCACCCGCTCAACCGAAGAGTCCTGTGAGGTCGCAAGCTGAAGGTACCACGCCGGAGCGATCGCCTTCATCATCCGCGCAACCGGTTGACCCGAAGCCCGGTGCGTTAAGGCGTCAAGCGCTTCCAGAAATGGCAAGTAGGCTTCGGCCCCAGCCAGACGCTCGGAGCTTCGTCCGCGAGCGATTTGACAAGTTGGGCTAGCTTGCGAAATATCCGTCAGAAAATCTTCAATCAGCGTGGTTTTGCCAAGGCCGGCTTCCCCAGTAATACAGACCATCCTCCCGCGCCCTTCGCTTGCAGATTCAAACGCGGCGCGCAACTTGTCACGCTCCATCTCTCTGCCAACCGTGTTGCGAGCAGTCACCGGAACCCCTGACGTAATCGTGATGACATTTGAGGTCAAGGAAAGCGTTTGCTCATCAAACGCGAGCACCGACGCGACTTCGTCCGCGGTCGGGCGCAGGCGCGGATTCTTATCCAGCATTCCGAGGATGAGCTGCTCGAGCGAGGCTGGCAACCCCGGGCTGAGGTGTGACGGAGGCGGCGGACGGTCGTAGGCAATCGCGTGCATGACGGCGACTTCCGAATCCGCTTTGAAAGGCTTTTGCCCGGTCGCCATCTCATAGAAAATGATGCCGAGCGAAAAAATATCCGATCCGCTCTCGACCGCCTCACCCTTGACCTGCTCAGGCGACATATAGGCCAGCGTACCGACAAGGGACCCGGGCCGCGTGTGGATCGCTGTTTGGGCGGACGAT
>CAZOOE010000617.1:0-3903 GCA_964581275.1 uncultured Clostridia bacterium
CAGCGTATCGCGGATCGCATCTGTGCGAAATACCGCAAGGGCACCGACGACGCCTCGACTGCGCTCGAACAGGAGTTCCGATATCCAGGCCCGAAACCGAGGAGCAAGGAAGCCGCGATAATCATGATCGCCGACTCGGTCGAGGCGGCTGCGCGCACGGTCGATGAGCCTACGCCTGCCAAGCTGCGCAACATGGTGGACATGATCAGCGGTCGCCTGCGAGATGATGGCCAGTTCGATGAATGCGACATCACCCTGCGCGATCTGCGGGTGGTGGCGGAGAGTTTTGTTAAGGTCCTGATGGGCATTCACCATCACCGAATCGCGTATCCGGGCTACGACTTCAACCAGCTGTCGAGAGTGGCCCCCGCAATGGAGGCGTTTGATTCCGGCGGTATTCCTTCGGCCGGCGCCAAAACAACTCAGTCACCAAAACTCAGAGAAGCTCGTGGCGACTGAGGTCGTAAACCGGCAGAGGCTCGCGCGGATCGATGCTCACCGGATCGCGAGACTGGCGGACGCGACGCTCGAGGCGGTTCGCAGGGCGGATGCAAACCTGACCGTTGCATTCGTTCGCGACCGGGTCATACGCGATCTGAACCGCAAGTTCAGGGGGATTGATCAGGCGACGGACGTGCTGTCGTTTCCGGCTCAGGATGTGCTGGAGGGTGCCGACTCCATCTTCATTGATAGCGGCGCATCGCACCAACTGGGCGACATCGTTGTTTCAACCGACACCGCGCAGCGACAGGCTAACGATGCGTGTCACTCCTTTGAGCGCGAAGTGGACGAACTTGTGATTCACGGCGTGCTTCATCTGTGCGGCTACGATCACGAGACCGACCGGGGCCGGATGAATCTGCTCGAGTTGAAGCTGCGAAGGAAGCTGCTGACGGGTGAATCGTGATGTGTGAAGCGTGATGCGTGATCGAAGACGTAGCTGCCTCATGCACCAACGATCACGTATCAGGCATCACCAATCACTTCTGTTATGTTGACCGAGTTAACAGTTACCGGCGGCGTGTTACTTTTGCTGGTCTTCCTTTCGACGATTGAGAGCGCGTATGAATCCCTGAGCGAGGTCTCTCTGAGAGTCCTGGGCGGTGAGCGCGAGGACAGCCCGCGGAGGGCGCGATTCTTTAGCGAGTTGATGGAGCACCGCCGACGGTTCGAGCTGATCCTGATCCTCGGCACCCAGCTTTCCATAGCCGCGATTGCGATTCTTCTCGCCGATGTATTCATTGATGCCGGGGCCCGCGCTCCGTTGTTTCTGGGCTTCATCGCGGCGTTCCTGGTCGTAGTCCTCTTTCGGCAGCTCGTCCCCCGCCTTCTGGCTCAAAACCATCCGGAAGATGTCTTCTGGGCGTTGCTCCCGGTGTTCGAGGTGTTCTATCGCTCCTTCTCCGTGTTCGTGGCCCCGGTCATCAGCCTGCTAAACCGGATGAGGAAGCCTGAGCCTGAAGAAACTATCGCCGAAGAGGAAGCGGAAGAGACCAAGGAAGAAATTCAGGCATTCATCGACGTCGGCGAAGAAGCCGGAATCATCGAGGAGTCCGAAGGCGAGCTTATTCAATCGATCATAGAATTCAGCGATACCCGGGTCGCTGAGGTCATGCGCCCGAGGCCTCAAATCATAGCAATCGAATCCTCCGCCACCGTTGCCGACGCCAGGCAGTTAATGATCGAGTCCAAACACTCGCGCATCCCGGTGTACCGAGATCAGATCGACACCATCGAGGGGATAGTCTACGTTAGGGACTTGCTTGCGCTTTGCGACCCCGAAAAAATCTCAATGCAGGTGACCAGGTGCATGCGTCCAGCTTACTTTGTACCCGAGAGCAAGTCTGTTCGCGAGCTGCTGGAGGAGATGCAAAAGGCAAAGGTCCAGATCGCGATGGTCATCGACGAGTACGGCGGGCTTGCCGGGCTGGTGACGGTCGAAGACATCATCGAAGAGATACTCGGTGAGATTGAAGATGAGGACGAAGCTGCCGCTTCAGATGAAATCACTCAGGCCGAAGATGGATCATATTTGATCGATGGCGGCACCGAGATCAGAAAAATCGAGCTGCTCTATGACAAAGAGCTCGAAGCGGATGACTTTACGACCGTCGCGGGTTTGATCATTAATGAACTGGGGCACGTGCCAGCGGTAGGGGAACAACTCGAGTTCAAGGATCTGCGATTCGAAGTGGTCGATGCAGACAGCAAACGCGTGAATCGCATCCGGCTGAGGAGTATTGAAGAGCAGGTTGCTGATGAAGTTGAATCCAGGGCGACAACTGAGTAGCACCCCAAGTATTCCTGCGCAACGCATGGAAACGCCTAACGTGGAAGACGAACATCGGAAGTCGGGAGTCGTCGCCTTGATCGGACGACCCAACGCCGGCAAGTCCACGTTGCTGAATCGTGTCATTGGCGAAAAGATCGCGATCGTATCCGATAAACCTCAAACCACTCGCACTCGCATAACGGGCGTCCTCACACGACAAGAAGGTCAGATCGTTTTTCTCGATACGCCCGGTGTTCACAAACCCGGCTACAAGCTCAACCGCCGGATGATGGCGATTGTTACCGATGCCCTATCCACCGTAGATTTGATTCTGCTTATGATCGACGCAACACAGCCGATCGGACGCGGCGACCAGTTTGTGCTCGACATGATCAAGCGCGCGGCGACGCGGGCTTTTCTGGTGCCTAACAAAGTCGATGCGCTGCGTGACAAAACAAGACTGCTTCCGCTAATCGGGCGCTACACCGGCGAGCGTGAATTCGCCGAAGTCATCCCCATCTCCGCGCTCACCGGAGACGGCGCCGAATTGTTGATCAGTAAGGTATTCGAACGTCTTCCTGTCGGGCCGATGCTTTATCCCGAAGATGAGTTGACCGATCAGCCTGAACGCGTGCTCGCAGCCGAACTCGTGCGGGAGCAGATCCTTCAAGTCACCGGCGAGGAGCTTCCGTACGTCACCGCAGTGGTCACCGAACGATGGGAAGACGCCCAAGGCATCACCAAGATTCACTGTTTGATCTACGTCGAGCGACTCTCACACCGCGCGATAGTAGTTGGCAGAGCCGGCGCCCGGTTGAAGGAAATAGGCACCGCCGCTCGGGTGGACATCGAGCGCCTACTCGGCCGGCGCGTCTTCCTGAGCCTCTTCGTCAAAGTGCGCGAGCGCTGGCGCGACAACGAGCGGGCGTTGGATGAACTAGGCATCCACTGATTTCCGATTGCAGATTGCCAATCTCCGAATACTTCTGTTGAAAGATTCTACGACCAAGGAAGAACTGATGACCTCCAAGATCGGCAATCCCCAATCGGGAGGCGTCAATTCTCACTGGCTGGTTACGCTCTTGGTCAAGCGAGAGGTGGAGGAACAAACGAGCGCGCTCCTTTTCGATCTCGGGTCGACAGGAATTGTCACCATCGAGGAGACGGCTGACGGTGTCAAGCTCGACGCCTACTTCGGTACGCAAGCGAATACGAGTGAGATCAAACAGGCAATTGAGGCTGAGTTCGCACGATCCGGACACCGCGATGCGCTGAGCAGTTTTTCCATCTCGGCAGTTCCCGAACAAGATTGGATGCAGACGTGGAAGGAAGGGTTCGAGCCGGTTCACATCGGCGAGCGACTGCTAGTTGCGCCTTCTTGGAGGCTTCCCGAAGAGAGCGCGGATCGCGTGCTGATTCAAATCGATCCGGGCATGGCATTCGGCACTGGGACACACGAAACCACGGGGCTCTGTCTGGAAGCTTTCGAACGCCATTGGCACGGCGGCAGCCTGCTTGATGTGGGAACCGGAACTGGGATCCTGGCGATCGCAGCCGCGTTGCTCGAACCCGGCTCGCGCGTGGTTGCAATCGACGTTGATCCCCGGGCCATCGAAGTCGCACGCGAAAAC
>CAZOOE010000618.1:0-3902 GCA_964581275.1 uncultured Clostridia bacterium
TGCTGCTAACAGTTGCCCTGTTGACGTTAGCAGTAAGGACAACCTTCCCAGTTCTCGCACAAAACCCGACTGGTTCGATCCGCGGTGCAGTTAAGGATCAGAACGGCGCGGTGATATTGACCGCCAGCGTCACGGTTACCAATAAGGCGACGGGCGCTGAGAGAACAGCAAAGCCCGGCAGCGATGGTAGCTACGCCGTCGAGAACCTTCAGGCCGGTGATTATGAAATAAAGGTAGAAGCCGAGGGCTTCGCCACTCAGAACATCACGGTGGTCGTTCAGGTTGGCAGCACTACCTCCGGCGACGCCAGCATGCGCCCGGGCGCCAAAGGCGAAGTCATTGATGTCATCGCCGAAGCCCCGATCATCGACAAGCAGAACTATAAGATCGACGGGGTGGTTAACCGCTTGCAGGTCGACAACCTGCCGTTAAACGGGCGCAACTTCCTACAACTCGCGCTACTTGAACCGGGAGTTAGCGTCGCCTCCGTCGACAATCCGGGATCTTCGCCGAACAACTTCTTCCGCGTCTCGATCGCCGGCGCTTCGCAGGCGTTGACGCGCATCTCGGTTGACGGCGCGACGATCAATGATCGAGTCACTGGAGGAACATCACAGAACTTCTCGCAGGAGACAGTTCAGGAATTCCAGATCTCGACGTTCAACTACGATATTTCGACCAGCACGACCAGCGTCGGTTCGATCAACGTCGTCTCACGCAGCGGCTCGAACGACTTTCACGGGTCGGCGTTTATGTACTATCGCGATCACAACCTCTCGGCCTATCCGCTGCTGAAGCGTGACCCGCGCAATCCGGATCCGTTCTTCTCGCGAAAGCAGATGGGCGGCAGCATCGGCGGCCCGATCAAGAAGGACAGACTCTTCTTCTTCTTCAACGGCGAATACAATGACCAGCACAGCGTGGTGCTGGTGAACAACAACAATCCGATCTGGTCGAAGTTAAATGGTGCGTTTGGGCAACCGCTCGTCTTTAAAACGACGAACCTCAAGTTGGATTACAAGGTGAGTGAAAAGCACAGCGCGTTCATGCGCTTCAGCACCGACAACAATCACAATATCAACTCGGACGGAACAACCATGCCGTCGTACTGGATTCCGACACGCAACGTCTCTACGCAGATGCTCGGGGGCATGACCTCAGTGTTTAGCGGGAACAAGGTCAACGACTTCCGCTACTCCTACAGCTTCTACAGCGGTCGACTGAGAATTCCGACTGCCGAGGATTGCACCGACCCGGTAGCCTGCATCGGTCTGGGTGGGCCGCAGATCATCACCACTCTTGCGCCACAGTTCGTCATCGGAAACAACGTCAACGTGCCTCAGAACCGCGTACTGCGGACCTACCAGTTGACCGACACCTTTAGCTGGCAGGCAGGCTCGCACCGGCTGCGCTTCGGCGGTGAGTGGGAGCATTTGCACGGCGTCGGAAGCTGGGCGTTCTTGGAGCCGTCGCTGGACGTGCTTTACGATCCTCTTCACCTGTTGGCGTTCATCGCGGGCACAACGGGGCCCGTTCAAGCAGCGGTGCTGGGGCTCTACAACGCCTTGCCGAGCAGCCTGAAGCTGAACGCCACTGGCACGGGGCCGCTGAACTCCACCGTCCCGACCTACCAGGATATTCTGCAGCTTCCGATCTATCAGTTCTATACTGGCATCGGCGATTCTGGCCAGCCGCAACGCTTCAACCTGGACACGGCTTCGCACAACAACCGCATCCGCGGTTTCGGCGGAGATCAATGGCGCGTTTCTGATCGGCTGACGCTGAACTACGGTCTCGCTTACTCGATCGAGACCAACATCCTCAATCACGACCTGGATCGGCCAAAGATTCTGGGCCCGTTGCTGGGTGGCAACCTGAGTGCGCCGCACCGTGACAAGAACAACTGGGATCCGAGTTTCGGGTTTGCTTGGGACGCGGCCGGCAATGGCAAGACTGTGATTCGCGGCGGGGCTGGCGTGTATCACGATGCGAACCTCTTCTGGACGCGGCTGAACGAACGCGCCTATGTCGGGCCGTCGGGCAACGGACGTTCGATCATTCCCTCCTCGTTCTACGGGCTCGATTTCAGCAATGCGACTAAGTTCATCACCAGCATATTCACCCATAGTGTTCTCACCGGAGCCGGCCTCAATGCGATTCTTCCAGGATTGCGGGCCGCGACGCTGGCGCAGTTGGGGAATGGGCAGGACCTCTCGGTTCGGGGTGTTGAACTCTTCAAGACGACCGGCAATCCTGCCTTCGGGGGTATCTTCTCGCCGGACACGGTTACTCCCTACTCGATTAACGCGAGCGCCGGCATTCAACGGGAGCTGGCGAAGAATCTGGTTGTATCGGCTGACTTCGTGATGCGCCGCGGACTCCATTTCGGCGGGCTTCATAACACCGTGATCGTTGATGAGAACCGCTACGACCGGTTCATCAACGGCGTGCGGACGCCGATCATCCCGCTTTGCGTCGGCGCCCAGGCTGCGGACCCGAAGGCGATCTGCTCGGTCGGGCCGATTGCCGTCTCGCACAGCTCAGCAAACTTCCGCTACACAGGGTTGCACGTAAAGGTGGACAAACGGTTCAGTGACCGTTATCTGTTCGTGGCTTCCTACGCCTTGTCGAAGTATACCGGCTTCAACGGGTTTGCAAACGGCGTGGTGGACTTAAACAACTACCACGCGGGCGATGACTATCAAGGTTCAGACCGCCGACACCGCTTCACCTTCAGCGGATTTGTTGATCTGCCGACTTACGGCGGCAACAGCAAGGTCGCGCGTGGGGTGTTGAATGGTTGGCAGCTTGGTCTGATCATGCCTTGGGTCAGCTCGCCGCCGCTGTCCAACACCATAAACAATGTGGATACTACCGGCGGAATCAACTCTATCATCCTGCCGGGCGGAACCTTTAACGGCTTTGGCACTCGCTACGGCGTGAATAAGTTGCGCTTGTTGGTGAATCAGTACAACGCGACGTTTGCGTGTGCGACCTGCCCGAAAGATACGCGCGGCCAGAGCTTCCCGGTAATCACGCTACCGGCGACCATCGATAACGGCGACACGTTCGTCTCTCAGGACCTGCGGCTGACACGAAACATCAACATCACCGAGAAGGTGAAGTTGCAGCTGATCGGAGAGGGATTCAATGTGTTCAACGTCTCGAACCTCGCTGGTTACGGAAGCACCCTCAACGCTGCGAACTACGGCGTCCCAACCACCCGAGCCGGTGGAACATTTGGTACGGGCGGTCCTCGCGCGTTCCAGATAGCGGCCAGGATCCAGTTCTAAGCCGGACCCTGCGGTCCGTCCGCCGTTATTGTCGATTAGCAACCGGAGAGAGGTCCAGCTTCTCTCCGGTTCTCATTTGCGACCTAAGAATCAACATCACCAAACGCCGCGATTTGGAGGATCGAACCATGAAACGAGCAAACCCGAAAAGTGAGTTGTCTTGCTCCTTCGTGCCGGCATCCTGCCCCCTAGCAGCCATGACCCGGCGTCTCGGTGTGAGTTTGTTGTCACTATCCCTTGTCCTGTTGCTCGGCCCTATTCTTTCGGACGCCTCCCGGCAGGCCCCTCCATCTCCGCCACAGAAGCAGTCTCAATCGGCGAAGCCAACCGAGCAGTTGGTTCCGATGCGCGACGGCGTGAAACTGGCGACCAGCATTTTCCTTCCTCAGGGCAATGGACCCTGGCCGGCAGTGCTGGTGCGGACGCCGTACGGCAAAGACCTGCAAGCGACCGGAAACACTCTATGGACCAAGCGCGAGTTCGCGCTTGTGGTTCAGGATTGCCGCGGCACCTTCAAGAGCGAAGGGGAGTACCGGCCTTTCATGACTGATCACGTCGACGGCTATGACACGATTGAATGGATCGCGAAGCAGCCCTGGTCTAATGGGA
>CAZOOE010000619.1:0-3899 GCA_964581275.1 uncultured Clostridia bacterium
GAGTTCCCCACAGCGGCGGCCCCCGGTGGCGCGCTTGAGGTGAAAACAAAGAGGCCTTCGGAGGTGTTTGGGCTGGCGTCAACATCGGCGTCGCCAGCCTGTATGTAGAAGCCATTGCTCTTGACTCCGGTGACTATGCCCGAGGTTGTAATGACCTGGCCAGAGAATGGCGAGGTGTTGCCGCTGCCTTGAATGGTGTGAATTGGAGTGAAAACAGCGACGGCGACGGCGCAGGTGGCGGTCTGCGGCGTCGAATCACTATTAGACCAGGTGATCGTCACGCTGTAATTTCCCGGCGGAGTCGAGCTTCCGACGTTGAGCGTCGCGTTCGCCGTCCCACCAACACCGGGAGACGGCGTAAAACCGGTGAGAGTAATCGTGCCCGGGTTGCTGGGCGTGATGATTGTAATCGACGCGTTGGTGACCGTGCCATCAATATCAGTCGCGCTGACGCCGGTACTTGCCCCAGCGCCTGTCGACGCGTTCAGATTCCCAGGACAGGTTGGAACGACCGGAGCGCTTGCGATGACCGTTACGGCGACCATGCAGGTCGCCATTTGCGGCGTCGGATCGTTGTTCAACCAGGTGATTGTCACGCTGTAGCTCCCCGGCGTCGTCGAGGGTCCTGCGCTGAGCATCGCGGTCGCCGTCCCGCTAACTCCGGGAGCCGGGGTGAATCCGGTAAGTGTGATCGTGCCCGGATCGCGTGGCGTGATGTTGTTGATACTTGCGCTTGTAACAGTCCCGTCAGCATCGCTGGCGCTGACGGCGGCTGAGCCGCCCACACCGAAGGTAACGTTCAGCGGGGTCGGACAGGTGGGTATGATGGCCGCGTTGACCGGAACCGGAGCGAAGGCGATGCCCCGAAACGCTTTGTTGGTGCCCGCCGTTGTCAACGCAGTCGCAGAACCCGAAATCGTCCCGTTGTAGCCGGTAGTGTCACTAAAGGCGAACAGACTGCCAGTCGTAGCGGTCCCTGAGGTTGCATAGAGAGTGACGTTGCTGCCGCTGATCGTTCCGGTCAAACCCCGCACGCCGCCCGACCCGCTGGCTGTGCCTCTCGCAACCCACGAGCCGCTTACGAGGCAGTATTTTTGAATCTGATTTGTTCCATCGTCCACAACATAAACGGTATCCGCACCGGGCACGCTTCCGTCCAGGTCCGCAAAGAAAAACCCATACGGGCTCCCAGTTGTGACGAAGCCCGGAAGATTAGTAATCGTTTGGGAGCCCGTCGTCGGCGTTCCCGTGCCGACGGTGCCCAAACGAACGGCGGAGCCGGAGCCAGTTGAAACATAGAGCTGATTGCTGAAAATATTCGTGGCGCGCAGATTAGTTACGGTCGTGCTGATGACCGAGGAGGTCGTCGCGCCGAGGGACGCCGCATATCGCACACCATCAGCAGCGCCGGTGAGCCAGAATGCCGTCCCATCCAGGCTCGTTACTCCACGCACATTAGTACCGGAGAATGCATCGCCGAGCGCCGTTGTTGTATCGATCGCCCCCGCCGAATTGACTCGAGCCACAACCCGGTTGTTGGCGGTCGCAGCGGTTGCCGCAATTCCTACCGTCCCCAACGACGCGTCGTACCCGCCGAGCAACAAAAACTGTCCGTCCGCCGAGCGCGTTAGAAGACCTTCAGACGTTGCAGAGCCGGCCGCTGTAAGCCGCTTATTGGCGCCGTTCACGGTGGTTGGCAACGCGATTGATTGCACGAGTGAGCCGGCGGTAGTGTATTCGTCGAGGAAAACAGCCGTGGCGGTAGCGCTCAATGCTGCCGAACCATCCCCGACCCGATAGATGACGAGGTTGCCGGGCGTGAGAGGCGAGGTCGGGGGCACGACCGGCTTGAAGAAAGTCGTCTGCATGCCGAAGCCGGCCGCACTGGATACCCTCCTGTAATCTTCGTAAGCTGAAAATCCATCACGCGCAGCCCCTGTTGAAATGGAAGCTACAACCAGAGCTACGATTGCCAGCAACATTGCTCCGAGGTTGACGGCGGGAAGGAGAGTTTTCTTGCGCATCTCACAAGAACATTGTTGTCGGTGGTGATGACCTACACGAAAGCCTCGCGAGTGTGAGGAATATGGGTTTCGATCCAGCATGTTGCAATAAGCCGACGCCGTACCCATGCCTTTTGACGACACACCAAGTCATAGTTGGAGCGAGCCAAGAGAAGCGGGGGCGTACTCCTTTCAATGAAATGTCTCGAGAATTTGCCCGATTCATGATCCGCTAAGTGTGACGCGCAATTCTAACCCGCGTGCCGTCAACAAGCATAGGTGTTAAGAAACAATCCGAGCTGATTGGCTGCACTTCAGCAGCCCGGCGCGGGTGGTATCCGATCGCTTTCAGGCATCTCTTGCGCATAGAGTTTGGCTTCGACTGCCTGTTGGCGGGATTTGCCGGGGAGGAACATCGCGGCAGATTTGCCAGTTATCGGGAGAGCCTCGGTCCACTCATCGGCGGCTGACGTTCGGCAGGCTATCTCCTTCAAACTCCGTTATACGCTGACGCAGAAGATCGGGCACTGGAGCTGACTTGAGCGTCTTCGGATCAACGCACACATATAGCGAAGTCGCTGAACCGATCAATCTGTCCTCATTCTGGGGATAAATCGCGAATTCGAATGTCAGGCTGGTGGTACCAATCTTCGAGACTCGGGTGTGAACTTCAAGGATTTCGTCGAACCGCGCCGGCGACTTGAATTCCATCGTGGTACGCGCCAGCACCGCGTCCACTCCCAACGCAAGCAGATCCTTCCATTCGAAGCCAGCCGCTCGAAAGTACTCGGTCCATGCCACGTCGTAGTAAGTCAGGTAGTTCGCATTAAAGACGATGGCCTGGAGATCGGTATCAGCAAAGCGGACTCGGATGTCGTGGTGGAAGCGGAAGTCTGATTTCATTCGGCGTATGATGCCTGAAACACGCCGTCATATCAATTACCGATTCCGCGAGTAACCCGGCTACCGATTTCGTGAATCTGAGGAGCAAGCAGCCGCGCTCCGGTACGCGGTCGTTCAGCGGGCTCCATTATCCGGCTGATCGTCGCGAGCGAGAGCCGATCCATCTCCACCAGCAAGCGGGTTGCCTTTGCGCACAACAGCCTGTGAGCCCAGGTTGCAACAAAAGCGACACCCAGGGCTGCGAGCAGGCCAACCATCCAATCCGCAACCAGGTTCTGCAAAACGTCGGCGCTTATTGGAAGCACCGACGAGACGCGAAGACATCGAATCAACCCTTCGATTGCCGCCGCGGCGCCGATAATTGGCGTGGTCATCGCTATACCGCTAAGCGTCGCAAGCCCCCGGACAACGTCGGCCGTCTTTGCTGTTGCCGCAATGTTGCGCGCGGCGGTCGAGAATTGACACTCGCCGGGCTCGCCTGGCTTGAGGCTGGCGTTGACAACACAAGCAACAGGGCTTGCAGGAAAGTGTGATGCCAACGGCAACGCGTGATCTGGCCGCCCATAGACCAACGCCTCACCCACAAGGGACATGAACTGCCGCGTTTGCCGGCTGGCCCGATTGTAGTTGATTGAGCGCTCGACTATGAGCCCCATGCCCGCCAACGCGAGGATTACTAGCGCCACCCATGCGGCGAATTGCAACCCACTTGACCTGTCGTAGAAACTGACCAAATCCATCGGAGTGTTCGATGGCATGGACTTCAGATCAACCCAAACAAAGTTCCGTGGACCCACAGTGACTGGACACGCGTATTGCTTCCCCAACATGATTTCCTCCACGCATTTCTGCAGAAAACCGGATTGCCGGTATTGGACTTTTTAAGCGGCGCTGCGGGGTTAGACACTGAAGCCGGGACTCAAGTTCCCGATCGCTGATCGAATCGTGCGTTTTCGCCCAAAAGCACCTTATGCTATTCTCACATCGCTTAAT
>CAZOOE010000620.1:0-3893 GCA_964581275.1 uncultured Clostridia bacterium
AAAAGAAACAAGAAGCAACCGGAAGGCGAAGTGGCGTAAAGTGGCGGGAAACCAGGGTCTAGCAAAGTCGCAAAGATACGCAAAGCCAGCCAGACGGTTTATTGAGGATCGGCCAGGCGGAGGGCGGCGTGCCAGGTCAGGGCCTTTAGGAAATCAAAAAGCTCTCGCTGTTCGACATTAGTAAGCGGAACGGGTTCGAGTTGCCAGTCTCGATTCGGGTTCTCGTTGCCGCCCTTAACGTAGAACCGAACAACGTCCTCGAGCGTGGCCGCGCTCCCATCGTGAAAGTAAGGCGCGGTCAGCTCGACATTGCGCAGCGAAGGCGTCCGAAAGGCGCCAACATCCAACGTGTTCCCCGTCGTCATGAATCGGCCCAACTCGCCGGCACGCTCTTGCTTTAAGAGGGCCGCAACCGCGTTGCCGGATTCATCGCGCGAAGCAGCAACTGCGCGCCGAGCCAGCGAGCTGAACCCGCTAAAGTTCATGGCAACTCCGGTGTTGCGGTAGTTGCCATCGGTAAAGAACGGGAACGTCGCGAACGCAGCGAAGTTTTGATTGAACACGTGGCAAACGCCGCACCGTGCCTTGGTTCGGAACAGAATCAGGCCGTTGCGCGCCGATTCGCTGAGCGAATTCAAGTCGCCCTCCAGATATCGATCCAGCGGCGAGTTCGCGGAGACGAGAGTTCGCTCGAAGGTTGCAACTGCCCGGGCAAAGCCGTCGATGGTTACCGCTCCGCCGAAGACCTGTTGAAAGCCTCTAACGTACTCCGGAACCGCCGCAATCTTCGTGACAACCTCATCTAAAGAACGGTTGCCCATCTCGTCGATATTAGTGAGCGGCATTTTCGCTTGCTCTTCGAGCGTCCCCGCGCGGCCATCCCAGAACTGACCGGCGCTGAACATCGAGTTAAGCAGCGTCGGGGAGTTTCGCCTGCCGAGTCGTCCCCCGATTCCTTCCGCGACTTTTCGTCCATCAGTGAACGCGCGTCCGGGATCGTGACATGAGGCACAGCTGACCTTACCGTCGGCGGAGAGCCGCGCGTCGAAGAACAGCTTCCGCCCCAGCTCAACCTTCGCGGCGGTGACCGGGTTGTCATTCGGAACAAAGTAGGTCCACAGATCGAGCGGGATTCCAAGCGGCATTCTGATTTCGAAGCTCGAAGATCCAACGGGAGAGTCGCTCGCTCGGACTAAAGCGGGTGTCAACACTGCGAGCAAGCCAATGACTGCGAGCTTTATTGCCGAGGTTCGCCTCATAACCCTTCACCCTTTCCGTCACCGACCAGGCCTTCGCTTTGGCTAATTCTCCGCGATGCCTTTGACAATGAACCCGATCGGAAGGTCGCTCCCTGATGGCTCCTTGATTTTAGGTTGGACTATTCCGTGACTCCCTTCCTGGCCTAGTTTGGGGGCCGCTCCGCCGTCGGCTTGAACGAGACTGATCACGCCAGGGTGATTCGTTCCGGCGACCTTAGCGCTCAACTTCATGAGTTCTTCAAACTTTGGCTGAGCGTCGGGGTTGGTATCCATCGCCACCGGCACCATTGCCAGGAAGTCACGAATCGGTGAAATCCCTAGGTGATTGCCGTCCGCCGGATGCACTGCGTAACGCAGCGTGTAGGTTCCAGGCTTGACCGCTTGCCCGCGAAAGTCGGTGGTGGCCCTCGCAAAACTGATCACTCCGACGAGCACTGACTCTCCCATCGTGGTGTACACGGCGCCCTGCGCGTCACTTTTTCCTGCCGGCAAGCCGGTTCGCAACCAGATGTCGCAATAAGCTCCATCGCCAATTGTGATTCGAGAACCCTTGGGTTCGAGCGCTTTCTTCAGAGCATCGGATGCGGCCGGATCCGCGATCGCGCCGATTCCTTCGATCTTGTTATTCTGGCCGAGAGCTGATGTCGAAACGACGACCACGGCGAGTATCAGCCCGAGCAATCTACCAGTCATTCAAAATCCTCTTCGTGGAATAATCGCAAAGGCACAAAGGTCACCGAGAACTTCTCTGTGGCCCTTGTGCCTTGGTGCCCATTGCAAGGGGATCCGCACCAATGCGTAATCTCTACCGCGCGAACGTACCCACAAAAGCGCTACGCTTGCCGTGGACCGTCCACGAAACATCGAGCCCGGCTCCGACGAATTGATCGAGTTCCGCCACCGCGGGCATCGAGTGAGTCATCTCAGCGAGAGGTTGGTAGAAGATGTCCTCATTCCCGCACAGGTGATCCTTGGGGTTGATTGCGCGAGTCTGAATACCCGCAGTGTTACCGGCCCGCACCAACGTCCTGGCGTAGTGACCGCCTTCTCCGGTGACCTCTACAGTGATTGGCGCAACCTCGACCCGCACAACATTCTTCAGAAGCTCACCGGCCATTGATTGAGCAAACTCGACAAGCGCGTTTTGTTGGTCGCCGCACGCTTTTTCATCGACGATCACAACCGTCTTTGCCGGGTACGGATTGTTGTATTGGTCTCCGAGGGTTGCGTTCGCCTTGACTACCGCCACCACGCTCAGCCCGTCGAGAGAAACTCCCTTAAACTCGCCCTTGCTGACACGCCAGGCTAGAATCGCTTGATCACCTGCAAGGTTCATCTCGCCGTTCGCGACACAGGGTCCAGTCCAAACGTCGGCGCTGCGGGTTTCAATATAGTCGCCAGAAATGCTCTGAGCTTTGGCGGCAGACGCAATCGCCAGTATTGCCAGAGTCAAAGCGGCCATGAACATCGTTCGTCGCATCATTGATTCTCCTTCCGAACCTTGCGCACTTTGCGGCTTGCGTTCTGCGAGAGGGTTATTCGTGCAAAAACGTAAGGTTTCGCAAAGGACGCTAAGAGCTATACCGATCTTATCACACACGACCTTTCCCGTAACAGGCTCGGGAATGCGACGAACAATCGCCAGGCTCGGCGAGTTGACCGTCTGGTCCGATGCAAGTCTGGGTGTACACGCACCAGAAATGGCCGTCGTTTGTAGGGGGGACTGACGGATCGTGTGCGACTCCGATAAACATCCCTTTCCACCGCAGGCACTCGCACAGTTGAGGGTGATTGATATCGAAACGTTCGGCCTCGTTGACAATCATCGTACACCTCCTCGGGCGGCCTCGAGTATCGCCCGTTTCACAGCAACCCGCGCCAGTTGAATTTTGTACGAGTTGCGCCCGAGACTCTTTGCACCGGTCACTGCTGCTTCGCCTGCGGCCTTAGCGATGTCCTCGGTAATTGCCTTACCGGCAAGCAATTCTTCCGCCGCCGTCGAGCGCCACGGAGTTGGAGCAACGTGGCCGAGGACGACTCGTGCCGAAGTAACCTTCCCGCCGGACATCTTCAATGCGACGGACGCGGCAGCAAGCGGCCAATCGAGTGCTTCCTTCTGTCGAACTTCGTATGTCGCACTCTTTGCGCCGCCTGCCGGCGGCAGGACAATCTCAGTGACGAACTCGCCTGGCTTCAAGTCGTACTCTCGCTGGTCGTTACCCTGAGGCGCGACGAAGAATTTCTCAACTGCCACCTCGCGTGTGCCTTTCGATCCCTGGATCCTCACGGTTGCGCCATATGCGATCAACGCCGGAGCGAGACTTGAGGGGTTTACGAAGTAAGCAGGACCCGTGTTGCCTAGTATCGCGTGATAGCGGTTGTCGCCGGTTGTGACCAGCGGTTCGCCGGTTGCGTCTTTGGCCAGGAGACCAAAGCCCGCGCGATAATACCAGCAGCGGGGCCGCTGGCAGAGATCGCCGCCGACCGTTCCCCTGCTTCTGATTTGCGGGCTGGTAATGCCCTCGGCGGCTTGCACCAGCGCCGGGTAGCCACGATTGACCAGCGCATTGTCGAGCAACTCCTGAATGGTCGCGGTGGCTCCGATGCTCAAGCCACCTCTCGTAGCCTTGATCG
>CAZOOE010000621.1:0-3886 GCA_964581275.1 uncultured Clostridia bacterium
GGTGAATGTTCAAACTGGGGAAACTCAAAGGACTGAAGTGGAATTTATCGTGTGTCCTGGTTTGGATGACCAGACTTTCATCCCGTATATTCGCAGCCGCAATCATTTGAGTGCCGCGAGCCGCCTCTATGACCCAGCCCGCGAAGTTCGTTGTCCTCCGCCCAAAACCCATCATTGCCGCAACACTCGCGATCACCATCGGCTTTCTCGCGATCATTCTGATACACGGAGTTAGCTTTAACGGCTCACCCGAGACTCTCGCGCGCAGGGATGAGACATATCGCTTCTACAATGAGACTCGTCGAATCTTTGGCGACGACCGCGTAATCATCGTCGCTGTCACGACAAGCGATGTATTCACCACGTCGTTTCTTGAAAGGCTAGAGCGTCTGACTAACCGGTTGGCCGCGATTTCCGGTGTCGATAAAGCACTAAGCCTCTCCAACATCAAAGCCATAAAGCGCGAGGACGGAGGCATCAGCGTCGGCCGCCTGATCGAATCTCGGCTCCTCAAGCAATACGATCCCATCGAGCTGACAAGGCTCAAGGAGGAAGTCACTAACGACCCGCTGTACGTGCGTCACTACGTTTCAACGGATGGTCGGACGGCCTCGGTAGATATCTTTCTAAAGCCGTTGGATGAAGCCGAGACCCGGGCAGTCGCCGAACACGTCGAACTAGTCGCGAAGTCGGAGGGCAACGGCGACGAGGTGTTCCTCGCCGGCGTACCCATCGTAGACGCGAGAGGCATCAGAAGTATGTTGCGCGACATGCTTGTTCTCTCACCGATTGCGGCGGTGCTTTGTTTCGGCGTATTCCTCCTTGCGTTTCGCACCTTTTGGGGAGCAGCGCTGCCAATGTGCGCTTTGATAATCGGGCTCGTCTGGACCATAGGACTGATGAGTCTGATGGGCCGGTCAATCACCCTAGCGACCCTTTCTCTTCCGACAACCTTGATGGCGGTTGGCAGCTCGTACATTTTTCACGTCTTGAATCAGTATCGCGTATCGATGTCGACTCTCGGCCCGAGCCACGATGCACAGGGCGAACAAGCCGCCTGGCTCGAAGGTCTCGCCTTTATAGGACCGGCCGTTATTGTTTCCGGAACGGCCACAATGGCGGGCTTTGGAGCGTTGGCATCGAGCGCGGTACCTACGGCGCGGGACATGGGAATCTTCGAAGCGCTGGGCGTTCTGGCGCTCCTCGCGTTAACAGTAGGTTTTATTCCCGCAGCTCTTTCGCTGCTACCGCGTCATGCATTGGGCAAGTCCGGTTCGCAGCAAGACTACGCGACCGGGCTGAACGGTCTGCTCGTAAACATCACCGCGTTGGTTCTGTTTCGCAGGCGCATTGTTCTGTTGGTAACTCTCATCGCGACCCTAGCTCTTGGCGCTGGAGCAATCTGGCTTCAAGTAAACACCAACTACTTGCGAATATTCCCGCGACAAAGTGAAACCGTCCAGGATGCGGAGAGACTTCATAAAAGGCTGGCAGGCGCGGCTACGGTTCAATTGGTGGTAACCGGCGGCCGGGGCTCAATCGTCGATCCGGTCTTCTTGCGCGCGGCTTCGCAGCTCGAGCAATTCGCGCTGACGCAGCCCGGTGTCGATGCCGGTATTTCAGCCGCTGACATCATCAACCGGATCAACAGCGTCTTGCCGCCTGACTCCGAAGCCGGGAAAAAACCTGTGGACACCATTCGAAGCGGCGGCGACATTCCTGATGACAGCCGCAGGCTTTCTTTGATATTCCGAGATTATCTCTCGCAGGATGAGTCGCTATCTCGGCTCGTTACTGCTGACGGTTCACAACTGGTGATCATACTCAGGGTGAATCTGTTCAGCTCGAACGAGCTCAGAGAGCTGACCCGTCAGATCGACCAATGGTCGGTAGTGAATCTTCCCCCGGGAATGACGCAACGGGCAACCGGGTCGATTATTCTTCTCAACGATGCTTCGGATGCCGTAGCTGCTTCACAATCATCGAGTCTCGCGATCGCGCTCGTCACGATCTACGTAATGATGGTGGTGTTGTTCCGTTCGTTCTCGACCGCGCTGCTGGCTTTGATTCCGAACCTGCTACCCATCATCTGCTATTTCGGCTTCCTTGGATGGAGCGGAACTCCGCTCGACATTACAACGAGCCTTGTAGCCAGCGCGGTGCTTGGGCTGGCCGTTGATAACGCGGTTCACATGATTCGTCGTTATCGCCAGTGTGTCGCCGAGCGCAGGCGGTTGGCCGAGGCCGCTGATCTGCCTGCGACGATCTCGGCAACCGATGAAGGATGGGCGATGTGGCTTGCGATGTTGAGGACCGGCAAGCCGATGATGCTCGCAAATTTCATGCTGATCGCGGCGTTTCTGGTTTTCGTGCTATCTTCGTTCGTGCCGGTGCGAATCGCAGGAATACTGTGGGCGCTGGGGATTGGAGCGTGCCTCGCTGCCGACCTTGTTTTTCTGCCGGTGCTGATGAAATCGAGCCTGTTTGCGCGAGCCGCACTGGGGAGAGACAGTGACGATCCGGACAACCGCCGTGCAAGGGAGATTCGTGCCTTGCGCACTTGAGAACATTTCGATCAAGCCATGAATAGATGTGCGCACACCCACACCAGGATTGATTATCGGACCTCCAAAAGCATGCTGTTCCTGCTGACTATGGCTATGGCTCTGCTTGTGGCCTTCAGCGGTTGCGGCAAGAGGCTCGAAGGGACCGTTACGCTCGACAATGGGAACAGCAGCTCGTCAAGCAAAGCATCGTCCGCAATAGAGGCGGCCGCCATCGTCGAACGGTATCGCACTCTCGATACCAGTCACGACAGTGACATCAAGCTGCGAGCATCTATCAGCTCAAAAGGTGAAGCCGTTGACCTCAATTCGGCTCGGCAAGTCCAGCTCACAATCTCTCGCAAACACCAGCCAGACGGACGTCTGGTGATCCTGGTTGAATTCACTGCCCCTCCTGAGGAGCGTGATCGCGACGGTCTGATAACGGTTTTCCCTGATGGACAGGTCGAAGGCGTACGGTATGTGCAAAGCACGGAGAGCTTCATCGTCACCCGTGATCTGATGAGCGAGGACGCGCTTTTCGGCTTGACCTTACAGGAGCTTGCCGATGGACAGCCCGAAAAGTACGACTTCACGGTTGCCGGTGAAGAAACGTTCGAGACCACTCCGGTTTACCGCCTCGAGGGAAAACTAAAACAGGGCGCCGAGTCCAAGTTCGCCCGCGTTGTGTTGCTGATCTCAAAGCAAACTTTCGCAGACGTGAAGGCTGAGTTCTACGACAATCACGGTGAGTTGGTGCGCGATCTTATCGTCAACAAGTGGGAACAGGTCGGCGGACGATGGACTCGCACGCTTTGGACTATCGACAACCCCGCCAGAGGAAAGCAGATTGATTTTGAAGCAGTTGATGTGAGTTACGATCAAGGGCTGAAGGACTCGATATTCACCCGCGAGCACTTGAAGAAGATAGCGTCGCGGTGAACAAAAGGCGCCGGGGGGAAACGAGGTGACCGGACTGGGGGCGACGCCCGATAAAACATACGCCAGCTCCTCGATCGTTTCGCCCCTCGCTTCGTCTCACCCTCGCTCACGACTTAGCCATGCCTACTGACGCACTTCTCGCCGTAATCGGGCGCGCCGACGAGTTGTATCAACATCGCGGGGAACCGGGCGCGGTCAGGGAATCCGTGATGGTGCTATCAGGAGCGCTCGGCGGGACCGACCGTTACGAAGTGCAATGGAGGCTTGCGCGAGCACTCTTCTTTCTGGGACAGGAATCGGGCACACGGGATTCAAGCAGACAGCTCTATGCTGCGGGGGTTGGCGCGGGCGAGCGGGCGGTGGTGCTCAACGGCAACCGGGTCGAGGGCATCTCGCCGCTC
>CAZOOE010000622.1:0-3880 GCA_964581275.1 uncultured Clostridia bacterium
AGACGATCACGCGATCATTCGGCGCGGGTTGCGGGGTATCCTTGAAACGCACGACGGTTGGCACGTGTGCGGAGAGTCAGCCACCAACGGACGCGAGGCTGTCGAGTTGGCCGTCTCTTTGAAGCCGGACGTCGTGGTGCTTGATTGGTCCATGCCTGAGTTGAACGGGCTTGAAGCAGCCAAGCAAATTCGCGCTGCTTTACCCGAGACAGAGATTCTGATTTTCACGATGCATGAGAGCGAAGAGCTGATTCGCGAGGCACTCTCTGCAGGGGTCCGGGCTGTGGTCGGCAAGAGCGATGTGGAAGGGCACTTGATAACCGCTGTTGAATCGATACTCAAACATAATGTCTACTTTTCACCAACCGTGTCTGAGACACTGCGAAACGCTCTGATCCGGAGTCCCAAAGATACTGCATCAACGGCAGCCACTGTGGCGTTGACTGACCGCGAAGTTGAAGTGACAAGGCTTCTGGCCGAAGGTAAGAGCAACAAAGAAGTAGCTACAGCTCTGTCGATCACCACGCGGACGGTCGAGACTCACCGCGCAAATATCATGCGCAAGTTGGAGATTAACTCGATTGTAGAGTTGGTTCATTACGCGGTGAGGAATAAGTTGGTCAGTCCTTAGGTAGTAGAGTCCTAAAGTCCGTGTGGCTGTGATTGAAAACTTTGAGAACCTCCACCTCGTACCGCAAACTACGTACAGCCCTCTCCCACAGATTCGCGATTTGCATACCAGACAGGGTCGCTTCCACCTGGTAATTATTCACATAAATTTAAGCAGTCTACTGGATTCTTTACTTAAAGAGACCTCTCTAGAATCAAAGCTAACGAATACGGACCCTGGAGAATACTTGACGGTTCTACGATGAGCGTGAGCGACTCAGCCTGGCCTCAAAGAAGTAACGAATGAGCGACCAAACAGATCAGCATCCGAACAGTCGTAAGCTCGAACCGAGCACCGCCGCATTTATCGAGGAGCGCGCGATCCATAGCGGCACGCCCATTTATCAGCTGCCAATTGAAGGCGCACGCGTCGTATTGTCGGAAGTACAAGGAGGCAAGGTCGAAAAGTTGCCGGTCGACATAAACGACCGGATGATCCGCGGCGCCGCCGGACGCAAGATCTCGATTCGCATTCTCCGACCACAAAACGGCATGAGTATCCTCCCGGTGGTTATGTACTTTCACGGTGGCGGGTGGGTGTTTGGCGACAAGGACACACACGACCGGCTCGTCCGCGAGATCGCCAACGGGGCGAATGCCGCTGTCGTCTTCGTCAACTACACCCCTTCTCCTGAAGCAAGATATCCAGTGGCCATCGAAGAAGCTTATGCCGCCACCGAGTGGGTGGCCGAAAACAGCCAAGTATTGAAAATCGATCGGTCACGAATCGCGGTTGCGGGCGACGGCGTGGGCGGCAACATGGCTGCAGCGGTCACGTTGATGGCGAAAGAGCGCGGCGGTCCAAAAATCATTTTCCAACTGCTCTTCTATCCAGTCACCGACGCCAACTTCGAGACCGATTCATACAACGAGTTTGCCGATGGCCCCTGGCTGACCCGCGAGGCGATGAAACGGTTCTGGAATAACTACGCGCCGGATGCGGCGTTGCGCGACGAGCCGACCGCTTCACCATTGAAGGCCACGAATGAGCAGCTTGCGGGGCTTCCTCCAGGATTGCTTATTACTGTCGAGAACGGCGTGTTGAGAGATGAAGGCGAGGCTTATGCGCGCAGGCTGATGCGAGCCGGCGTATCAGTCACCGCGGCGCGCTATCTCGGCACCATTCATGATTTTGTAATGCTAAACGCGATCACGGAATCGCCCGCAGCGCGCGCGGCGATCGCGCAGGCCAACGATGCTCTGCGAAAGGCTTTTATCAAAAGATTGAAACTTCCGCTGGACACCCTACCGCAAACTACCTAGCAGCACTCACGGATATCCGCGCTTTATCTACCACATCACGTCGTCTTTTAACCGGTAATCATTCACGGACCCTTACGCAATCTACTGGATTTCTTCCCGCGAAGCGTATCTCTACACTCAGACTAGCCAAATACGGAAAAGCAAACTCGGTTTTTAGAAAGGAGAACCATGATGCGACTCGGCAAAACTATATTCGGCACCAAAGCATGCATGAACATAATCTTGCTTCTTTGTCTCTTCGGCGGAACGGTGAAGGCCCAGGAGGCCAAGGTCACCGAGCTCTTGTCAAAAGACCTGAAGGACATGCCCGGCAAGGAAGTAATGATGATCACTGTCGAATACGCCCCGGGTGGGACAGACCCGATCCACCGGCACAATGCAGCAGCATTTGTTTACGTGCTTGAGGGTTCCATCGTGATGCAGGTAAAGGGTGGAAAACAAGTCACACTCACGCCGGGCCAGACCTTTTATGAAGGACCCGATGATATCCACATCGTTGGCCGGAACGCAAGCAAAACCAAGCCCGCAAAATTCGTTGTGTTCCTGGTCAAGGCAAAGGGTGCGCCGGTGCTGGTGCCTGAACCTTGACTGTCGTAATCACCACCTAAAGATCGAACTAAGAAAGTACCTCGCCGATCACCGTCTGGGTTACAAGCGAAACGCCAAAGGTCAGATAAGGAGACTTTATGACAAACGAAACGTCAACAATGAAGATCGTGGTAATTGGCGGTAGCGGACTCATCGGGTCAAAACTCGTGAAAAAGCTCGTTGAGCAAGGCCGTCAAGCTGTGCCGGCGTCACCCAATTCCGGCGTCAACACACTTACCGGAGAGGGACTGGCCGAAGTGCTGCAGGGAGCTCAGGTTGTCGTCGACGTGTCGAACTCGCCCTCGTTCGAGGAGGCGGCGGCGACGGATTTCTTCAAGACCTCCACTCGCAACCTCCTGACTTATGAAGCCGCCGCAGGCGTGGGCCATCACGTTGCGTTGTCGGTCGTGGGAACCGAACGTCTGGCCGAGAGCGGCGGCATCGGCGGCTACTTCCGCGCGAAGCTCGCTCAGGAGAAGCTAATCAAGGAATCCTCAATACCCTACACGATCGTCCACGCGACGCAGTTCTTCGAGTTCGTCAATAAGATCGCTGACAGCGAAACCGACGGCAACACGGTTCGCCTGGGGCCGGTGCTCATCCAGCCAATTGCCGCTGACGATGTAGCCGCTGCGGTGGGCAGAGTCGCCACTGGCTCGCCGTTGAATGGCACGGTTGAGGTGGCGGGGCCCGATGAGTTTCGCCTCGAGGACCTGATCCGACGAACCCTCAACACACTCAACGATCCGCGCGAGGTTATCGCTGACACTCGCCCGCGCTATTTTGGGGCGGAGATAAGCGAGCGCACGCTCGTTCCCGGGGATGACGCCCGACTCGGCAAGATGCGTTTCGAAGACTGGCTCAGCCGTTCGTTGACCGCGGCGAAGAATCCACAGCCAGCAGCAGCAGTTGCAACTGCACCGACAGCGTCAGCGGCACTCAAAGAAAAGAATCCCGCATAAGCGAAGTACCGCCTGGATCTTCGAAACTGGTCGGCATTGCTGCGGTCTTTAACGTCGACGGAACATTCTGTGCGACGCAGAGCAAATGCACGCAGAGACAAGGTCCTTTGAGCCAGGGCAAGCTCGAAGGCTCAACTGTGACTTGCCCTATACAGCAGCTAAGCCGGCGCACCAATCGGCGCCACAATCGCCGCTCAAGTACACTTCGGGAAACTTGAAGTTACGAGAACCGCTTAACAAAAAGGAGAGTGTCCTATGAGTGCCATCACAACGAAAGATGGAACGCAGATTTACTACAAGGATTGGGGCACTGGCCCCGCCGTGACGTTCTCTCAACGTTGACCCTTGAATGCCGAACTGTGGTACGGGCCAATGCTGGTCCACGCACAGAAAGGCCC
>CAZOOE010000623.1:0-3880 GCA_964581275.1 uncultured Clostridia bacterium
GGGGGCCAACCACCCCCAGCAGCCCGCGATTGGGGCCGTTGATGTTTTCGAATTCCACGTACAACACGGGATTGATCCAGTGCTCGAGCGGCAGCAATCGAAACCGGTTTTCCCATCGGTAGCCAGTGAAAAGAGTACTCTGGCCGCCGGTAGCTTGGCCATCGAGATAAAACTCAGTGGTCCACCAGGCTTTGATTCCGTATTCGAGCTCGGTGGTCGCGCCCAGGAATCGGCTGCCATCGCCGGGCTTGGCAGTAATGTTCTTGGTCGCAATTTCCAGATTCCCAGGCTCTTCCATCTGGTGGGTGTAAGTGATGAAAAATGGGCCTTCCGCTCCCCAACAATTCGAAAGAGGCAGCAGGCCGGCAAGGGCCGTCAGAGCCGTCAGCCGGCTCCAAGAGCTTTTGTTATGTGCGGGTTGCGTTGTCATTTTCAGTAGCAATCAGATTGCAACTAAACCATATTATATCGAGAAGACAGACAGAATGCGAGAATTTATCAGCAAATGAGTTGCAACTGCTAGCGAGCGGCGCAAATCGCCGGGTGAATGGACGCGGCTCGTCAATCACTAGGCGCACTCGCAGTGCTGGAGAAGATAAAAGTCTCGTGAAGTGCCGGTAGGAGAATGGACTTTGTTCTAGGCCTCAATGTTTGATTAATTCTGCAGCATCCTTGCATGCCAATGGCCGAGTGTTTCTGCGCCATTGAAAGAAGGGCGCACGTTATCTATTTCCGCCTCGCCGGCTTGTAGATTCCGAGCGTCAGGATCGAGGCGAGCTCAGTAACGACACCAACCGCCGCCCCGGTTGCAAGCTTGCCTAAGCCCTTTGCTGCTCCCCTGGTCACCTGTTTTGCGAATGAACGTTTTTTGCGTTTCGCCATGTTAACCTCCTTTCCGTCTGTCTTTCTCGCGTTCCGATTCCTGAGCCGATTCATTGCTCAGCTTCATCGCACCCGGCTGCGCAGATCCGGCAGTCCTGTCGGCTGCTGGCTCGCGATGCCCCATCAAGTTCGGCATCCGAGAGGCAGATCCTCCGGTAATTCCATGTGCGGGGCCGGTCCATCAGCAGCGTGTCCACTGCATAAACCGCAAGCGCGCCGACGGCTTGCAAAATATCAGCGATGGCAGGCGTGCCGGGGCAAGGATAGCGATCATCATCAGCCATATCGGGAAACAGGCAGCCGATGCAGGGACCGACTTTCTCCTGGACGAACACGTATCCGTGATCAGCATCCCGGCTGACGGCGGTGAAGATCACAGGGATCCCCTTCGCGCGAAAGTAGCGGCTGGCCGCAACACGGGCTGGATTGTTATCCACGCCGCAAATAGCGGCATCGCAGGAAAGATCGACACCGCTGTGAATTGCTTCCTCTAACCGGAGTGCAAGACCGACGATATCTGTCGCGGCAATACATTCCGGCAACAAGTTCTCGGCAAGAGCGAGTGCCTTGTTTCGGCCGACATCCTTTATATAGAACCGTTGCCGGTTCAGATTGCTAGCTTCGACGATATCGTTATCGACCAACATGATGCGGCCGATTCCTTTGCGTCCCAGTGTGGGCGCGATTTGAGAGATAATACCGCCTGCCCCAATGCAGACTACGCTGCTTTTCGAAAGAAGTGACTGATCGAATCCTGGAATCTTCTGCTGCCGGTCCCCGGCGCCCGGAATCGCTTTACCGCGGAGCTTGATCGAGATTTGTGAGACGGTAGATACCCGTTGCATGTTTTTCTACTCCTTGTCCATAGACTTCGATTTCCAAGTTCTGGTCCATCCGAATGAAACGAACAAAGCCATCGCGGCTGAAGATGGCCATCACGGCGACGTGGCCTGCGCTCTCGAGCCTTTTCTGGAAGTTCTCGTCCGTTCCGGAGGGCCTGGTCGCGTCCGCGCCATTTCCTGGATGGCTGTGGAAGTGCCCGAGCAGTCTGTGACCGAATTGTTCGAGTTTGATCAGCAGTTTGTGCGTGGCCTTTGGCTCGCCCGTGACGCCCACCATGCTGCGTTTCTGGTGTGCAAATTCCGCCCACTGATCGAGCACCAGCACGCCTTCCACTTCGCTGCCTGTTATGAAAAAGAACTGCTCATCTTGGTCAGCTGTGAGTTTACGGAAGCTTTCGTGCAAGAACAATGAGCCGACCGCGTATCGGCGGCGGCTGCTGTTTTGCTTGGGCTTCGTCTCGGCCTCGATTTCCTCGAGCGCCTTGAGGAAATCTATGGTCTGCCGGATCTTGATGTACAGGTTCGAGAGTTGCCTCTGTTTGCCCGCGTCTACGGCCTTGTGAAAAGCTTCGAGGTAAACTTGGCGTTTCTTGAGCAGCCGCTGGCGCTCGCTTTGGATAGATTCAATTGATTGCGTAGGCATGTGATTGCCGTGTCCTTTCTAAGATTCAAATGCTTCGGTGATCAACCGTTCAATGGTGATGATTCCGGAACTGACATCCTTGGGCGGCTTGCCCATGTGCACCAGGTACCAGTCGTTGCCGCGATGCTGAAAGCAGGTCCAATGGCTGTGGTGACGAATTTCAGCGGATGGATTGTGGAGAAAGAAATCGATGTGCCCGCCACGGTGCTCCGCGATTTCTCCACGAAATGCCTGATAGGGTGTTTGATAGTTGCCGGTATAGACGTTGCCCGATCGGTTCCAGCCTTTCTCGTGCCAGTAGGGAACCTGACGGCGCTCCACGTGTTCGAGGGGGCTGCGCCCCCGCACCACGCGCGAGAATAGCTCGCGGATAGATGCAGGGGCGGGCCGGGTGCCGAGGTTCTTTATGCGCACAGCAGCAAAACTCCAACTTCGGCTTTGGTCGATGCAAAGATCTTCTCGCCGTCGTTGACCTTGTTGTAGACCGACTCAGCGGCGGCAAAGAAGGGATCGTTAGGACCTTTGGACAGCAGGTAGTCCGGAAGGTTGAGTTGATGCAGCACATCGCCAGCCGAGGTGCCCGGCTGGATTTCGATGTCGCGGATTTGGCCGGTGCCGGCCACAACTACGGATAGTCTTTTCATAATTCTGGCTCCTTGTTTGAATTGAGAATCTAAGAGATTCGTGCCTTCCCTTTACGCCAATACACGCGAGGCTCGAGGTCGGGCCACGCAAAAAAGAGACCAAGAAACGAATTCTTGGTCTCAAGTGAGAGCGCCGTCATAAATCGGGCGCGGGTACAACTTCGGTGAGCCGGCCTGGCTCAAAGGCAAGGTCGCGTTCGACCGAAGCGCCGAGCGGACTGCGAACGGCTTCGAGCTCAGAGAGCAGGAAATAGCCGAACTCGCTCTCTAGCCCCACCACGAAGCCGAAGAACCGGAAGCTCGAGTCCTCAAGCCCGCCTTCCAGCACGTACCAGGTCCAGCCAGTGCCGGGCAGGAAGAACTTTGCGTACACCATGGGCTCCGGGTCAGCTTCTTGTGAATAGAGTGGCGGCAATTTTGCTCGTAGCTCGTCGGTTAACAGCTTCATGGCACTAACTCGTTTCGAAGATTTTTCTGGCTTCTTCGAACTTCTGAAGCTGCCGCTTTTTGGCTCTTATCTGTTCTTCGGCCTCGGCGATCTCGGCTTTCAACTTGTCGGCTTGCTCCAATACGACTTCGACGGGAGTCTTCTTCTTCCACGGTTTGCGTTCCGGCTTGGCTTCCCTTGTCTGCGGATGGGCCGGGGTTGCTTTCGGATCTGGTTTCTGAATTGGCATATTGTGCCTCCTTGATTTCTTTGAGTTGCTGATCAACCCAACGCTCGAGTTTCCGTATGGCTTCGCGCTTGGCGGGAAACTCAATGTGGGTATAAGTGGCGTGAATCTTCGAGCCAGTGGAATGTCCCATGAGCGCCATGCGAATTTCTTGCAGGACGCCGGCTTCCATCAGGCGCGTATTAAAGGTATGGC
>CAZOOE010000624.1:0-3878 GCA_964581275.1 uncultured Clostridia bacterium
CGCCACTCCGTTCTCGGTTCGAATGCGCTTGGCGACGGAGAGCGCCCGGTGCATCAACTGGCTGAGCACTCGGCCTATCGTTCCTGCGCCTATCGCGTGCTGATAAGCCTCCTTGACCTGACCGAGTATTTGCGATTCACCGACGACCATCGAGTCCAGACTTGAGGCGACACGGAACAGGTGCTTGATGGCATTGCTGTCGGCGTGCTTGTAGATGTGACCGTTGAGAGTATTCGGGGGGAGCTGATGAAAGTCACTCAAAAAATCGGCCAGAAAATCCATGCCCCGGTCAGCCCCGGCGGGCGTCGACGCTATCAGCTCGACGCGATTGCAGGTCGAGACGATCAGGCCTTCGTCTACAATCTCCTGATCCACGAGCCTCGACAGAGCGTCGGAGAGCAACGACTCCCCAAACGCCAATCGCTCGCGCATCTCGATCGGCGCGGTCTTATGACTCAATCCTACAAGTACGATGTTCATCGCTCAGAGATCATAGGGCAGAGGTGAGAGGGCATAGAATTCAGGCTTTAGCCTGGCGCTTTCGTCCGCGACGACAATACCAGGCTAAAGCCTGAACTCCATGCCCCTTACTCTCAAAACGCGTGTCCCAGATAGCGAACTCCAACCAGACTGCAGATCACAACAATAAAGCTGACTATCGAAGCGAGAGCGGCGGCTCGTCCACCCCAGCCGGCGTTTATCCTTGATTGGATGATGACCAGATAGAGAAGCCAGGTCACGGCGGAGAATATCTCGAGCGGTCCCGCCTGCCAGTACACGTGGTAGCGGGAGTACGAGTACCAAAGGCCGCCAACTATTCCTAGGGTCATCAACACAAACCCGATCGCCATGGCTCGCGAGCTGATTGCATCGCAGGTGTCGAGCGACGGAAGCTTGTAGAAGATCGTGCCGAAGCGTTTGTGCTTCAGCTCGCGTTCCTGAATGATATACATCACTCCCGCGCCAAACGCGACAAAGAACGATGAGTAGGCCAGCAACAACAGCCCCACGTGAGCGGGTAACAGGATGCTCTGAAGGGTATTGCTGAAGTCTTGAGACTGATCAGCCGGGCCAGGGGAAATTCCGGCAATCCCCGCCAACACCAGCACGATTGGGAAAATGAAGGCCTTGAGCGCGGTGGCGTGATACCAGCGATAGGCTATCAGCGTTGAGAGAACGAGTCCCCAGGAGAGGAAGGCAGCCATCTCCTGCGTGCCGACGAGCGGAAATCTACCGGTGCGAACTCCACGCAATAAGAGCCAGGCGGTGTGCGCGCCCAATGCTATTGCGAGGGCCGCATGGGCGGTCCTTCTCATCACCGGCCGCTTCGCGGTCAGCGCAAAAATAGATTGGGCTACGCACACGGCGTAGCCCATCAGTATGATGATCCAAAGGATTTCCATAGGACCCGCCCCGGCGTGGGTTTCCACCAACAGCCAATCTTAACTGCCGTGCGGCCCTTAGGCAACGAAACGCTTAGATCGTCTCCATCTTTCGAAGCGCGCCAACGTCGTTCAGAGTGATCCGCTTGCGGCCGACCTTGATCAGTTGGTCCGCTTTTAGTTCGGCTATCCCGTTTGTCACGGTCTCGCGATACACCCCCAGCATGTCGGCCATCTCCTGATGGGTGTAGCCGCTCACTTCTTTTGATCCCCGGGACAGCTTTATGAGCAGCGACGCCACTCTCGAGGTCACTGGTTGGAAAGCTGATTGCTCGTGCCGTCTCTCGGCGTCCACAAGACGCGGTCCGATTTGACGCGCCAGATTGAGCGCAACCGACGGCGAAGCGCTGGCGATCTTCTCGAAGTCCGCCGCGCTGATGAATGTGATCTTGGATGCGTCCGCAGCCACAGCTTTGGCGCCGAGCATTGATTGACCGAGCATCGGCATCTCCCCAAAGATGGTACCGGCTTCGACGGCCTTAACGTCGAAGTCGCGACCGGTCGAGGCGGTTCGAACGATGTTCACACGCCCGCTTCTGACAAGACAGGCCACCGGGACTTTGTGCGATGACGGATAGACAGTCTCGCCCGATTTGAAATTGCGCTTGGGCATCTTGTCGATCACTGCCTCCGCGCCCTTTGTGTTTTGTCCGACCAGATCCCCCAGCTTCAAATAGCCGACTTTGTTGGCGAGACTAATGGCGGCGAGCGAGCGAATCTTCTCGCTTGGTCCTTTAGTCCGTCTCTTCCTCTTTGTTTTCGTACCTCTTCTGGATGCTGTTGCCAATTTCGTAACCTCTTTCCCAGGGATGCTAGAAGTAAACGTTTGCCACTGTCTTGTTTTTCTTTAGCGGTTTCTTGACAGCGGCGCTTATGCGAGGTTGTTGGGCCCTATCATTGAGTCTTCGCGCCTGCCTCGCGCAGCTAAACAACCTCTAACTCTTCTGTAGTCGCGCCTGCGTTCCAGGCCTAGCGTCGGGGTCCGGAGGGTGATATTACAATGCGGCTGGTAGCTCCGTCAGTAAGCCAGCGCACAAAACGCAACCACAGTTATACCAAGCCTGCGCGGAAGACAGGAGAGTTAACCTTGTGGCGAAACAGGGCATACCGAACTTGCTGCTCGAGTCGTCGTCAGACGCGCGCTGCCGTCTTCCTGTAGAGCACGATGATTGTCAGAGCAAAGGCCGCTGACAGAAGCGAGGGCAGATAGAGGAGCCATTTCGGATTGTCGAAGTGAGTCATCGCCAACCCGGAGACTGAAGGACCGATCAGGCTGCCAACTCCAAACGCCAGCGAAAACGTCGACGTCGCTGCTCCCAAGCGTTCCTTCTTGACAATGTGACCGATCAGCGCCAGCCCGATCGGATATAGGCTTCCGGCCAGCGCTCCGGCCAGGACGCCAGTGGCGAGAAACAATCGCCAGTCGGAATGAAGCGACATCATTGCGAAAACGCCCCCCAGCAATACCGTACACATGAGAAGAGTCTTGCGCTTGCCGAACCTATCCGCCGCGTGGCCGATCGGAACCTGACTTACTATTGTCCCGAGGATCACCGCGGTGATGATGGCTGCCATCCCAGCTTCGGGAACCTTGATCTCTCGCTTCAGGTAAAGTGGGAACAGAGTCACCAGCGAAGACATCAGATAGCCGTAGAAAGCGCCGGCAGAAATAGGCACCACAATGTTTGGCGAGAGCACGCTTAGTATTGCCTCTCCGTGATGCGACCCAAGAGGAGCCTTCTTGATCAAACCGGCGGCCAACAACGCAGCAATGAGACTTAGTCCGAAACATCCGATAAAGGGTACTTCAGGTCGTATTCCGTAGAGGAGGGCCCCTGCCAGCGGCCCGGCGGCCCAGCCGATTCCAATCGACAACGCGTAATAGCTCATTCGCCGAGCGCGCTCGTTAGGCCCGCTGAGGCGGTTAATCATCGTTTCTGTGGCTACCGATATTGCCGAGGCCCCAACGCCTTCGATCCCTCGCACGACGAAAAAGAGCCACGTCACTTTTATGAACGCGAACAGGAGTATCGCCGAGCCGTAGACCACCAGACCTGCGACCAGAACCGGCTTCGGACCCACGCGGTCAGTGGCTGCGCCGACAGGAAAAGAGGCAACAGTGAAGGCTGTGAACATCGTCGTGCCGATGAGCCCGACAATAAAACTGTTCTCCCCGTGCCCGGCAAGCAGGATTGGGATTAACGGCGCAACAAGACCTACACCGAGATAGCTGAGACCAATACTAAGGTAGATTGCTGAGAAGGCTCTCGAATTGGACAAATCTCCCCCTGATGCAAAACGCAAAACATAGCACTAATGCTTTGGCGCTCGCAACAACAGGCGAGGAGCAAGGAGCAAAGGAGGCGTAATTCAAATGGGACTTGAGGCAGAATGAGATCTGCATTTCGATTGACTCTCAATCATTGAGGCGGTGGT
>CAZOOE010000625.1:0-3829 GCA_964581275.1 uncultured Clostridia bacterium
CGGCCGCACTGGAACGATGATCTCGAAACGCGTCGAAGGCGGTGAGGATTTCGACGTTCGTGAACTTTACGACGGTTTACGGGAGCGTCTCGAGCAACTTGTCGCCGAGGGTTATGGCGCTACCTAACAATCGTTGGAGGGTGCCGTGATGGGTCGTAGTGTCGCTGCGGGCGCCGGAAGAAAATTATGCGCCCGCGGCTCCAATCAGGCGTTGGTGGGCGGCCCCTCAACGTCACCGTTAGATGGCCATGAAGAAGCGTGACGCCAACAACGTTATTCGCGAGGCGTTAATGAAGCGCCTAAGTTTCGACGATTCTACGGCTCATGTCGTCACCGGCCAGTCAACGAAGCGCTTTCGTTTCGACAGCACTACGGTTCATCTCGTCACGCGCCGAGCTGTTGAAGACGGTGAACTCATTGTGCGTCTTTCGGACGGCGTCGCCATTCGGCTTGTCTGGACTACCACGGGGAGGTTGGCTCACCGCTTTGATTTCACCTCACCGAACGAACCGATAATGTATGTGGAGCTTCCAGCCGCAGCGGCTTCCATGGCGGAACTCCAGTCGCACTTTGAAACGCTCACGCCTGCGCTTACGGCTGAACTCCGCGCGCATGCGCCTGAAGGCCATCTAACAATCGCTGGAGGGGACCGTGAACAGCCAGAGGCCGAGCACCGGCAGCGTTTCAGAGATATCCTCAGGAAATCGGTGGCTCTTGCCGCACTCTTCATCCTCATTATCGCCGCCGCTCATTGTGGTCCGCCCGCGTAATTGATCGTGCAAGTCCAAACCGAGTGGACACCATCTCGGTGGGCAAGCGCTTCAGCCCTGACGAGGTAGCGGGCGTCCTCGACCCGATGCTAACCGGCCTTGGTCTGCAGCGACCTACGGACATGACTCAGCCACCCGAGCAGAGGACCGTCCCAACCACTGGCGCCATCGTCGCGGCGCTGCCCAAACAGTATGGGTCGGCCCTGAAGCACTACTCGGACCTTAAGTGCCTGCATGCGCTCTAACAATCGTTGGAGGAGACTCCTGTCCGGCCGCCTAGGACATGCCTGATGAGCCTCGTTCGACCGAAGTGCGGCCTCCGGCCTCCCGCGGCCCCTCACCTTCACCGTTAGAGGTCGAATGCTGATCCGTGCCGTTGCAGCGTTCGTCGCACTACCGGGCGTTGTCGCTTTCGCAGCACCTGTCAGCATCGGGACTCTGGCGGGGCGCCCGGTGCAACATGCGGCCGCTGGGATTCTGGTCTTGTGTCTAGGAACAGTGCTGCTCTTATGGTGTGTGCGCGAATTCTATGTTGCGGGACGTGGGACGTTGGCGCCGTGGGCTCCACCCAGGCGCTTGGTGACGACGGGGCCATACATGCTTTCACGCAACCCGATGTACATTGGCGTGGTTACCATTCTGATCGGCTGGACCTTGCTTTGGGGTTCGCGCACGCTCGTGATCTACACGCTGGTAGTGATGGCCGCTGTTCACGTGCGGGTGCTGATCGCCGAGGAGCCTTGGGCGGCCCGCAGCTTCGGAGCAGATTGGGAAGCATATCGAGCTCGGGTGCCGCGGTGGCTCATATAGCCTTAGACCCCATTCGACTTCTAACGACGTGACGCCGCGTCCGGCCCCGCGCTTTCACCCTTAGGCGTCACATGAAGCTCTGGCAGCGCGCCCAAGCCCCTCAACTTCGCCGTTAAACGTCACTCAGGAAGCCAACACCATGCTCTTAGCCAGGTCGCTCGGATTCGCCGCTGTTGTTCTGGTGGGCCTCCCATGCTTTGCGGAGCCGCCGCCTCTTAACGGTAAGGCGGACACCCGCGCACTCACTGAGGCGGCGATGCAACTCGTTGCCGCTGACAAGATTAGCGAGGCGATGGACAAGCTCAAACCCTACTGGCGACTTCCTCCAAATGAGATTGATACGCTGGTGCTTAAAACGATTACGCTGCGAAATACCATCGGAGATCGCTATGGGCGCACTCTGGGCTTCGCGTTCGTTCGCGAAGATGACGTCGGCGATTATTTGATTCGATACACGTATGTCGAGCGGCGCGAGAATCATCCGCTGAGGTGGACATTCATCTTCTACCGCGCCACTGACAAGTGGTGGATGGACGGTGCCTCATGGGACGACAAGGTGTCGGAGCTGTTCACCCGGTGACGTCCAACAATCGTGCAGGGGTCCATAATGCGCTTGCGGTTTGGCGCTTCCGGGGCTCGGCCATTATGCGCCCCCGGGCGGCCCCTTAACTTAACCGCTGGACGTCAATGAACGGGCCCATGATCTATTGTCCGCGGTGCGCCTGGAGACCGAGGTCTACGGATCTGTGGCTGTGTTCCCGCCAGATTGGCGGCTGCGGCCACCTCGGGAACACCTTTGATACGCGTGGAGTTTGTCCCAAGTGCAGCTGGAAATGGGAAATCACCGCCTGTCACTCCTGCAAGCAGTTCTCTCTACACGAGCATTGGTACCATGACCCGCAGCCGCTCTCCGAAAAAAGCGACGAGCGCCAAGATGAGCTCGGCAACGTCTAGGAATCTTGGAGGCTCCGTGAGGCCTGGGGCATCATGCGGCCCTTCAACTTAACCGTTAGTCATCACCATGCGCACAATCCTCTTTCTCACCGTCGGGTTCCTGCTCCTGGTCGCCTGCTTCCTCCTGGGCCGGCTGTTCTCCGCCCACTACCCAAACGCAATGTACGCTGTGACGGTGGGGTTCCTATGCGTGTGGCTGGTGATCTCGGCGTTCAATTTGTGGGTCGGTGTTTCAAAGGCCGGTTACAGCCTGACCGACGAGCAGCCCATCTTTTTCCTGATCTTTGCCCTGCCGGCTGCAGTAGCGCTCTTTATGAAATGGCGGTTCTTCTGACTACCGGGGCTGCCTATGACACGTGGTCGGCCGGTCCCTCGAATTGATCGTTAGACAGCATGCAAGCACCCAGTGCCGCGCCCGGCGGTCTCAGTTGAACTCTAGAAGTGGCCACTGTAAGTGTCGACTCAACAAATGCTCGAATGGCATCGGAGCACCTACTCATGAAACGCTCAACTCTCGCCGTAGTCTGCGCTACGCTGCTCTGCACCTCGCGGTTCGCGGTCGCTGGTCCGTTTGCGGACGACATGGCTAAGTGCTTGGTGAACTCAACGTCACCTCAAGACCGCACTGTGCTGGTGCAATGGATCTTCAGCGTCATCGCCCTGCACCCCGATTTGAGCGCCATGTCCTCCATCTCGCCCAAGCAGCGCGAGAACCTGTCACGGAGCACGGGCGCTCTGTTTCAAAGGCTACTTGTCGAGTCCTGCCGCTCGCAAACGCAGCTGGCCTTGCAGAACGAGGGGCAGCAGACCATCCAATACGCATTTCAAATACTCGGACAAGTCGCAACCACAGGGTTGTTCAGCGATCCCCATGTGGCTGAGGGGACGAAGGACCTCGCGAAGTATGTGGACGAAGAGAAGCTCAAAGCGCTGCAACCTGGCACCGCCGGCAAATGACCAGTCGCGACTGCGGCCCCGCCGTGCCTGTGACACGTGGTGGGCCGGCCCCGCCGTCACCGTGCTCGTGCTTTTGAGCTTCGTCGTCTACGCGACGTGGCGCACCTTCGAGGGCACGGCCTACCAGTACGAGGCCTACCTCTCGCCGTTCTACTCGCCGCTCCTGGAGGTCGGCTGGGCCAAGGACATGGGGCTCGGCTTCATCACGCCGGCCATGCTCATCCTGCCCGGGCCCCTGAGCTTCCGTTTCACCTGTTACTACTACCGCAAGGCGTACTACCGCTCCTTCGCATGGGACCCGCCGGCCTGCGCCGTCGGAGAGCGCGCGCCGCACCGGT
>CAZOOE010000626.1:0-3828 GCA_964581275.1 uncultured Clostridia bacterium
TACGCGGGCTCGGACGAAATTGCGACGCGGCCCAGGGCTCGCGGACTCGTCCTGGCTACACGCTGTCGCCCGCATACGCGGGCTGCCACTGCCACTCGGTTCCCAGGGCTCGCGGACTGACCCTCGGCCTTCTCTTCCTAAGGCTTCTCGCACCTCTGGCGCGAACCACCAGGTTTGACTTAACATGCTTATATCTCTGAACCCACCGTGGATGCTGTAGAGTGGGACGTGTGGTTCGCTGGGAACTTGTTCTTGTTCCCCATCCTCACAGCGAGGTCCATCGAAATGTGGACGTGACTCGACGTGTTGGAAGGTGTAGCCCTTTCAACCACTTGTCAGAGTACCTGGTCGTCGCCGGAATGATCCCGCGCGACCCAATATTTTGCGAATGCTCCCAAGGAGGATGTTGCAATGAAACTTCACCGATCCCAGTCTCTTCGTTTTGTTACTTTCGTCTTGGTCTTCCCTCTGCTGAGTTTGCTATCAGCTCGCGGGCAGGAACCCAAGTCAAGCAGCTCGAAGCAAAATACCGGTGTCAAAACTCGTCTGATCGAAAACGGTCAGAAGGCCAAAGTCAAAGGACTAATTGTCCGTCGCGAGGCCGACACCTTCAGCGTCGCCGATGAGGTCACCGGCGATACGGTGGTGCTGTTGACCGACCGCACCAGCGTCAAGTCGAAGGGCGGCTTCTTTCGTTCAGGCAAAGACTATGGTGTGACCAGCCTGTTGCGCGGATTGAGAGTCGAAGTCGAAGGCCGCGGCAACGCAGAAGGCCAGCTCGTCGCCGATAAAGTGCGCTTCGATTCGGGCGATCTGAATACCGCGAAAATGGTCGATTCACGGGTAGCTCCGGTCGAAGAGGCCAATAAGCGGATGTCCGGTCAAATAGAGGAAGCCGGCGAGATTTCACGGATGGCTAGGAACGAAGCCGGCAAGGCGCACGAACGCATCTCCGCGCTTGACGACTATGTTGTACAGGACTCTGCCAGCGTTTACTTCAAAGTGAACAGCACGATCATTTCGCCCGAGGACAAACGGGCGCTCGACGAGCTGGCTCAGAAAGCAGCAACGACCAAAGGCTACGTCATCGAGATCGCGGGCTTTGCCGATTCCACCGGCGACCTTACGCGCAATCGGATATTGAGTCAGCAGCGCGCTGACGCTGTGGTGCGCTATCTTCAGGAGAACCATGACATCCCGTTACGCCGAATGGTGACCCCTTTCGGTTATGGCGAGACCCGGCCGGTTGCTGACAACCGGACCGCGGAAGGACGCCGTCAGAATCGTAGAGTAGAAGTAAAGATACTCGTTAGCAAGGGGATCACGGGGTCGAGCTCCTAGACAAACGTCTTTCGGATTGCAGTCAGTTCTAACCAGGACCGCACGCGATAGAGATTGTTCGTAGTACGGCCTGCAGGTGAGAGCTTGTAGCGAGGATCTAGTCTCGCCAATCGCTACAAACTTCCGCCTGAAGTCCGTATAAACTCGCGCTGTCCCCTCCTCGATACCATGGTGCGCGAGGGTAAATGCGGGTGAGCATGCACAAAATAATTGTCGTCGAGACTCTCCAAAAAGTTTACAAGCCCAAGAGCCGCAAACAGACTCTCGAAGTGAAAGCCGTCGACGGCATCTCCTTCGAGATAGAGAGCGGTGAGTTCTTTGGGTTACTCGGACCGAATGGTGCGGGAAAGACGACTACGATCGGAATTCTCACAACCCGAGTCATTCCAACTGGGGGCCGCGCGCTTGTCGACGGGATCGACGTCAGGCGCGATCCCGTCGCAGTCAAGCGCCGAATAGGCGTCTGTCCGCAGGTGAACAACCTTGACCGCAGCCTCACCGGACGAGAGAACCTCGTGTTCCACGCCGAGTACTTTGGCGTTCCGAAGCGGGTGCGCGAGCAGCGCGCCCAAGAATTATTGGATCGCTTTCAACTGGCGGAACGCGCCGACGAGAAACCGACGGTCTATTCCGGGGGCATGGCTCAGCGGTTGAAGATTGCTCGAGCCCTGATGCACGACCCGGCGATCCTCTTCCTGGACGAACCGACTACCGGTCTCGACCCGCAAGCTCGCCGCGCAATTTGGGACTTGCTGAGGGAGTTGAACGCCAAGGGTCAAACGATCTTTCTGACGACGCATTACATGGACGAGGCGGACCATCTCTGCCAGCGGATCGCGATCATGGACAAAGGGAAAGTGCTTGAAATGGGCACCCCTGCGAAGCTCAAGGCCGGAGTGCCGGGCGGTTACCTGATCGAGTTACAAGTTCAAAGTGCGAACGGTGCGCTCAGTTCGCTCGCGTCGGCACTACCCGCGGTTCCCGGAGTGGTCGATGTGAAGGTACAGAACAACACGATTCGGGTATACGCGGATAAGGCGGAGGGATTGCTGGCGAACGCAATGCGCGTTGCGGGCGAGCAAGGCGCTATCGTGACAGATGCGCACGTGTCGGAGCCGAGTCTGGAGAATCTCTTCTTGCATCTGACCGGTAGAAGTCTGAGGGACTGAAGATATGGCAACAATGGTAGCGCTGCTTCATCGCGATATGCGCGTTGCTCGCCGGGAGCTGAAGTTCTTTTTCCTGCGCGTGGGAATACAGCCAATCCTGTTCACATTCATCTTTGGGTACGTAATGCCTCGGCTCAACCTGGTACAGACGGGGTACGGCAACCTTTTATTGCCGGGCATTCTCGCGCTGAGCATGACGCTGTCAGGCATGCAGTCGGTCGCGCTCCCGCTTGTAGTCGAGTTTGGATGGACGAAAGAGATCGAAGACCGATTGCTCGCCCCGATCAGCATCAGGGGGGTTGCGGTCGAGAAGATAATCGTGGGGATCATCCAAGCGGTCATTGCCGGTCTGTTTGTCTTGCCGCTTGCGTGGTTGATGATGGGTACACATCTTAGCCTGCAGCTCGAGAATTGTTTTCTCCTGATTTCGGTCGCGGTCATCACGAGCTGGGTATTTGCTGCGTTTGGCATGGTTATGGGCACGATGGTCGAGCCGCAACAGATCGGGCTGATGTTCAACGTCCTGCTCGGGCCGATGATCTTTTTCGGGTGTGCGTATTATCCGTGGGCCGCTCTTCAAGTGCTCCCGTGGTTTCAGAAGTTCGTGCTGATCAACCCGTTGGTCTACGCGAGCGAAGGGTTTCGCGCCGCGTTGACGCCTCAACTGCCGCACATGCCGTTGTGGTTAATCTTTGGTGGACTGGCCGGCTATTGCGCGTTGTTCACATATCTCGGGTTGCGGCAGTTTGAACGCCGCTCGCTCGATTGACCTGGGGCGCCGGCGCCCATGCCTGCCTTTCCGTTTACGACTGTTATCTCAATCGCACCAACGACCATGCAGGCAGGGATGCCTGCGCTCCAGGAGGTCCACATGATCCATCGTCGACTCTGCAGCACCCTGCTGACGCTGATGTTGCTTGTCTTGGGAGCGGCCGCCCAACAGAGTGATCCATCGATCCTCACGCTGGATCGTTTGTTCAGCTCCTCAGAGTTCTCCTCTCGGCCACTTGGACCCGTTCTCTGGCTCGATGACGGAGCCGGGTACACCAGGCTCGAGCCTTCCGAGAAAGTAAAAGACGGCAGCGACATTGTGCGCTACGACGCCGAGACTGGGCGGCGCGAAGTACTGATTCCCAGCGCACGATTTATTCCCAGTGGAAGCTCCGCTCCGCTCAAGATCGAAGACTACGCCTGGTCGCTCGACGGCAGGCTTCTTCTCATCTTCACCAACTCGCAACGAGTGTGGCGGGTCAACACGCGTGGTGATTACTGGGTGCTCGATATCAAGACCTGGAAACTGGTTAAGCTGGGCGGTGAT
>CAZOOE010000627.1:0-3824 GCA_964581275.1 uncultured Clostridia bacterium
GTAAGCTCCGATTTATTAGCTGTCCATCTCGAACAACTGTTTTTCTGATATCTGTTCGACTCCAAGTTTCCGAGCCTTGCCCAGCTTCGACCCTGGATCCTCGCCGACCACGAGGTAGTCCAGCTTCTTTGAGACCGAGGGCAGAACGATGCCTCCGCGCTCTTCGATCCATTTCTCCGCCGCGCTGCGAGCCATCGTCTCGAGCTTGCCGGTAATTATGAAGCTCTTTCCGACCAGCGGCCCGCGTTTGACGGCCCGTTCCTCTTTTTCCAGCTTCAGACCTGCATCGCGAAGCCTCTCAACCAGCGTGCGGCTCGCCGGGTCTCTGAAATACTGGTACACGCTGTGCGCAATCCGAGGCCCGATTCCCATAATGCCGGATATGTCTTCTTCGGTCGCGTTCAGCAAGCCATCGATGTCGTGGAACGCGGTGGTGAGCAACGCCGCTACGCCCTCTCCGATATGGCGAATTCCCAGCGCAAACAAAACATTCTCGAACGGGCGTTTCTTGCTTTCTTTGATGGCGGCCTGGAGGTTCTGAATCGATTTCTCCTTGAAGCCGGGGAGCTGAGCGAGTTGTTCGTCAGTCAACGAGTAAAGATCGGCGGCGTTGCGAATGAAGCCGAGTTCGAGCAGCTTCCAGATCGTCGATGGACCGAGGCCGCGAATGTCCGTTGCGCCGCGGCTGACGAAGTGGTTCAAGCCCTCGAAAATCTGAGCGGGACAATCGCGATTGACGCAATATGCCATCGCTTCGCCTTCTTCGTGAACGACCGGCTCTCCGCACGAAGGGCATTTGTCCGGATAGTGGAACATCTCTTCCTTGCCGGTGCGTTGTTCAATCACCGGGCCGACGACTTGAGGTATGACATCGCCGGCGCGCTTTACTACCACCATGTCGCCGACGCGAATGTCCTTGCGCTGTATGTCATCCTCGTTGTGGAGAGTGGCGAGCTTGATCGTCACGCCGCCAAGGCGCACCGGCTCGAGCACCGCGTACGGATTCATCGAACCGGTTCGCCCCACGTTGATGCCAATCTCCTTCAGTCTGGTTGTGGCGACCTGACCGGGGAACTTGTAGGCTGTCGCCCAACGCGGATCGCGACTGACGGTGCCTAGAACCTTTTGATCTTCAAGGTCGTCAACCTTGACCACCACTCCGTCTATTTCATAATCCAGCGATTCGCGTTTCGGCTCCCAGTCGTGGCAAAACTTCAGCACGCCTTCGATCGACTCGTGCCAGCGATAGTTTGTGTTCACCGGGAAGCCCCATTCCTGAAGCTTCTCCAGAGTTTCCTTCTGGGTTTTTAACGCGGCGCTCTCGATGTAACCGATGGCGTACCCGAAGAACGAAAGGGGACGAGCAGCAGTAACCTTCGGGTCGAGCTGACGAATCGCTCCGGCGGCTGCGTTACGCGGATTCGCGAACAGCGCCAGCCCCTGATCGGCGCGCTCTTCGTTGAGCGCATTGAAAGCCGACAGCGGCAAATAGACCTCGCCGCGAACCTCCATTTCAGGAATCTGCTCGCCGCCGGCCTTCAGCCGAAGCGGGATTTGTTTGACCGTCTTCAGGTTTGCGGTGACGTCTTCGCCAACGATGCCGTTGCCACGGGTGGCACCGCGCACAAAGCGGCCGTTCCGGTACGTGAGGGCCATGGCGACGCCGTCGATCTTCAATTCGGTGACGTAAGCAACGTCTTCGCGTTCGAGCAAGCCTGACACTCGGCGGTTGAACGCGCGCAGTTCTTCCGCGCTGAACGCATTGGCGAGTGAGAGCATCGGTGCATGATGCTCGATCTTGTTGAAGCGTTCCAGCGGCTCGCCTCCGACGCGCTGGGTTGGCGAATCAGGCGATGCGAGTTCCGGATGCAGCGTTTCCAGCTCGAGCAACTCGCGAAACATCCGGTCGTATTCGGCGTCCGAGATTTCCGGATCATCTTTAACATAGTAAAGATAGTTGTGATATTCGAGCTTTTGGCGGAGCTCGGCGATGCGGGCAGCGACGCGGTCGATGTCAAGGTCTGTGGTCATAGCTTGTTGGTAAGCTTCGAAAAGAGTTTAACGTAGCGCTGGCTTTAGGAAAACGCCTTGCGGTGGCAGGCGATTATGTTTGCGGCCTCTGCGGGTCTTTGCGTGCTAGGCGCGAAATCGGGGTTCTCACAAAGGCCGCAAAGACTGGCAGAAGACCGCCAGGCCGGGTCGGATCAATGAAAATCATGCGAAGCTGCCGCGGTCATCGCGTAAGACAGAGACTGGATGCGTCGCGCTCTGACGTGAATTACATTGTCTTGATTTTGCAGCGGGCCTTCGATCAGAAGCAGCGGCTGGTTTGTGAGAACGACTCGATTGCGGTCGAAGATATCGGGCGTCACGATTATATTTGCGATTCCCGTCTCGTCTTCCATACTCAAGAACAAAAATCCTTTCGCCGTTCCGGGGCGCTGGCGGACTATCACCCATCCGGCAACGCGCACCCAAACGCCGTTTCGTATCTCGCGCAGATCGATCGCTCGCTTGACCCCGTGCCTGTTCAGCTCTTCGCGGCGATAAGCCATCGGGTGCTTCCCAATCGTCATGCCCGTTCCACGAAAATCCGAGTTCACCCGCTCTTCTATCGTCATAGGGGGAAGCGGGGAATCGGAATTCTGATCCTTCTGTTCTTTTAGCAGAGGACCCACTGCACGCGCCGCGCGCTCGACTTGCCACAGCGCGCTGCGACGATGAAGGGATTGCCGATTGCCGATTGCCGATCGCCGATTGCCGACCGACTTCTGACCTTTGACTTCTAACTTCTGACCTCTGACTTCTAACCTTTGACCCCTGATGAAATTCAGCGCGCCAACCTCAGCAAGCTTTCTCATCTCATCTTTGCGTAGTTCGGGCACACGGTTGTGCAGATCGTCGATGTCCGAAAAAGGCCGCTTCGCGCGTTCACGAACCACTGCTTGCGCGGAGTCTTCGCGGAGGCCCTTTACATAAAGCAGCCCAAGCCGGAGATGGGGGTTGGGTGTCGGGGGATAGGGGTTAGGTTGGTAAGATACCCGAGACTCCTGAATTGAAGATTCATTTTGCCGGCTCGACTCATCACCAACCCCCGACCCCCAATCCCCAACCCCCGACTCACTAACTCGCAACTCCCAACTCCCAACTCCGCCCTCAATCGTGCACAACCAATCCGAGCGAGTGATGTCTATGGGTTCGATCTTCAATCCATGCCGTTGCGCGTCTTTGATCAACGTAGCAGGTTGATAAAAACCCATCGGCTGATTGTTCAGGAGCGCGGCGTTGAACCCGGCCAGATAGTGACACTTCAAATAGGCGCTGGCGTATGCGATCAAAGCGAAGCTCGCGGCGTGAGATTCGGGAAAGCCGTATAACGCGAACGAGGTGATCGCCTGCACGATCTTGTCTTGAGTCTCGCCGGTGATGCCGTTTTGTTCCATGCCGCGGCGCAGCTTGATCTCAATCTCGACCATGCGCGCTTCCGATCGCTTGAATCCCATTGCGCGACGCAGCTCTTCGGCTTCGCCTCCGGTGAAGTTCGAGCAGATCATTGCGATTCGCAGCAACTGCTCTTGAAACAGCGGCACTCCAAGTGTGCGTTTCAATACCGGCTCAAGCGAGGGATGCAGGCACGTAGCTTCCTCGCGGCCGAGACGACGATTCAAATAAGGATGAACCATGTTGCCGACGATCGGACCCGGCCGAATGATCGCCACTTGCAAGTCTATGTCGTAAAACTTCATAGGACGCAGACGCGCGAGGCACTACATCTCCACGCGGCTTTGTACTTGAAACAACCGGCTGGTTGCCGCCTTTTTAAA
>CAZOOE010000628.1:0-3822 GCA_964581275.1 uncultured Clostridia bacterium
CCCTCGGCCTGGGTTCTTCATCCCCGGGCAGTCCGTGGGGGCGGAGGCAATGGGGGCTCGGATCATTCCGACTGACGAAACGCCCGGTGCCCGCGAAGCCCGGGTCGTCTATTTCATCGATCGCGCGTTGGCAACATTCGCTACTGATGAACGTGCGGCTTTTGTCACTGGGCTCAACCAACTTCAAAAGAAGGTTGGAAAACGTTTTGGCAAGACCAGGAAGTTCTCTGATCTGAAAGCCGAGCAACAAACAGTGCTTCTCAAGAAAATTGAAAAGGGCCAGTTTTTTGAGCTCGTTCGGACGATGACGATCCTGGGTATGTTTACTAATCCCGAATACGGCGGCAATTACAACAAGATCGGTTGGAAGTTGATCGGCTTTGAAGACCAGCTCACCTACAAATCGCCGTTCGGGTTTTATGACGGTGAATATCAGGCGAAATAGAGAACCCGATTTATGACTCACGAACGGGCCAGGTTTGACCCGAAGACCGAGATTGACTTTGTGATCATCGGGGCGGGCGCCGCCGGCGGCATCATAGCCAGGGAACTATCCGCGGCCGGATTTCGCATTGTGGTGCTCGAACAAGGTCCGTACGTGAAGGAACAGGACTTCGAGCACGACGAGCTGAAATTCATGCGACAACGGGCCATCTCCAATGACTACAAGCGCCAGCCAAACACCTTTCGAGCAACCGAAAAGGAACAGGCCAAAGAGCAGCCAGCGATAATCTACGGCAGACAGGTTGGGGGCGGCACCGTTCACTTCACGGCCAACTACTGGCGGCTTCATGAGATAGATTTCATCGAACGCAGCCGATGGGGATCGATCGCTGGATCCGGATTTGCGGACTGGCCGATCACCTATGCCGAGCTCGAGCCCTATTACACAAAGACCGAGTGGGAGCTAGGGGTATCTGGTCTTGCCGGTGCAAGTCCATTCGATCCTCCTCGCTCGAAGCCCTATCCGCTGCCGCCGCTTCCGATCAAGTCCTCGGGCGCGCTCGCCGAACGCGGCGCGAAAAAACTCGGCTGGCATGCGTTTCCGGCGCCGATGGCTATCATCTCCCAGCCCTATCGCGGCCGCAGCGCGTGTGCGCATTGCGGCTTCTGCGAATACTTCGGGTGCGAAATGAAAGCCAAGTCGTCCACGCTCGCGACCGTTATTCGGGAGGCCGAAAAGACCGGTCTTTGTGAGATTCGCCCAAACAGTTGCGTGCGGAAAATCGAAGTCAACAAGGCGGGACTTGTAACCGGGGTGACCTACTTTGACGATAAAGGTGTCGAGCAATTCCAAAGCGCAAAAGCGGTGGTGCTTTGCGCGAACGGGGCCGAGACTCCTCGACTGCTGTTCTTGTCAAAGTCACAACTATTTCCGCAGGGTCTGGCGAATTCAAGCGGCAAGGTTGGAAAATACCTGATGTTTAACGGCCACGCGCAAGCCTCCGCACTTTTCGAGCACCCGCTGAACGAATTCAAGAGCGTGGCTGTGAGTCGGGTCATACACGATTTCTATGACAGCGATCCCAGGCGGGGGTTTTACGGCGGAGGCGGAATGGATATGCGATTCGTCTCCTACCCGATGGGTTTCGCGCTGCGCGGCCTGCCGCCGGATGCGCCCCAATGGGGGCCCCAGTATAAAGCCATGCTCAGGGAGCACTACACCCGGACCGTGCATGCATCGGCATACGACTTCGTTGCCGGTGGAGACAAACAGCATCTCGCTTGATCCCCATCTGAAAGACGCATTGGGGCTGCCGGTGGTGCGAGTGACTTACAAAGATCACGCAGAAGATATGAAAACCATGCAGTTCTTCCAAGCTCGCTGCAAGGAGCTTCTCGAAGCGGCCGGGCCTCGTAAGATATGGACCCGCCCCGTCCGAGAACAATCGTTCGGGTTTCATCTGTTGGGAACTTGCAGGATGGGCAATGACGCGAAGCATTCTGTTGTTGACAAGTATCATCGAGCCCACGATGTGCCGAATCTTTTCATATGCGACGGTAGCAGTTTTGTGACATCCGGCCGCGGGCAGCCGACTTGCACGATCCAGGCGCTTGCATTCCGCGCGTCGGATCACATCATTCGTATGGCAAAGAGCGGCGACATCAAATCAGTAATCTGACCGTTGTTTATTTGGATGCGGTGCGCTCTATGCGTTCGCGCGCGTTGCCTGATCGATTCGTGACAAAGGATGAGTGGCGAAACGCAACAAACGTAACCGCAATTCGAATGAAGGAAGAGATCCTATGAGAAACGTCAAATCATGCGTGGGCGCCGTGGCGGTCGTCCTTGCTCTCTATGTCGCAGCAGAAGCTCAGAAAAAAGAGCCGCCGCCGGCAACGCCGCAAAGCGTGGCGGTTGAGTATCAGAGCGCGTCGAATCCCTCGGCCAGGACTTTCTCAGAATTCGTGCGAGTCGGGAACATGCTCTATCTCTCGGGCAAACTTGGAACGGACAGCACGGGCAAGCTGGCGGCAGGGGGCATCGGCCCGGAAACAAAGCAGACCCTTGAAAACATCAAAACGGTGCTCGAGAAGAACGGCTCGTCTATCGACAACGTGGTGAAGTGCACCGTGATGCTGGCAGATATAAAGGAATGGGCTGACATGAACACTGTCTATGTGACATTTTTCAAGAAGGAACGCTTGCCGGCGCGCAGTGCCTTCGGGACCAGTGGGCTGGTCAACAATGCGCGGGTCGAGATCGAATGTATGGCTACGCTGAAGTAAACCTGGAAGCGCAGTCGTCCCGCGCAGGCGTCTCGCCTGCTTGACTCAATAATTCGAGCGATTTTGCGAGCAGGCAGGCGAGACGCCCGCGCTCCCAGGACGCCTCTGGTCCCAGGTTCGGAGGAACTCTCATGGACATCGACCGAAGAGCTTTCATCGCCGCGCTGGGCGGGGCAGTCGCAGTGGAGGGGATGTCGTCCGACGCGCTTGCGGACGCGCTTGAGCACCATATGATCGAACGGCTGGATCAAGCGGCGGGCGCACGATCGGGTGAAACTACGGAACGAGCTTATAGGCGAGGGGTTGGGTCATTGTTCGTCTTGGGAGGGTCCGGCGACGGCGTGTTCGCCGCAAACAAGCTCGAAACGATGCCCGCGAAACCGGCGCTGCTCGATTTCTTTCGCCTACGGTTCGCTCCGGCCAATCACGTGCTTCAGAGCGCAACGCGCGCGCTCAAGACGGGTATGAGTGAGGAGACGATCCTGGCCTGTCTCTTGCACGATGTTGTGCTCAGCCTGATCAAGCCGGATCACGGTTGGTGGGGAGCGCAACTGATCGAGCCCTACGTCTCCGAGAGAGTCAGTTGGGCGATTCGTTACCATCAGGCACTGCGCTTCTATCCGGATTCCTCGGTTGGGTATGAATACCCGGAGATGTATAACCGGATGTTTGGCAAAGACTATGTGCCGGCCCCTCACGTCAAGGCAGCGTACGAGTTTGCCCGAAACCACAAATGGTACATGTACTCTCGGCTGATCACCGTCAACGATCTGTATGCCTTCGATCCGAACGCGAAGGTGTCGATCGAGCCGTTCATCGACGTCATCGGCCGCCACTTCAAACAGCCCAAAGAGGGGCTCGGAAACGACAACAGCCCGGTCGCTCATATGTGGCGCACGCTCGCGACTCCGGATCAACCGCTTTGAAGTCGCATACGTTCTGATTCGGTATCTGCCGCTCGGGTAACCGGTTCGAAGTGACAAGGTGAACTCGTGACCTTATCAACGTTGCTGGTTTGTCTCCTGTTCCGCCTACTGCCATCGCACTCATACAAAACGACGCAAGAGCTCACATCACTCGACAACGTCCTCC
>CAZOOE010000629.1:0-3813 GCA_964581275.1 uncultured Clostridia bacterium
GCTGGGATCGCGCCGGCGAAAAACGTAGCACACCACCTGAACACATTTGGGGAGCGATGCGAGCAGGCATTCGTTACGTGCGTCATGCGCCTGACGTGCAAGCAGTATTGCTACGAACAGCAGTATTCATATTCTGCGCGAGCGCTTTGTGGGCAATGCTTCCGCTGCAATCGAGATTTATTTTGGGTCTGGGCTCATTGGGGTACGGCGTTCTGCTTGGTTTTTTGGGAACTGGGGCTTTGCTGGGCGCCGTCGTGCTGTCGCGAGCCCGGGCGGTCATGTCAAATGATCTGCTGGTCGTGGGGGGTAGTGCGCTGTTTGCAGTTTCTACGTTCGCGCTCGCGCACTCACAAGTTGTTTCAGTCACCGCAGGCGCAATGCTACTCGCGGGCATAGCGTGGATAGCTTGCATGTCAAGCTTCAATACCGCCGCACAAGCCGTGGCTCCGGCATGGGCACGAGGTCGCGTGCTGGCGCTCTTCACTCTGGTATTGTTGGGAGGACTAGCTGGAGGCAGCGCGGCTTGGGGAGTTGTTGCCAGTCGACTCAATACTAGATATGCACTCGACATTGCGGCAGCAGGTTTATTGATTGGTCTTGCCGCGCGATTTCGCTATCGTCTGGTTCGGGGCGAAGAATTGAGCCTCACACCGTGGGTGCATTGGCCGGAGCCGATCAGCGTAGTAGAACCCGAACCCGATCGTGGGCCGGTTTTAGTCGTTCTCGAATATCGCATCGATCCGAATACTGCCCGAGAATTCCGTCACGCCATGCGAGAGATGAGACGCATCCGCCGGCGTGATGGCGCTTTCCGCTGGGGTCTGTATAGCGATCCTGCCAATCCCGGGCAGTTTGTGGAAGTGTTTCTGGTGGAATCGTGGGGCGAGCACCTTCGCCAGCATACTCGGATTACCGAAGGTGACAGAAAGATTGAAGAACGAGTTCTTTCCTTTCACTTGGATGAAGGTCCGCCACCGACGACTCACTTAATATCAGAAAGAGTGCGCTGATCGACGTGGCTCGGTGTGCGGTCGTCGATCACTTATCAAAGGAAGGAGAACGAAATCAAGATGAACACTACGACCGACAAACGCGGAGGCGAAAGCATGAGCGGCAAGCCGGAGCTTGCGGGGCAGACCGTCCTCGTGATCGGCGGCAGCTCCGGAATCGGGCTCGAGACCGCCCGACTCGCCCGCGCCGAGGGAGCCCAAGTGATTCTCACCGCGCGCAACCCGGAGCGCCTCCAGCACGCGGCGCTCGAGCTCAACGCACTGAGCAGAGTCGCCTTCGACGCGACGGACTTCGACCGCCTCGCGCGGTTCTTCGACGAGTTGTCCACCCCGGTCGACCACGTGCTGGTCACTGGCCCCGGTCCCCACTACGCCCCGCTGGCCGAGTTCGACCTCGAAGAGGCACGGCGTGATGTGGAGGCTCATCTCTTGCTGCCGCTGCAGGTCGCTCGGTATGCCGCGCGAAAGGTTCGCCCGGGAGGGACCCTGCTCTTCATAGGCGGCACCGGTGGACGGCGCACGGCGGTGGGACTCGCGTTCATCTCGGCGCTCACGGCCGCGCATCCCGCCATGACGAAGAACCTCGCGCTCGAGCTCGCGCCCATCCGCGTGAACCTGATCGCGGCCGGGTTCGTCGACACGCCACTGTCGGCGGCAATTCTCGGTGACAAGCTGGAAACCCGCCGCGAGCAACTCCGCACGACGTTGCCGATCCGACGGGTCGTCGGCCCGGCCGACATCGCCGCACTGGCCGTCCACCTTATGACGAACACAGCGGTCACTGGCGCGACCTTCGACATCGACGGCGGCCAGCAGCTCGTCGAGGGATGATATGACTCGACAACCAATGTCAGCGCCTCTTGCGCCGACAATTCAGGGCACAATTCCCCGCTGGCGAGAGCATAATGGATTCAACAATCGATGATTATCTGCGTAAGCGTCTCATGCCCGTTGAGGGCACGATTCCGCACATACCGGGCATCGAGATGTATGGGAATTCCATTCCCGCTGGGACCGTCGGCGGCGACCTCTTCGAGTACATTAATTTCCAGCAGCGTTATGACCTCGACGCTCGGATTCAGCGAGCCGAAACACTATCCAAAGAATTTCTCGAGCCCCTCCGGGTAGCCGCACCGCCCCGTAATTCGGTAGATGATCATGTTGAATGGTTGAAGTTAAGGCCGGATTACCGTCCCGACATGGAAACTCAGTATAGGACCGCCCGAAGCTCCGAACAGGTGCGAGTCGCCGAAGATCTGCAGGAGCTGTATAGCACGGCAGGTGTCCTGCTGGTCGACGCTCAAGGGCATGGAATTATTTCAGCGAAAATCGCCTCCACTGTGCACGACACGTTCCACGCCTTCATGCTCTCGGAACTTGATCAGCATGGAAGAACGACGCCGGAGCTATTTGAAAACATCAACCTGCGTTTGGCGCTGTCGGTCACGGCTCGCAACGCACTTGAGATAAGTGAGAAAGAAAATGCGCGTGAAATCGCGACCATGCTTTACGGCGAAGTACATCCTTACGGCTATTTCCGCTTTGTAAATTTCGGTCATCCGCCGCCGCTCGTGTTCTCGGCTGAATATCGTAAGTTTGTGGAGCTGGACAAAGACCGGATGGTGCAATTCTTGGCGTTGGGACTGCAGATCTCGGCTGATCATCCGGATCGCAAGAGATACTTTTCAATGAAACTCCGGCCGAGGGAGGCTAACTCATCGGATGTTGCGGAAATCACGCTTATGAGCCCGGGCGACATCCTCTTCCTTTATACCGATGGTGTCTACGACGGAATCGATGATGAAGAACGCCAGCAACTCGAATCTGTGATGCGTGACCGCTATCAGCAATCAGCGAGAGACATCTGCAATGCGTTATTGGAACACGCTACCAGAGACGACGATCACCTCAGACAGATTGGCGAAGAGGACCGGATTGATGACAAAACTGTGTTCATTATCAAGCGACGCTGATGACTATTAGCTGGGGAGTTACAGCAACGAGAAGTCGGAAAAGTAGATCCGGGTAACCTATGGATTTCGATACTCAAATAAAGCTGACTGTTTACAGACACTTTGCCGAGACCGGGCAAAGACCGTCACCGCGAATCGTGGCGGCGAGTGTAGGTTCGGATGTTGAAAGGGTGCTGGATGCGTATTTGAGATTACGCTCGCAGAGAGTGTTGGCGCTTGAGGCGGATGGCTCGTCAATTCTTATGGCTCCTCCGTTCTCGGGTGTACCGACACAGCACGTCGTAGTTGTTGATGGAAATCAGTACTTCGCAAACTGCGCGTGGGACGCCCTTGCGATACCTGCTGCGCTACACCGATCGGGTATCGTGTACTCCAGGTGCGAGCAATCCGGAGAGCCGCTTCGTTTGGCAGTGGGCCTGGATGGGCCCGAATCTTCAAGTTGGCTTTTCCATTGCCTCGTCCCGGCCGCGAAGTGGTGGGACGACATCGTATTTACCTGAGCCAACATGCTCTTCTTCCGGTCGGAAGAACTGGTTCGGGATTGGTGCGAAGCGCATGACTATCCGCTGCGGCCTCTCGTAACGATGAGCCAACTCTGGATGCTTGCGACAACCTGGTATTCGACGCGATTGCAAGAGAATTCTCGGCGTCCTCAGCCGGATGAGATGCGCGAGATTTTCGCCGGGCTGGGACTGCAGGGCGATTTTTGGGATCCAAAATCGGATAGCTTTGGTTAGCGCGAAAGGCAGGGAAGTCGCATGGCCGACAACGGATCGATACTCGTAACCGGGGCAGCCGGTCAACTCGGGGCGGTCGGGCGAACCGTGACC
>CAZOOE010000630.1:0-3807 GCA_964581275.1 uncultured Clostridia bacterium
CGGCGTGAGCGGCTGCGAACGCAAGTTCGACGCGAAGCGCAATCGCGATAGCGCGCAGCCTCAAGGAAGGGCGCAGCCATCAATAAACGGTGGGCCCGACATTAGAAATTTATGAAGCGTTGGTCCACGGCAGTAGCCATCGCAGCAATTGTCATCGCCGGTATATATTCGTCTTCTCTCTCCGGAAGGCAATCGCAAGACACGCTGAAAGTTACTGTCGATCTCGTCAATGTGCAGTTTTCCGTCACCGACCGCCACGGACGATTCGTTTCCGGACTCACCGCTCAGGATTTCAAGATTGAAGAAGACGGGCGGCGGCAGGAGATCCGAAACTTCGCGCGTGAAAACGAATTGCCCCTGACGTTAGCCTTATTGATCGACACAAGCCCCAGCGTCAGACCGGTATTCGAGGAAGAAAAATTCACTGCCTACTCCTTCTTGGAATCCGTTTTGCGGGACAAAGATCTAGCACTCGTCATCGGCTTTGATCGATCGGTAACGCTGCTTCAGGACTATACCGACAATTTGAAGTTGTTGAAGCGCGCTATCGACGACCTTGAGATTGGCGGCGGCACTTCGATCTACGATGCCGTGTATCTCGCAGGTAAGGAAAAACTGACAGACGAGGCCGGCCGAAAGGCGATTATTTTACTCAGTGATGGTGAGGACACCACCAGTAAGACGAAATTTACGGAGGCTCTTCTGGCAGCGCACCAGAGCAACGCAGTGATCTATGCCATTTCTAATGCCGCCTCTACTGGGTTCTTTGGTCGCGGAAGGCGCGGCCTCCCGGGACTCGGCGGCGGTGACCTCGGCACGCTCAAAAAATTCTCGGAGGAGACGGGCGGGGCCACATTCGTTGTCAGCGGCGAAAACTCGTTCAAGAAAATCTTTGATCAGATCGCACAAGAACTGCGAAGCCAGTACAGCCTGGGATATATCTCCTTAAATACCGTGAGGGACGGCAAGTACCGTCAGATCAAGGTCACGGCTCGGCAGCCGGGTTATATCGTCAAATCGAGGAAAGGATATTATGCGCCGCGGAGCTAGAAGAATCGCAAAACTGTTATTAGCTACGGCATTGTTTATCGCCGCAGCCGCATACGCGCAGGATTTCAAGATCCGCGCGAAGGTCGATCTGGTAGTGGTTCCCGTAACCGTGAAAGGGACGGGCGACACGCTCGTCACGAGTCTCAGGAAAGAAGATTTCGTCGTCTTGGAAGATGGACATCAGCAAACCATAGCGAATTTCACCACGGATCCTGTGCCGCTATCGGCAGCCGTCGTCGTCGACGCTGGACTTCCGCCGGAGTCGCTGTCCAAAGTTCAGAAAACATTTCCGGCGTTGGCGGGAGCCTTCAGCCAGTTTGATGAGGTGGCCCTTTACCGTTACGACAAATTTGTCGCGAAAGTACTGGATTTTTCCGCCGACTTAGAACTTGTGAAAACAGCGATGAACACCTTGCGGGAAGTGAAACCGCGCGCTGTCAACGACTCGAATCTTCCGCGCGGTCCATTCTCAACCCCTGGGCCGGTGATCAATGGAGCACCGGTTGTGCCCCCCGGACAAGTAGGCGTCGTCATCACATCGCCGCCAAAGATCACAAACGTTTTGAACGACGCCATCTTTGAAGCCGCATCCGATTTAGCTAAGCGCGAACGGAACCGTCGGAAAATTGTGCTTGTCATTTCCGATGGGCAAAATAACGGGAACGATCATTCTTTCGATGAAACGGCTAAAAGTCTGCTGCAGACCGGCGTCCAAGTCTACGCTGTGGGACTCGATCAACCATTTCCTTACAACAAGACTTCTGTATTGGACGATTATGCGAAGACTACCGGCGGAGACGCGTACTTCGTGAATTCGATCCAAAGTATCGAGAGATCCTACGCTTCAGCCACCGAGGAAGCCCGCAACCAATACGTGCTCGGTTACGTTTCCAACAACGAAGTCCTTGGGCCAGGACCCGTCTTCCGTGATATCCAGGTGAAGATTGCAAAAAACAATCTGAAGACTCTCCACCGCAAAGGCTATTATCAATATCCATAAAATGACTCGCGACACTTCCCGCAGACGCCGACGCCAGCTAACTCTCACGTCAACATTAATTTGTGCTTGACAGGGAAAACTTTCACCACAATACTAACGGCATTAGACAAGAAAAGCCTCAAGATGTTGTGAGGCAAACAAGAAAAATAGGAGGGAAAAAGTGAAGAAAGCTCCAGCAAAGAAGAAGAAAGCTACAAAGAAAAAGTAAGACAAACGTATACAAATTAGGCGCGAAGACCGAGATTACAAGGGCCGCAGTGATGCGGCCCTTATTTTTTGTTAGAATTTCGCAGCCGGCCATGGAAGTCTATATTTCATCAAACGCGTTCTGGGCCCTTCTGATATCTGCCGTGGAAGTCTACAAGAAGGAATGCTTCGGGCTTCTCCTTGGGTACCGCGACACGGGTAACATTTATATTGTCGAGCATGCCATCTCGTATCAAACAGCGAATCGGCGCCACACCAGCGTCGAAAAGAACGGCCGGGCTTCACGGAGGATTGAAAAATTTTTAGCGAACCTGCCGCATCTGTCGTTGATCGGCGACTTCCATTCCCATACGGGCTGGGGCGATTTGAAAGGCGTCGGCAATTTGAGTTCGCAAGACCTGATCGACATGATTCATGGAAATCTCTACGTCATTATTGTGGCCAACGACAAGCGCCGGTCGAGCGCCTGGCAATACAATGGCGACGGAACATTGTCGGGAACAGTGGATGATTATCATTTCCGTATCAGCGGCTTCTATCTCGACGAATTCTCACGCGCGAAGCGGGCGAATATTTTTTGTCCTTTCGCAATCGGCTTTAACGCGAAAGAGAGCCAACAGAAAATTCTATTGAGGAGCGCCCTCGCAAATCAGCGGTGGTCAAGATCGAAGCGCTGACGAAATCATTCGGCAGCCACACTCTCTTCAAAGATCTCGCTCTCGAATTTCCACGCGGCAAACTGACGGTCATCATGGGCCCTTCCGGTTGCGGGAAATCCACGCTACTGCGATGCATCAACTTCCTCGAACTTTTCGATAGCGGCGCAATATCGATCGGCGATCTGCGCGTCGGATGGGCCGAGGGAGAATCCCATCGCCTTTCCCTGGAGAAGAAGGTTCTTGTACAAAAAATGCGCTTGAAGACGGGAATGGTTTTTCAAAGTTTTAATCTCTTTCCCCACTTGACGGTGCTCGGCAACGTAATGCTGGCGCCGATTCAGGTAAAAAAGATGCAGCCGAACGAAGCAGCTTCAGTGGGACGAAGAATTCTGGAACGCGTCGGATTGCGAGAGAAAGTCGATGTCTATCCCGCAAAGCTTTCCGGCGGGCAACAACAACGCGTCGCCATTGCACGGAGTCTGGCGATGCAACCAGAAGTCATGCTTTACGACGAACCGACGTCACAGTTGGATCCGCGGCTCGTCGACGAGGTATTCAATGTCATGCGCGAATTGGATCGTGAAGGCATGACCCAGATTGTGGTTACGCATTCCGAGCAATTCGCGAAAGATACCGCCTGCCGGGTTCTGAAATTTCAAGAAAATACCTTTCGCTGGCAGTAGTGCCTCTCCCCCTGGGAGAGGCCGGCGCGACAGCGCCAGGTGAGGGTCGCAGTTGTGATCGAATCTTGAGACCCTCAACTTTTTGTTGGGCTTCGCCCTGTCGGGCTCGCGCTTCGCGCCCTCTCGCAGATGGAGAGGGTGAAGAGTGGCAATTCAGTATTTCGTGCGGAGTTTATTCTTCTCGGCGTGGCGCTCGATGGCGAGTGTG
>CAZOOE010000631.1:0-3796 GCA_964581275.1 uncultured Clostridia bacterium
TCCAGCCGAGCGTAGTCCTCCACTGGAATAAGGTGAGAGTGATTCGTCCCGAGCCTGGGCAGCATGTGCGCATGAACGTCGCCGCTGAAGTTGTCCATCAGAAACGAGCAGAAGATCGCGATGTCACGCTTCTTGCCAAGCTGATCGAACAGGTCCTCGAGGTTCATGCTGGCGGCGACGTCCCCGCGCTCCCACAGGACATTCACCATTTCCCCCCACCAACGCACCTTTTGATAGCGCCCTCCAGAGCGCGCCTGTCCGATTACGTCCCCGGCGAGGCCGAGGAATAGAGGCGAAACCGGCATGGCGTTCCGCATGAAGCGGGGCAGAAGTTCGTCGGCGTCAACCACCGTCAGCTGTCCACATTCCCGTGCCGCTTCCACATTCACGCCTTCCGCCTCGAGCCGTGGGCGGATGCCGCTCCAGTGGATGGGCGTTGGCACCAGTATGATGCCCTCCCCGTTCGCGAGAGCAGCGCCAGCGAATCGGCAGACGGCGCGATTCAGAAAACTCTGGTCCTGATAGAGCTGCACAATGTGATCGCATGGGGCGGCGCCCACCACCACTCGATCCCAGGTTCCACCAAGCTCACGGTCCATTGTAATTGTCTCCGGCACGAGCGGAATCTCCTAAACTCCCCGGCATCAATTCACTCATCAGAAAATACAGCAACGCAGCAATCGAAACAAGAACAAGAAGTAACTGCGAGATCGTGTGGTGCACAAACGAGCTTGGATGCCCCACCGATTGCGCGCGCTATGTCCATCATACTCTGGTATCGGTCGTTGGGCTGAAAGCATGTAAATTGGGCGCGCGGGAAGCGCTTTCAGCGCTCGTCGACTGTCAGTCGATCAAACATAGCTAATACCTTGGTATCGATCGATACCTTCGTCTAATAGATTCCTCTCTACAGCCGTGGTCTACTCACACCTGTTCAATTAATTCGATCAAATCGGGTGAGTTCAACGGATGTTCTCATTAAGGAGAGCAACACAATGGAAAGCGAATTAACAGAGCTTAAGTCAAAAGCCAAGGTTACCGGTCTGCGCAGCATTCTTGTGTCGTTACTAGATGAATCCCGCGAACTGAGCGCCACATTGCTCAAGATGATTGCGTTGCTCCTATTCGCGGCTGCCGGCCTAGTCTATTTCACTGCCACTGGTCTGAGTCAATCAGAGCGAGATCAGGGCCGAGAGATAGGCTTCGATCGGCAGATTGGCGACAATGCACAACAGATGATGAAGCAAGGGAAGCAAATCTTTCGTTATGACACGTTCGGTGATGAAGTTTACTGGACCGATAAGCTCAAACTTCATCAAGCGATTCAAGGCAGCAAATTTGGCGGTGTTGGTCCAGGTGTCAGTCCCAAGACCGCGCTCGCGGTCGGCTTGAAGGTAGATATGGATGCGCTTCCCGCGGAGCTTGTGGAAAAGATCAAGAAGGGCGAGGTCGATCTGGACGATCCCGCGATCACGCTTGCGCTTATTAACCTCAACTCAGTCCTTGGCGTGAAAGGAAGCTTCAATAAGGACCGCAGTCTGAAGGCAATAGGCCTCAGTTGCGCCGTTTGTCACTCCACGGTTGATGATGCTTTCGCGCCCGGTATTGGCCATCGTCTCGACGGCTGGGCCAACGAAGATCTAAACGTAGGCGCCATCGTGTCGCTCGCTCCTGATCTGAGCGTGCTCACCAGTCTTCTGGGAGTCGATGAGGCAACAGTCAAGAAAGTTCTCGCCAGTTGGGGACCGGGAAAGTTCGACGCGGAGTTGAACCTCGACGGTAAAGCGTTTCGCCCCGACGGCAAACCTGCCGCCACGCGCATTCCTCCGGCGTTCGGAATGGCTGGCGTCAATCTGCATACATGGGGTGGGGGCTGGGGCACGGTTACGTACTGGAACGCTTATGTTGGCAATCTCGAACTGCAGGGACAGGGAAACTTTTTTGACGAGCGCCTGAACAATGCGGATCAATATCCGGTCGCAGCCAAAGCAGGTCTTGGCCATAAGCGCAGCGCGAACGATATGGTGTCAGAGAAGCTCGGCGCGTTACAGTTTTACCAGCTCGCGATTCCTGCGCCGAGACCGCGTGACGGAAGCTTCGATAAGGCAGCCGCTGCACGTGGGGAAACACTCTTCAAGGGCAGGGCCAGTTGCGCGCAATGTCACGTACCGCCGCTGTTTACAGAGCCGGGCTGGAATACCCACAAGCCCGCCGATATCGGCATCGACGCATTCCAGGCGAACCGCGCGCCCGATAAGACTTATCGGACCGCGCCGTTACGCGGGCTATTCGCCCACATGAAACGCGGCTTTTATCACGACGGACGGTTTGCGACTCTGCTCGATGTGGTCAACCACTACAACGGTTTTAAGAAACTGGGTTTGACCGAGCAGGAGAAGAGAGACTTAGTCGAATACCTGAAGTCGTTATGAGTAAACTCTTAAAGAAGGACGTTGATAGACGGGCTAAATGCTAACCTGGAGCAGGAGTGGAGATGCATGTGCCAGCGAATGAGCTTTAGGAGGAAAACATGTTAGTTCGAGTCGGGAACGCTAAGGATGTTGCGGCGGGCGCGATGCGCGTCTTCGATGTCGGTGGAACCAAGGTCAGCGTTGCGAGTGTGGGCGGACAGCTCTATGGCTTCGATGATAGCTGCACCCATATGGGGTGCTCACTCGCGGAGGGCATGCTCGATGGCCCCACTGTGACGTGCCCATGCCACGGCAGCCAGTTCGATGTCACCTCTGGCGCCGTCCTTCGTGGTCCAGCGCAGCGGCCCGTGAGTTCTCGGCTTGTACAAGTCGAAGGTGAAGATCTACTCGTCGAGTCATAAGAAGGATAAGTGTTAACGAGTGCCGTAATGTGTGGCAAGCAATGCTCGCTTGGCACTCGCAGTAACTGCTTTTGAACGGCTGAAAAAAATTGTATTGGAGACTAAACATGAAGAGCGAAACTCAGATGGCAACAGGCACGAACCAAATACATCTTACGCGGCACTCTCCCAACTATTGGCGAGTTACGATTGATAATCCGCCGCTCAATATCTTTGGTCCGGAGACCATTCCGCAACTAAATGAGGTAATCACCGCGCTCGAAACCGACGAGAGCGTCAAAGTGGTCGTTTTTGACAGCGCGGTCGAAGGCTTCTTTCTCACGCATTACGACTTCCTTGCGCCAGTTGAGGATACAACCCGACTACCACCGGGGCCGACAGGCTTACAACCGCTTCCCGACATGCTTGTGCGGCTGAGCCGTGCTCCGGTGGTATCGATCGCCTCAATCCGAGGCCGCGCTACCGGTGTAGGAAGTGAGCTGGTTCTCGCCTGCGACATGCGTTTCGCGAGCCGCGAAAAAGCCATCTTGTCACAGTGGGAAGTGGGAGCAGGTGTCGTGCCTGGAGGTGGTCCAATGGCACGGCTACCGCGTCTGATGGGAAGAGGACGCGCACTCGAAGTGCTTCTCGGCGCGGATGACATCCGGGGTGATCTCGCCGAACTGTACGGATACGTCAATCGCTCATTCCCGGATGCTGACCTTGATGCGTTTGTCGAGTCCCTCGCGACTCGCATCGCATCGTTTGACAAGCGGGCGATCAGCGAGACCAAGCGGTTCGCCGACGTGGCGAGTCTGCCGCCTGACTTTGAAATCGCACCGGAGTGGGATGTGTGCTTTGCCTCGATAATGCGGCCGGCCGCGCAAGGGAGGATCAAGAAGTTGATGGAGCAAGGATTTCACAAGCCGGGTGATGTGGAAAACCGCTTGGGATATCACGTCGGCCAACTCGGGCGCTAAACGT
>CAZOOE010000632.1:0-3788 GCA_964581275.1 uncultured Clostridia bacterium
GGCGGCAACGGAGAGTACATGCTCATGTTCACGCCGCACTCGGGCGCGGGAGATTATCGCGTGAGCTACGCGGATGCCGATCCCGGGTTCAACCATGAATTTGTGGTGACGCAGCCAGGGACTCTGGACAGTCGTGGGCCCATTCATATTGCCTGCGTTTATGACCCAACGAATCATTTCATGGGGCTTTACACGAACGGCATTCTGGCCAATTCCCGGGCGGACTTGGGAACATTTTACAAGCTGAGCAGCATTCAAAATGTGCATTCGTGGCTCGGGCAATCGCTCTATCGTCCGGACGCGCCGTACACCGGGAACATCGATGAATTTCGCATTTACAACGTGCCGCTTAACCCGGTGCAGGTCGCGGGCAGTTTTTTGGGCGGACCGGATACGGTTGCTTCCGATCCCGGGACGATATCGGCGCTGTCCATTTCGGTGAAAAACCCCATTATCAAAGGAGCTTCGGCCGCGGCGACAGCTAGCGCGGATTTTACAAAGATTACCGGCGTGAAGCTAGTGAACACCCCCGGCGTGACTTTTAGTTCAGGCAACACCAACATTGTTACGATGTCTCCGACTGGAAATGTGACAGGAACCGGGGCTGGAAGCGCGACAGTAAGGGTCAATTATGGAGGCAAAACAGCGACCCAAACGATCAATATCACGACCGGTGTGGCGACAACTTTGACCCATCGGTACAGCTTTACCGCGGACGCAAACGACTCGGTGGGTGGCGCGAACGGTACATTACAGAGTGGCGCCGCGATTTCCGGAGGGCAGGTCGTGCTCGATGGCCAGGGTTCATACGTGGAGTTTCCGCCCGATCTTTTGACGAATTACGATTCCGTGACTTTCGAGGCGTGGGTGACGGATGCTGGCAGCGCGGGATGGGCGCGCGTTTGGGATTTCGGGAATTTATCAACTCACGCAATGGAAGCTCGCTTGCTTGAAGCACTGTCGCGATCCGCTGACACTCCTGGCCGCCAATCTGCACCGCGGCCGTTTCGGCGCACTCCGCATCGGCATCCACCATGGAGCCTTTTGCGCCGCCTGCTGCTGGGCGCTGATGCTGATCCAGCTCGTGTTGGGCGTGATGAACCTGGCTGCGATGGTCGCAGTGGCTGTCGTGATCGCGCTGGAAAAATTGCTTCCACGAGGCGAGTGGTTAGCCAGAGCGGCAGGCCTGGTAGCGATAGTTGCGGGCATCATTATCGCTGCCCTTTCCCTACGCGCGCTCTGACTCGCGATCGCGCTTGCGCGCGTTCCAGGATTTTCAGGAACGGGCCGCAGCGGCGCTCGAGTAGAATCATCGCCAGCGATTGGAGGCGACCATGCCCGATGTTCCTAAGTGGAGTCTCAAGGGGGATTGGTTCGATACCTGCAAGTGCGGTATTCCCTGTCCTTGCTACTTTGCCCAGCCGCCAACCTATGGTGACTGCGACGGAATTCTCGCCTGGCACATCCGCGAAGGAAACTACGGCGGCGTTACTCTGGCCGGCCTCAATGTGATGGCGCTTGGCAGTTTCACCGGTAACATCTGGGCGGGTGCGAAAGCGGCGATGGGCATCTTCATCGACGAACGCGCCAACGAGCGTCAGCGCCAAGCGTTGCGAATGATCTTCGGCGGCCAAGCAGGAGGCTGGCCCGGCCTGTTCGCGAAGCTCATCGCCGAAGTCCGGGGCATTGAGTACGCCCTTATTACGTTTGAAGTGGCCGAGGATCTCTCCTACTGGCGGGCCGAAATTCCCGGGAAATTGCTCTCGAGTGCTGAGGCGCTCAGCGGTCCGACGAGCCTGCCGGGAAAGCACGTCGAAGTACACAACCCGGCTGGCTCAGAGGTAGGACCGGGCGCGATCGCGACGCAGGGAAAGGCGACAGCTGACCGTGCCGACGCCTTCGGGTTTAAATGGGATTTGCCAGGGCGTTCCAGTAAGCACATGCGGTTCGACTGGTCGGGCCCTGACTCGGTCTGAACTACCGCCATTCAGAAGTTTCAAACTCTCTGACTGAGCGTGACGACATGGAGATCCGCATCTCGACCAGGGCGAACCGTCTTTTGACCCCTCCACAAACAGCCAGTGGAACCTAGCCCGTTACCAATCTCTCGTGGTTTGTCGGCAAACAAGAAGTAATCCGATTTCTTCCGCTTTGCGCAAGCCTAGGCGCAATCTCGAGCACCAACTGCAGACTTGGGTTTCAGTTGGCTAACGAAGGGACCGGATCTGCAAGGCGTGCTCGGTTGCTGTCGCGACTAGCAAGTGTCCGTTGCTGATCCAGCCGCCACCGATGATGGGCACGTCCGGCGTCCACTGCGAGAGGACATCGCCGGATTTGATGTCGAATACCATTACAGGGGCGGGTATCTTCGAGCCATTCTCGTTGAAATACAAAACTGCAACCGCTGAGCCATCAGGTGAAGCTTCCAAATAACGCACCATATCCTTTTGCTTTGAATACGACCTGACGGCCTTCCCATTGCTCGCGTCGAGCAAGATTAAAGATTTGTTTGGCCCTCCGGCCAGCACGAATTTACCGTCCCCGGTGAAGTCGACACTAAACGGTTCGAGCGTCAGCTCATTAAACCGCCATCTAAGCTTCCCCGTGTGCACGTCAAAAACCCGTACCGCAGTGTCCGTATCTGCGGATGCGATTAATGAACCATCGCGCGAGAACGCTAACGCCATTGGTCCCCCAAAGTCGGATGAGAGCTGAAAGAGCAGCCGCTTCGACTCCAAATCGAAAACCTGTGCGGGCTCGCCGGTTGCGGCAACCGCAAGAGTGGCGCCGTCGCGGGAAAGCGCTGCGGTACCAATATAACGCCCGAGCGCAGTTTCAAACCGGACGTCGCCCAGGATGGTATCCCAGACGTGCACGCCGCCCTCGGAATCGCCAAAGAAAAGCCAACGGCCGTCCTGAGATAAAAGAAGACCGCATGGAAGATTCGAGAGAGCGCAAACCTGGGACGCCCTCTGGGCGTTAGGTTCAAATGAGCGCAGCATCCGGTCAGTTTGTAAATCCCACATTCGGACTTTGCCGTCCTTACACCAGCTCGCAGCGACTTTGCCGTTCTGGGCTATTGCAAGAGCTTCCACTGCGACCGGGGTAGCGATGTTCATTTCGGAGTGTGTCTGTGCGAGGCAGGAAGATGGAACGAAAATAACAAATAAAACAGCGCTTCGCGCGTGAATCACAGTCGCTCCATCACAAGTTCGAAGCTTGCATCAGCAAAGAGATTTTTCGGGTCTCCACGAAGGACGACTGGTCGGACAAGCTCGGCACTAGCCAATAGTGGTTCGCGACTGAAGTTGCGAGCCGGATCACCTTCGAACACCGGATCAGTCGCGAAGTAGAGCTGTGTCGTTATCGGCTTATGTCCGGGAGCGGTCACAAGATAGTGAATGTGCTGGCAAACACGATCGGGATAGTGACCGGGAATGACGCTGTCAAATGAATACATGCCGGCAAAATCGCTGACGAGTGTTGCTCGGTATCGATAGCCCTCGAGATCATAGTGGCCGCGGTGGTCAGTCTGCCAAACCTCAATCTTTGCGGCAGGGACGACTTCACCACGAACATCAAATACCTGTCCTCTAACCGAAAGCGGCATCCCGGGATCGCCAGGTGTTCGCAACGACGCTGTCTGTGGTGCGCCCTTTTTGTAGAAGGGACCGAGTTCGTTCCAAGGAGTTGGCTTTTTCACCAACTTCTCGTGCTCATCCCAGGCCGCAATCATTTCGGCAGCTGAGGTTGAAGAAACGATTGTCAACGAGCCAAACGCGAGGCAT
>CAZOOE010000633.1:0-3786 GCA_964581275.1 uncultured Clostridia bacterium
ATCGGCGCACGCAGGCTTCATACAATCATGGAGACGCTGTTGGATGAATATTCTTTCGAGGGACCCGATCTCGAAGAAAAGAATGTCAACATAGATTCAACCTACGTGCACAAGCAACTGGCGGAGATCGTGAAGAACGAGGACCTCAGTCGGTATATCCTGTGATTCGCTCTCCACATTTCGGCCATAAACCCGTCGTGACGAGTTCGCTTGAAGCAAGCGCGGTTCGCGTGTGCCGAAGCCATCGGCTAGGGCAAATCACCGCTCTTACGTCCACTTTGAGTATCGTGCTAATTGGCAGTGCCTGCGGGAAAGTTGGGCCTCCCGTGCCGCCTATGCGCCTCTCGGAGCGGACCGCTGAATTGACGGCGATCCAGCGTGGGTCAAGCATCCTGCTGTCTTGGCCGGCGCCGGTGCTGGTCCAGGATGAATCGAGTCGTTCCTACGTCTTCCGCGTTGACATTTATCGCCTGACCGAGCGGCGCGATCGGGAGCCGGTGCTCGACCCGGATGACTACGAACGGACCGCCCAGATTGTCCGTGTTATGGACCGAGCCGAAATTGAGGCCCAGGCGAAAGCGCTCGGCGGTCTGCACACTACAGATTCCGTGAGTCTGACAAACTCGAATATCCGGCTGCGCTACGCGGTTCGATATGCTAACAAGCGCGGGCAGACAGCACCCTTCTCAAATACGGTCGCGGTCGAACCCGCCTCGGCGATTGCGCTGCCTCCCGCTGACTTGAGCGCCAAGGTAGACGTTCAAGATACCATCACTATTTCATGGAGTCCTCCGTCCGCGAACGTTGATGGAGGCTCTCCAGCCTCGATCCTCGGCTATAACATCTATCGGAGAGCGGCAAAGCGCGACTCCGGAGGCGATTTGCTCAATCCTGAACCCATCACCGGCACGAGTTTCACGGATACCAAATTCGAGTACTTGGTCGGCTATGTCTACTTTGTGCGCACACTGTCGCAAGGCACCGCCGGACTAATCGAGAGTGCCGACAGCGAGCCGCTATCAGTCAAACCTGTCGACAGGTTTGCGCCTTCCGCCCCGGATCCCGTCTCAGTCGCATCCGCAAATGGAACAATCAGCCTGTTCTGGCCGAGCAGTCCGGAGCGCGACGTCATCGGATACAACGTCTACAGGTCGACGTCGGCAGACACGCCCGACAAGGATTGGATAAAGTTGAACGATCAACCATTGACTACAGTGACTTTCCGAGATGATCTAGTTGTTGTGGACCAAACGTATCTTTACAGGGTGACCGCCATCGATCGCTTCAACAACGAGAGCGCGCGATCGCGCGCAGTTACCGAGACCGCGCATCCGTAAGCCGATCGCCAATCTCGGCGCAATCGGGGCTCAGAGCTTGAGGCGAGTAACGGCAATTGGAGATGCAGTCAATCTTGCGAGCCGCATCGAAGCCGCGAACAAGCAGGCAGGGACCAGGCTCCTGATCTCGGAAGAGGCCTACAATGAAGTGAAAGATCAGATCCAGAAAGGCCCGCCGATTCGCATGACAATTCCTGGCAAGAGCGGCGATTACGCTCTTTATGAGGTCACCGGATTGAGTGGATCAGAATAGGGACCGCTCAACCATGCCAATCGCCTAGCAGCTTGCGCGCTTGTACGATCTGACCCAAATGATATGCGTTGTGATCGGCCACTAGCAGGATCTCTCGCAGATAAGTTTGCCCATCGCCGTGAGGAATCTTCGACGTCAAGTCCAGTTTCGGCTCCTGAACAACCTTGATCATTTCCTCGAGATCGGCCAAGAACCCATCAACCGAAGCCTTCCACATTTCGTCGGTGACGGTTTGCGGGTTGGCTGGCCAATACCCTTCAGGCCATTTCGGTGACTTCCACGAAGCGTCAATCGTGTATCGCAAGATGTCTTCCTGGGCGATCCGCAGATGCTCCAACTCTTCCCAAACCGAGTGCGCTTCCGCAGCGGGGCGAACATTGCGAAACTGAGGACTGACACCGGCAAGCGCACCGTCTGCCTTGATGTGAGCTTCACCGCCTCTCAGCAGCGCCACCAGTTGCTCGCGTAGAACCTTTTCTTCCATTTCGGCATGCTCCTAGTCCGCCGGCCCGCTCAACCGTTTCGGCGTGAGCAGCCAGGCAAGCTTTCCTTCTCCGTCGTCCACCTCTTCCCAGCGATCGGTTTGAAACTCGATACAAGCGAGAGCGGCAGTCGGCATTCGTTGGTGTGAGCCACTCAGCCGTCCAACCAGATCTTCAAACCCCGGATTGTGCCCAACCAGGAGAGCGCAAGACATCCCGTCAGACAATTGCCTGATCAGCCTTAACAGTTCGGGCGACGAAGCGCCGTAAATAGTTTCGTCGAACCGAATCTCGAGATTCAGCTTGGCAGCTTTTACAACTGCTTCGATTGTTGCCCTGGCACGAGCGGCCGGCGAGCTCAAAATCAAATCCGGGAGTGGACCGCGCTTGCGAAGCGCTTTACCGATTCTTGGTGCATCGCGCTCGCCTCGAGCCGCGAGCGGCCGATCGTAGTCTCGCAGCGAAGGGTCATCCCAATCTGATTTCGCGTGTCGCAGCAAAAGCAAGGTCTTCATAGTCGTGACTCCCGGTGTCCACAAGTCATGCTACTGCACGCAGTGTTTTTGTTGAAGGCCTCCCGAGAGATTCAGAATCAGCGTGCCATATGAAGAGCGGCCTCTACATCACAACTCGGATCGAGCGGGCAAATGCATGCTCGATCAAGCAGGTCGATTGCCTTCGCTCACCGCCGGATTTCTCATCGCGTGTCAGCCTACGCGGTTCGCGCTCGGGCAGTCAACTCGCCTGACTCGGAACAGCGTGTTACGATCAACAAATCGGGGAGCTGAAACCGCGAATGACTGACTTGAGCGGCAACACATTCCTAGAGGGTCCGGCCGGTCGAATCGAAGCCATCATCAAAGAGCCGCCTACAACGGTAACCCGGGCGGCGATCGTCTGCCATCCCCATCCGCTGTTCGGAGGGACGATGCACAACAAGGTCGTCTTTCGAATCGCGCGGGCGTTTCAGGATGCAGGGTTTGCAGTTCTTCGATTCAACTTCCGCGGTACCGGTCAGAGCCAGGGCGAACACGACCACGGCCGCGGCGAGCAAGAAGACCTGCGCGCGGCAATCGACTTCTTCGAAGCGAGATATCCGAACGTCGAGGTATGGCTGGCAGGTTTCTCCTTTGGCTCGGCGGTAATTCTTCAAGCGGCTGCGCGCGAAGATCTGAACATGGATTCGGAAGTATACGGCTCGACGCCGTTGCAACAAAGCGCTGCGTTTGGCGGCCGTGCGCGGGCTCTTGTTGCCGCCGGCGTCCCGCTTTCAAGATATGACTTCACCGGGATCGCGAAGTTCGGTAAGCCCAAACTTTTTGTTCAGGGATCGCGCGACGAGTTCGGATCGGTCAAGGACCTCGAACGCCTGTTCGCCACCCTGCGTGAGCCGAAAGAGTTGAAGATCATCCAAGAAGCGAATCATTTCTTCGAAGGCCACCTCACAGAATTGGGGCAAGCCATTTCGAGCTTTGTTGCGGCTAACGTAGAGTGACCGAGGGTGGTCGCGCCGCCGCTGGCGCTCAACGTCTTCGATCATTAGAATCAGGTGCAGATCTCAAGGTTAATCAAAAGGATCGAATGACTGCAATGACAAGAACTCTAATGCTAGTTGTGCTGTTGATCTCAATTGTGGGCCTCGGGTTGGCCGCCGGCTCGCCGCCTTATAAACCTTCCGCGGTTCTTGAAGGCCAAAAGAACCCCTTTCCGCCAC
>CAZOOE010000634.1:0-3779 GCA_964581275.1 uncultured Clostridia bacterium
GGAGGTGACTCTGCCCTTTCATCCAAAATTGGGCAACCCCGCAAGAATGATACGTTCTCTCTCGACGAATAAAACATCAGATAAAAACCCGCCACTGTGCCATCCTGGTCGTGCACCACGCGAAAGGCTTGAGGGATCTTGGTCCACCAGGCCGCAATCAACCTGGCCCCTGGTGGAGGCTCATGGAGCCTGCTCAACGCGTCGATGGCCGGTCCATCATCGGCTCGCGCGGGTTCTACAACATATTGATACGCGCCTGTCGGAAAGAAGGCTTCCCGCACTACAGGGTTCTCAATGAGGTAGAGCAAGTCAGCAGTGTATCTCCACAGCTCCTGTAGACCTGTACTGCGCGACTCGGTGCTCAGCTGCCGCCAAGCTTGACGCCGATATTCTTGATACCTGTTGGGATCGCCAGCTCGGAGCGAGGCCCCGATTGCTTGCTGCACGAGATCATGCAATTGCAAACCATCGCGCTCGCTTTTCACAAAGGGAAGGGACTGTAGTCGGTCAAACGCATCTTGTGGAGCTGCGTCTGGAAGCATCGCCTGTATGAGAGAAAGCGTAACCCGCCGGACAACCGAAGCGGCGTCCAGCGCCCGCCTGGTGAGCGGATCCCTAACGTCAACCAGATACAATCGGGTTAGCTCCTGCACCACAAGCTGAAAACCCTGTGCGGTCATGACTGTCTCGGGATTGCGCCTCTCAGTTCCGACACTTGCCGCGAGTTTTAGGGCTAATGGATGTCCCTGAGCGAATCGATTGATCTGGTGGGCGGCCTCCGTGCCAACCGAGCTATGTAACAGCAGTTCGACTGCTTCCGGTTCTGCAAGCGGTCCAAGCCCAATCGATCGAGCAAGTCCCTGCCAGCCTGGTGAAGTGAACCACGCCAGCGGCGGAGTATCACGCCCCACAAATACGACCCGCACGCTGTCGGTGAGTAGTGGGACGAATACCTGACGGAGCCAGGTGTCCATCAGCCGGAAGACTTCATAATTATCCAGCGAAAGTATGACCGGATGTCCTAAAGACTTCAGGCGCTCGGCTGCCTCGTCAGCCGTTGAAATTCTCCCCCCAATTGCTTTGCCGAGCTCGTGAAGAAACCCCCGCTCGGTCGGTTCAATCGACTGGCAGTTCAGTTTTACTACCGCGGCGCCTCTGGATCGGGCCTGCTTTGCAAAGGTTTCAAAAAGTGTGGACTTACCGATTCCGGCGATGCCGTGTAAAAAGACTATTCGGGGGCCGTCATTCAATATGCTGCGCAGGGCGACTAATTCATCTGTTCGACCGACAAATGTGTCGCTGGCCCGCTGAGCCACGAGGTCTCTTATCAGGCGAGTCATAGATGTCTCAGGATCAACGGCTCACCATTATATTGACCCTCGAGTGATTACTCAATTCGCCCGCGTCCGGTCCATGAAGTTCAGACCAAACTACGTTGCTTTTTGGTCTGATCCTCGGGGGACCAGGGGCGCCGAGGTTAAGCCTCGGCACCCGATGCCCCTGGAAATCAGCGTCGATTCTAGAGCAACGACCGCGAGCTAAAGCGATGAGACACACAAACTCGACTTACTCACCCGCTGACTTGCCCGCTGCCAGAGCTCTAACATCGTCTGTGCTCAAGGAGGTCCCGCCAATTCCCCAATCGCCGCTCTTCACCTCTTCAACTACAACCCAGGTGACCTGTCGCATGTTCTCGCCTTCAATGCTTACCATTGCTTCGGTGAGTCTCTTGACTATCTCCTCTTTCTGGGAATCTGAGAAAACACCCTCGATAAGCTTGACGTTGACTAAAGGCATATTCTGCTCCTTTCAGTTCTGAATTCGCGCATTGCCACAACGTTTCCCGTTGGTAATGGTTCAGTTTGAGATGAAGTTCAGAGTACAGGTTTTAGCTTGCTTTCGCTCGCGGGATCATTAAGAGCAAGTTAAAGCTTGTACTCTGAACCTCAGACTGGAAGCCCCGATGTGGCCCACATCGTGACTATATGCTTGGCGGAGCGAAGTAGTGTGATAAGAAGATGAAAAGTCTATGAAAAATGAAAAGGTCTAGTTATGTAAAGCGCGGCCCGCACTTACGGCAACGGTCGGAGGCGATTGCCGTCACTGTTGCGGTATCTTTACCGTGCGGGTTGGGCAGCCCGCGTACGAACGGCCCGGGAGTAAACTCTCGCGCTTCATCACCACGCTGTGCGGAGCGACACGAGCTGCGGCGCCTATGTCCGCGCCGTAGAGTAGGACCGCGTTGCTCCCAACACTGGCTCGCCGACGAATCAGTACACGGTCGATCTTGAGGACGCGATCTTCAAAGGTGTGGGCCTGGAACTGACAGGTCACCGTGGCTCCATCTTCGAACTGCAGCATGTCAGGATCGACGACTTGAGCGAACCCGCCTCCCAGGATCACGCCACGACCTACGCGTGCGCCCATCGCCCTCAGATACCACGGGAGCACCAACGTGCCTTCCAATACCGAAAGAGCGCCGCTCGCATAGAATCCCCATGCCACGTATAGAAAGTCCCAGCGGCTGCACCAGCAAGACCAGAATGCGTGTATGCCGGGACGAACACGTCCGAGGAGTCCCCATTTGAGCGCGAGAACGAGGAGACAGAAAAATGCTATGGTACCGAGGCTGACCAATGGGACAGTAACCAGGAAAAACACCAGCGGTGCGACCCTGGTCTCTGCTGAGGCCAGAACTTTGAACCAGAAGGGAAGCACCAGCAAGGGAACTACCAAAATTCCGTTGCGCAATAACTCCCAAAACACCCGATCCAGAAATCGGATCAACGACGGCTCGTGGGTGAGACGGCGATCGAACTCGACAGCCTCCCGCCGTGGCAGCTCAAAGGGCGGAGTTCCGAACCATGCGGTACCGGCGCGAATGATCGTATCATCCGCCACTGTACAAACGCCGATCAAAACATCGTCAGGAAGGCGTAGACCCGCGGGTATCACAGCATGATTCCCAATGAAGGTGTTTTTCCCGAGTTTCGCCGGCGCAAGCGTAACCGTTCCACGGTGCACGCGAGGCCCGCAAAGGTAAACCCCGTCAGCGAAAAAGCTCTCGTCTCCGATCTCGACCAGTTCTGGAATGACATCGATGATCGTGCTGATCTCGCATCTGCGTCCAACCTTCATTCCGGCCAGTCTCAGCCACATTGGCCAGAATAGCGTGCCGCTGAGCCACTGACTGGCAGACTTAACAATCTTTGTTTTCAACCAGACCCGCACATAAGACACGCTCCAGCGGTTGATAACCGTCGGGCGGACCGGCCCCATAGCTCTAACGGCGACGGCTTGAACCGCCACCGTGAGCGGAACCGGAAGGGTCACCATCAGAAAAACGGAGAGGAACAATGAAAAGCTATGCGAAGGGCTAAACAGCCAGCTCAGCAGATCCTCGGCATCGACCTCGTGGAATAGCGCCAGGGCGATGGTGGGCAGTTCCACCGACAACGATAGAGCCACGAACACTGCGAATCGCGCCAAAATCAAAACGATCCCGTGCACTTCCGGTGAAACGATTGGTTCTCCATTAGACACCTCCGGACGAGGCGGCGCCTTGCCCGCCGGCCCGGCGGGAATGCCATTCCATCTTTCGCCTCGAGGGATCCGACCACCTCGTGGCAAAGAGGATAGCGCGGTGAGAAACGATTCAGCCTCGAGTATAGTGTTTCCGCTTACACCGGCCCGCACATCTAATGTGCTACCCCCACCGAGCAGGACGTAACCAGCGTCTCAGTGTCGGCTATCCCACGCAAACGGCTAAACCCGTGCCA
>CAZOOE010000635.1:0-3296 GCA_964581275.1 uncultured Clostridia bacterium
CCCGCAGTCCGAGGACATGCATTTCTACGCGCGGGAATATTCGAAGGCGCTTGGTCGCACGATCACCTATCAGGACATTCCGGTCGGGCCGTGGCGGGACTCTCTGTTCAAACTCGGCTTGCCGGTTCACCTGGTGAACCACCTCGCGACAATGGCCGATCAGCACCGCGCGGGACGCTTCGACCGGATGTCGGACGACGTGCTCACGCTAACGGGGCAAGGACCATTGAGCGCGCAGGAGTTCATCAGGAAGAATGCCGTGATATTCACCGCCTCGGCAAAAGGGGCACTATGAAAAAGGGCTATTGGGTGGTTGCATACAGATCGATTTCGGACGAATCGGCTCTTAACCCGACCGATCAGGTCTTGCAGGTAGCTCAATGTCGGCGCAACCACGCGTTGATTGGTCAGATGCTGTAGCACCTCACGCAAATGTAGATCGGCTGCGTCGATAGCCTAGCGATGCGTTGCGCCTTATGTTCCAGTTCTTCTTTGCTACGGCTATCGCACAGTCGATAGTCGAACAGTTTAAGGATGACCTGCTGTTGTTGTTGGAGCCTCCCGCTCCCTCCAGGAAGCACAGCCTCCCGCTCATAGGCAAAGGTCGCTTGGCTTTGAAGTATCCAAGCTGTAGCATCAAATGCGCCGCAACCGACGGGGTGTGCGTCGAGGGCTTCACGTTCGGCGGCGCTCAAGTCGAAATACAGACGCCGATCGGAGCGGCGGGAGTTATCCCGAGAATGTCAACGTGAGGTCCACCGTTTTTGGTTTGCCTCGATTCACCGAAGCGCGATGTTTTGCCGACGGCGTAGCGTCTGAATGGCGTCGTAATACCTGAGCGTTGGGGACCAGTCCTCAAGAAGGCTGGGTGCGCTCCGGCGTCCATAAGACGGACGTTCTTTCATCCGAGTTATGTTCGGCTCTGAACTCGACGATTTGGACATCCCGGTGGATGACTAATGTGGGGTTTCTGGGAGAGTGCGCACCGCGCACAACGGTCAAAACCCTTAGCTGGCATAATCCATCGGCGGCTGGCGTGATCTCAGGATCATTAATAATTCGCTAAAACTAATTAATCTCCTCTTAAAGACTCCAGGTCTCAGTGTGCGATACGATTCGGGTAGGAAGTGAAAACATTTGTGGGCGGTGCTCGTTGGATAAAAACGAATTCAGACAAATCGCGTGTAAATCCTTGATGTCTGAGTAAGGATTCACACGCGGCTGTATTCGCTCTGCATTCGTTCATTACGCCGTTCAATAGGCAATGAAGGGGTCGGTATAGAAGACTTTCACTCGTAATCCTTCAATGATCTTGGGAATTTTTGGAGTCTTGCCGGTGGTCTGATCTACATAAACCACAATCACCGCTTCATCCGTAACATCGTCTGCGGCACTGACGCCTACTCCAATCACTGAGCCTTTTCTCAACAATATATCCTCGTTGCGTTCTTTGATGAACGTAGCGCGGTTAACCATCTCTTGCGGCAGTTGGTTATCCAGAATGGCTGCGGTAGTGGCAGCGGCAGTACAGGTGCCGCCAACAAAGCTGACCGTGCTGCCGCGTGAAGCGGAAAGCTGGGTCAACACTTCTCCAATTGGATTGCCGATTGTATCACTGCTGCTGCCTGCAAATAATAAGGCAACCGGCTGATGACAAATATCATTGGTGACAATGAGAGAACCGGAATCACCGCCCGCGCTGAATGTCGTGCTGTTAATAACCACCTGATTGGTGAATGTCTGAGGTTTTCCTCCACGTGCGCCACATAATTTTGGATAACCGACCCTTACTGTGGTGTTAATCGACGCGATGCTTCCGGTCGTGAAGCCTGTTGTACGCCCGCTTTTTGCAACGGAAAGTCCGACAGTTGCCGCTTTTACAACACTGCTTATCGTACCAATATCTTCAATAAATCCCGTACCATCCATCAGTCCGGGGCGAAGTTGCGCTATCGCGGCATCAACATTGGAACTGAGGGCCGGCGCAACCGTGAAATCGGCAACGACTGTTGACACCTGGCAGTTATTATCAACCAGTCCCGGCTGCGAGATGTCATCCCCGACTGTTGCCCTTCCAGAAAGCCCAAGTATGTGATTAGGGCTCAGGATAAACTGGGTGCCCGATGCATCCTGTACTAATGAGCCGAGCGTGCCGCTACAACAGAAACGCCGGCTAATGTCATTGACATTGCCCCCGGAAACTCCGAAATGCAGATTTCTAACTTGATGATTTGCGCCTCCATCAGCCCGCGGCGACTGCATGGGTAGAAAACTCACTGCCATGAGTAATGAGATTGTGCATAGACTGAGCAAAAAAACTCTTTTCATTTTTGCCTCCATCTGAAAAGATTGCCGGTTTTGCAGGCTTGTAAGAGAGCCGTATCGAATATATGACTGTCGGTCATTAAGAGGATTTGATTCACACTCTGTACTCCCATGGAAAGGGGTGAGGTGGGCGAACTCTATCAACGATCGTGAGGTCTGTCAATTCTATACACTTTTCTATACACTTTTCTGTACACTTTTTCGTAGCCGTATCTATAGACGCCATTTCCACAAAAGAATTCCCGCTGCAGCCCATCACTTTACTCGATGACCTGGACATCCCCGGTTGATGGCTAACGTATTGTTTCCTGCGGTGTGGGCACCGCGCACAACGGTCAAACATTAACTGGCAGAAATCCATCGGCAGCGGCCTTGAATCGTTTAATAACTCGCCAAGAATTAATTAAGCTCCTATTAAGACTCCGTGTCTTAGGGTGGGGTACGATTCGTAGAGATGCCAGAGGAACTGAAAACGTTTATGGCTATACTCGCGGATTGGGGTAACCAGGGGTCTCCCATCCTGTCGAGAACGTTCCACATCGAGGATGAAAACGATGCTCTTGAAATTGCCGAGGATTTAGCTAGGTTGAATGGAAATGAACAATCTATGTGCTCCAGGTCTAAGGTCCGGCTATAAGATTAAGTTGGACTGAATGTTAAAAGCCACTGGTTAACTCGATTTGTGGTGGAACATTAAAACTCTTGTAGTTGTGAATACTAATACTCGTTACGTACACCACTAGGGCTCGGAGAATTAAATCTCGCGCGGTGTCGAATTTGGTTCATCGATTTCCGTTTCTACAGTTTTAACTCATTACAGAACGCTCATTCCGTAAAGAGTTCCGCTTCAGGACTTTGTTGCGCTCCGGTACAACATCAAGTTGCCGCCATGGTCGCCGTCTCAGTTGTAGGCCAATTCCAGATTATCGTTCTTCCTTGGCTTGTCCTATTGAACCGACAAACAAGAACTT
>CAZOOE010000635.1:3306-3778 GCA_964581275.1 uncultured Clostridia bacterium
ACGTGGTTGGGTTATTTCGCCGCTTAAGTTTACGGGAAATTCAGGTTATTCCTTCTCCCTTGGCTGTCTCTCTTCAACCGGACAACAAAATCGTAGGCCCTTGATCGCGATCGCAATTCGATGGCGATCTGGTATTGTACTTGACGACCGATCTTAGACTTAGGACTCCTTCAGAAAGAGGTTGGTCGGACCGTGGGCGTGACCGCCTGTACGATAATGTACTGGGAAACAGGCCGGGCGATTCCCGCGATCAAGTACATTCCTAGGATCGTTGAGTTTCTCGGATACTCACCATTTAAAAGGCAAGAAACTTTGGTTGAGCGATTGGTTCAACGCAGAAAGTTGCTCGGACTTTCGCGAAAGCAAACTGTCAAACTTCTTGGAATCGACGAAAGCAGCCTAGCTCATTGGGAGAAGGGAGAGCACCATCCCAAAGAAAGATCCCTGAAGATCCTCATTGTGTTCCTGGCAA
>CAZOOE010000636.1:0-3771 GCA_964581275.1 uncultured Clostridia bacterium
AAGTAGATTGCAGTGCCGGGCATATGCAGCATGTTGAGATCGATGGTGGCTCGTGAAGCAGATCCACGGGTTGCAAGACTGGAAGTCACCGCCTTGACCGCCGGTGACGTGAACATACGGCACTTTGTTATCAGATCAGACAGGATGAGGCCCTGCAGATCGCGGTCAACGCTGGCGAAATCTTTCCAATACTTACCAACCTGTGGATCCGGAGATTCTCTCATCTCCTTGTTGAGCGGTGATTCTGTCTCACCTTCCATCGGGTCGATTGAGCGGACGGAGATGAACTCACTGATCATTGCCGGCGTCGGCGCCTCGACGATATGAGGCAGGTGAAGCAGGATCGCAGTCAAAGCATTGATTCCTGTGTCTGCCCGGAGACTCCGAGGGCCTGACCGCCTACCGTCCGGCTGCGAGGCGACGATGATCGACGCGAATTCGTGTGCGAGTCGAGCGTTGCCTGTGCAATCTGGAACCAGGTTCCAATAATCAGACCGGGTGGGATCGATCAGGTCGAGGCGATAGACGCGCTGATAGAGAGAAGCGGTTTGCTCAAACAACTCTCCCTTAGGATCGAGCACGATCGTTGAGCCATGAGTGGCCCAATCGCGCAAAAAGGTGCAGATGAAAGCAGAAGATTTGCCTAGCCCTTAGGACCGAACAGAGCGATGTGGCGCATTGTGTGTGCAACGGGAAGCACGAGTTGATACCCTGTCGGGAGAATGCCGAGTCGCAGTTCACCCGGCCTTCGATCGGTAGTGCATTCCTGGGCGAAGCCCGCTGACCTGAGCCATGCGGGATCGGCCCATGGCGAGGGAGCCTGGGCGACGGGTGGTTCTTCCCGTTCGTAGGGAAGAAGGGCTTGCAGTGACTTCGCAGTACTAAAAAATAGGACAACCCCACTTCCGCAGATAAGAATGAATCGAGTGTCGCGTTCTACGTCAAAGTAATCGGCTGAAACCCACATCAGATAGGCAGCGAGTGATCCGCACAACATAAGCCAGAACATCTTCGCGGTAGTCATGAAGCAGCGGAGCGCCGCCTGTCTCGCGGTTAGATCCGGCTGACTCAGCGGTCTCGGTATGCCACGCTTTGCGTCGTATTTTTCAACGAAGTTGAGTAGCAAGTCATAAAGTACATCCGTTAGAGTCATCTTCGATGACCTCCGATCTTAGGGTGGCTGTCGCCGTCTATCTGCCGCGTGAGTAGCTGTCGCGATCGGATCTGGTACCTCTGGTTGCCTCGGTTGCCGACCGATCGTTGGTCCTAGTAACGAGGCTGTAGCTGCGAGATTCGTCATCGGGCCGCGCTTCTGCAGTTTCTCTCTCTTGATTCAGCCGTTCGGCTTGCCGCGCGCCTTCCGTGAACTCCCTCCGATCGGCACTCAACGCAGGGAGTTTCTCGGCAAACCCTCTTAGCTCGGCTATCTCTTTCGGGTTCAACTCAGGGGCGACTTGATCGGACGACAGTCCCGCAGCGCGGCAATGGTCCTGAGCTATCTTGTCCCTCATCGCGCTGTATTCTGCAGCCTTGATCGACCTCGCTTCCGCCATTGCGATCTGCTGCCGGGCCGATTCCCCGATCTGTTGCCGCTCTCTCTTCTGGTCCGCAGAATCCGTGAAGTGTCTGACTATCAGTTCTAATGCGCTGCGAGGTTCCACTTCCCTGATGCTCTTGGTGTAGTCGAGGCCGGCTTTGTCCTTGACTGGCGCCTGCCTGAAGTCGCGATACTTGACGGCTGCGATTAATCGCTCCCCTTCCTTTATCATGTCCATTCGCGCCATGAGTTCGCGGCCTCGAACCCTGGAAAGTTGACCGGGGCTCGGGTCCCGAAGCAGCTCACGCTTCACTTGTTCGTATGCATAGCCCAGGATTTGAGCGTCCTTGTTTCGCTGCGCAATTGCGTTCATCTTTTGAAGCTCTTCACGGTCGTAGGTTGGTGAGGGCATGCCCTTTCCAGTGACCGCCCGTGCATCCCTTGTCTGCTCGACTTGCTTTGCAGCGACCTGAAACCTGACCTCAGCCGCACCGAGGCCCCGAACAATGCTGAGTTCTTTCACTGCCAGTTGTTTCTGTACGTCCTTCTTAACCTCCCGCAGGTAGTCGATCTGACCTTGTATCTCCTCCCTCTTACTCGGTCGAAGAAAGTTGTTGACCTTGAGCTTCTGCTCGGTTTTACCTTTGATTGCCTGTTCGACGTCCTTCAGGGACATTCCCTTTTCCCAGCCTTCGACATCGAGTTTCCAAAGGTGGCGGGACACTTGGAAGGCTTCCGCTCTTGCCTGTGCGTCCTTCATCTCGGCACCCGCGAGCACGCAATTGGATTGAAGTCGCGCGGCTGCTCGGTCCTTTTTGACGGGAATATCGGTGGACGCTCGATACTCTTTAAGCTGCTTCCCTCCTCGGTTGTGTAGACGACCTGCGGCGGCTTTTCGCGTCCCATCCGGTGTCTCGTCACGAGGGTCTTATCAAGGGCGGCGGCGAATTCGTGAGCGAACCTTGCCGCGGATTTGATCTCCGGCTCCGGTGCGTCGGTGCGAATCAAGTGTGCGAGTTGTTCTCGCGAAACTTCGGTCTTGGCTAACAACCTGCTCGTTTGTTTCTCGGACGCGGGCCGGATTACCGGCTCAGCTTGCTTCGAAGGCTCCAGTTCCTTGCCCCGATCCCGTGCGTCGGATCTCTGGGCCGCCAGTCTCTGCTCGGCCAGTCTCTCTCTCCGGTCGTTGTCTCTCTCGGGCTTGGGCGGGATTGGTTCGCCCTTTCGGTAGGCTTCAGCCGCCGCGATCTTCCACTGTTTGGTCTCCTCTTTCTTCCTCAAGTATTCGACGTGGGCACTCTTGTCGCCGGCAAAATCGGTGTAGATCCTGGACCACTTCTCGTCGATGGTTTTGAACTCGTTGTTCTTTAGCTGGATTCGCCGGCCATCGGTCTGCCGGGAATTCAGGTATAGGTGTACGTGTGGGTGGTCAGTATCCCGGTGGATAGCGCCGAACGCGATCGCCTTCGGAAATGCCTGCTCAAGGAAGTTATTTGTCAGATCTCTGATCTGTCGATTGGTTGCCGGGATATCAAACGAGAGGATTATTCGGTAGTGCGTTCGTCCTCCTTTCCTCCTTTCGTAGTCTTCCAGTGACCCGAAATAAAGCCTGAGGTTCTCGGTCTTCTCCTTCAAGGAGAGCTTTTCAGTGGCGTCTGATCGTCCTAGCTCGAGGTTTCGTCCGTTGTTGTCGGTCAAAAAGTCGGGCGCGTTCCAGGTCCAAACGGGATCAGCATGTCGCTGGCCGCTGCCCCCATGCTCCTTCTCTGCACTCAAAGATCGATGATCCAAATTGTCTCTTAGCGTCTCGGCGACACTGTTCTCCGTCTTCTCGGTCTCGTCATGAGTCAGCAATGAGAGTTGTTCGAAGCGCTCTTTCGCGTTACTTCTTGCCCGATCTCTTCCCTCGGGATCGAGTGCTGACATTCGTGTTATGTAAGAAGCGTGTGCGGCGCCGCAGCCGCTTCTACCTACACTCACCTTTGCTATTGGGCTTGCAGTGGTCATTTCAGTTCCTTAAAGCGGCACTGTCGCTGGTGTACCGGCTATCCGCGCTGCCACCGTTCTTCGATCCTTTTGAGGGCAGCTTTGACTTCCGTGAGCGACTCTTCGATTTCGCGGGAGCTGAGTGCGCCCTGCTGGGCGTTCAATTGTCTGGCAATCTGGTTGAGGTTATTACCGACCCTGGCAAGCTGCAGAATGGCCCGCTCGCGCTGCCTCCTGTCCTCACTTGT
>CAZOOE010000637.1:0-3759 GCA_964581275.1 uncultured Clostridia bacterium
CGGTGAGGCACAATGTTCAGAAGCCAGGTTCCAAGCATTTTCCTACCTCAATAATGAATTTTGATCTATCGCAGCAGTCTTTCGCTGTACTGCAGCGCCGCATTTTGGGTTTGGTAATCGTACTTTGCGCTGAGATTTTCGATCTCCGCCTGGGTTACGTTTAACTGGGCTTGCGTGAGTTCAATGATAGAAGCAAGGCCAAGATTGTAGCGACCCTGCGCCAGATCCAACGCCAGTGCCGCTTGACGGAGAAATTGGGCGGTAACGTCGATGCGTTGAAAGGCGTTCATCGCGCTTGCCCACGCGACGCGCACGTCTCGTGCTATCCGCTCTTGAGCATCGCGAAGCCGCTGTTCGCTTGCGTTGGCCCTGTACAACGCCGCATCGCGTCGAGCAGAAAACAAGTGACCATTGAAAAGTGGAAAGTCGACGTTCAGAGCGACACCTTCATATCGGTTTGGGATACCGGGACTGTTGATAAGCGGCAGGAAGCCGGCGGCTCCAAGAACCGTGACGCTGGGTCGAGCGAGATCTTTCTCTGCCTCCGCCAATCTCACAGCCGCCTCGCTGGCTGCGCGGAAGCTCGCGATCTCAGGCCGGTTATTTAACCCTTCCATCACCAGCGCGTCGGGTCTGTCGGGCGGACCTTGCGCTAGCGGCTCATCCATAAGCTGATAGTTCATCTGTTGGTCCGATCCAAGCGCTCGAGTCAGATCCGCCAGTGAGGATTGAACCGTATCCTGCGCGCGGAGAAGCAAAAGCTTTGCCTCAGAGACATTCACATCTGCAAAGCTGACATCCAATTGCGATTTGAGATTGTTGTTGGCCAGGGTTGTTACTTGATCCAGCAAAAGCTGCCGGGCATCGACGGTTGCCTGCGCGACTCTAACCACGGCTTGCGCGTGCAGTGTGGCGAAATAGGCGCGGGTCACTTCCAATAGGACATCGTAACGGGTTGCTTGAAATGTCTGCGAGCTGGCTTCGGCCTGGAGCCTCGAACTCGCGACGAGATTCTTCGTTCGTCCCGAATCGGTGACCAATTGAGAGAAGATCACTCCCTGACCGAAACGATTAAACAGTCGAGTCGCGGAGAGAGCACCGGCGCCAACGCGGGCAAACTCGTTACCCTGCGTCCCCGTGAGATCTGCTGAAAAAGTTGGGAAATAGGGTGCCCGAGATATGGTGATTTGCTGATTCGTATACGCCGCTTCGTTTTGAGCTGCTAGGACCTGCGGATGATCGGTGAGCGCCATCGTTTTGGCTTCGGCGAGTGTGAGTCGCACAGGCGTCTGAGGAAACAAATCTGTGCTGCTGATGAAGATTAGTAAAACAAGCGCGGCGGGCTTTGCACAAGAAATGAACAGCGGGCGCTCATAGAGCGCCCCTACAGTCGTGAACCCCAAGCTGTAGGGGCGGTCGGCGAAGCGCAAGCGCGATAACGCGCAGCCGTGAGGGATGACCGCCCGGGATTTTTTGTGCAAAGCCATCGCGGCAAGACTCAATGTTTTTCTAGCCACATGAATACACTCTTATGAAGTGGCCGTCTTCTTACCGTAAACAAGCAGATAGGCCGCCGGAACCAAAAAGACCGTAAGCACGACCGACAAAGTCAGGCCACCCAGAAGGGCGCGGGCGAGCGGCGCGTAGCTCTCGCTTCCTTCCCCGAGCTTTAGAGCCATCGGCAAGAGCCCGATGATCGTCGCCAGCGAGGTCATGAGCACCGGTCGTAAACGGACACGGCACGCCAGCGCGACGGCGTCGCGCACGGACGAACCGCGCTCGCGCAGTGTGCGCGTGAATTCGACGATGAGAATGCTGTTGGATACTGCGATTCCGGTCAACATGACGAGACCCATAAGGGACATAACGTTTAACGTTGTTCCAGTGAACCATAACGTCAAGAGCACGCCAGTCAGCCCAGGAGGAACTGCCAAAAGAATCAGAACTGGATCGATGAAACTCCGAAACTGCGCAACCAGGATGAGATACAGCAGCACGACCGAAAGCGTCAGACCGATCGCGAAACTGCGGAAAGACGCGCGCATGCCCTGGACCATACCTCGCAACGTAACGTTCAGGCCTTCCGGTACTTTCGTTTTTGCAATGATCCTGTCGATTTCATCGGCGATTCGACCCAACTCTTCACCCAGAGGCCGCACGTAAATGTCGGTCACACGACGAATCTGATAATGGTCCACTTCGGTCGGCGCTTTCACGCGCCGAATCGAGCTGATCGCATCCAAACGCGTCGGCAGAGCATTCCCCGGCGCGCGTACCGGAATGGCTCTCAAGTCGGCCAGGGATTTGATCTGCCCTTCGGTGTACTGGACCGTGAGCATATAGTCCTGGCCCGACCTCGGATCTACCCAGTAGCTCGGAGCAATCATCTGGTTACTGGTGAGCGCCGTGATGACATTTCCTACAACCTCTTGCTGATCGAGTCCCAATTCGCCGGCCCGGGTTCGGTCGATATCCAGTTTGAGCGCAGGATAATCGACGTCTTGCGGTATATAAACGTCGGCCACGCCCGGGATGCGTTGAATTTCAGAAGCCAGTTCCACCGCTGTTTCATGAGACCTTTCCAGATTCGACCCGCCGACCTGGACGTCGATGGGTGCAGCGAGGCCGAGATTAAGAACCGCGTCCACCATGCCACCGGATTGAAAATAGGTGTCGAGTTCCGGCATTTCCTCAGCAATTTGCCGCTTTATTCGACCCATGTATTCATAGCTGCCTAATTTATGTCCGTCCTTGAGGCTCACCTGAACAAATGCCGTATGCGCGGCTGAATTGCTGGTGTAGATCGAGGAGAATCCCGGGGTGACACCGATGTTCGAAAGAATCACGTCCAGATCGTTCGGAGATACGATTCGCCGAATCAGTTCCTCGACCTTCGCGACTTCCGCCTCAGTGACCGAGATGCGACTGCCCGTTGGCGCCTTGACATTAATGACGAACATCCCTGCATCCGTACGTGGAAAAAAAGACAACCCAATAAGCGGATATAAAGCAAGGCTTGCGAGGAACGAGACGCCGCAGGCTGCAACCGTGAGCCAGGGACGGCGAAGAGCGCGGGCCACCAGGAGGTCAAAGCCAAAGCGCTGATGGACCCGCCGCTTGGACAGGACGTTATATACGCTCGGCGTAAAGTCCACCGACAAATCATGGTGTGCGGACACCACCAGAATGAGGTCGATGTCATTGGGGGCCGGGGCGGCGCTGACAAAACTGCCGTCCACCACAATGGCGTCGATCAGCCCACATGCCCGCACTTCGCGTACGAACTCCCCAAACCGCGCCCACAGCAACGGTCGCCGGTCGCTCCGCTGAAACCCGCCAAACCGTGCCGCCGCTTCTTCGAGCGTGCTGTCATAGACCCCCTCGGGCAGCCAGCCGTGTTCGGTAAATGCGGGTATCGCCATGCTCTACTCGTTTATCATTTCTGATTCTATTGCTAGTATCGGTGACAAACGCTAGAGAGGAGGCGCGGTGACTTTCACCCCTCTTCCCCTCTGATACCTTGTTATTAGTATTCAACTTTAAACGTCGGACTCTCTTCCGGCCGCCAGCGCCTGCGGTCGTACATCCGGGTGGTGGAGATGTCGGCGTGCCCCAGCCACTCCTGCACCTTGGCGATATCTGCCCCGTGGGCTAAAGCATTGGTGGCCGCGGTGGCTCGGAGCGAGTGCACACAGAACCCCCGCACATCGGCCGTGATGCCCACCTCCTGGCCATAGCGTTTAACAATGTCCTGATACA
>CAZOOE010000638.1:0-3746 GCA_964581275.1 uncultured Clostridia bacterium
GTGCGATACCACCCTAACCCCGTGCGTCTCACCTACCGCTGTCGGCGACACTAGAAACCACATCCACTTATGACACCGCCTCGTATGAAAGCAGCACCCATTCTACTTCTATCGGCGAAACCCAAAGCCCGCTTACCTTGAAACAATCATCGGACCGGCCAATATGAAAGAAAAACCCCAATTCGTCTCGACGATACATGTCTCCGGTGCGAACCCAGCCATCCCGTATAGTTTGTTCGCTAAGCTCGGGTCGGTTCCAGTAACCGGCCGTCGCGCTCCCTCCCTGCACCCACAGATTCCCGGGTTCATCCGCGATTACTTCCTCGCCGCCGTCATCCAGCAACCGCGCCGCGTAGCCCTCGACGACGGTGCCGCTCGATCCAGGAACTGTCTTTCCTACTGAGTTCGATATAAAAATGTGGAGCATCTCGGTCGAACCGATTCCATCTAGAATCGGGAGCCCGAACTCGAGGAGCCAGTCTTCAAAGATCCTTGCCGGCAACGCCTCACCTGCGGATACGCACAGACGCACACCTGAGAAATCCACGCGGCCGCCAGATGCTCGATACTCCAACAACGAAAGGTAGACAGCGGGCACACCGAGGAAAACGGTTGGCGATCGTTCCCGGATCAGCTTCGTCAAGTGCTCGGGCGTCGCCCTCTCGGTGTCGAGCAGCACCGTCGCTCCGGTCGCCAGCGGAAACGACAGGCTGTTGCCCAATCCGTAAGCGAAGAACAGCCGTGATGATGAATAGACTCGATCTTCGGTTGTGAGGCGAAGAACGTTGGCCGAGTAGCTCTCGACCGTATACGGTATTGATCCGTGAAGATGAAGCACCCCCTTTGGAGCCCCGGTGCTCCCTGACGTGTACAACAGAAACGCGGGAGTCTCGCGGGTGGTTACCGCAACGGTAGACCGCGGACGAACTTCACTCTCGGTATTCAACCTGAACGCCTTCGACCTATCGATAGTAACAAGCGAGCACCCGCTTCCTGTGTTCACCTTCGCAGCGAGTTCATTTTCAGCGATCGCCAAACGTGCGGCCGAATCAGACAAAATAAACGCCACATCCTCCGCCGCCAGAAAGGTATTAACAGGCACGCAAACCGCGCCAACCGAGACCGCCGCCAGAAAGCACGCTACGAACTCCGGCGAATCGTACAGCAGCAGTGCGACTCGGTCGCCTTCAGTCACACCGCGATTCAGAATCTCATAGGCCCAGTAATCCACTTCATCGCGAAGCTCAAGGTAGCTGATCCGGGTGTCGCGAAACTCAATCGCGGTATGATTGCCAATCGGATTGAGCACTTCGTCGCTGAGGAAGTAATCGTACAGGTTGAAGGGCGGGGAATCTTGTGACATCAGGCGGCGATTATATTCCACCCGTCGGAACTGGATCAATCTTGGCTGGCTAGCGCATTTGGTAAAGCTCTCGCTCTCCCTTTTGCTCAACGACAAGCTTATTCTCGGCCACCGCGTAGTCGAGATGAGCCACAGTCTCAGATAGCGCCAGGAAGCGATGATATCCGCCTGCGTCGGGGAACAACATCATCGAAGTCTCCCATGCGGTAGCTCCGTTTTTGGGAAGCAAAGCGAGAAGCTTTGACTGGCGGGCATTAGTGAAGCGGTACATCCGATGAAAGTGTTCGTCGTAGTCGGTGACGTCGTCGCCGTGGCCGCCTTTCAACACCGTCGGCGCCAGCGCGCGAATGCGTGCAAGCGACACCAAATATTCCCCGAGGGATTGAAAGCGCCGCTTGGTGTTGATCGGATCGGGGCTGAGGACCGGGTTCGGAGTGATCGTTTTCAGCACCGTGTCTGAAGCGAACACTAATCGGTTGCTAGTTCTAACAAGGCAGATCGATCCCGGCGTGTGTCCAGGGGTGTGAACAACATTCAAGCTCTCATGTTCGAAGAGAATCTCGTCTTCGTCTTTCAACGTTTCGACGTGATCCAGCGGGTACGCAAATCCCTTGAACTTCTCGTACCCGGTTTCCATTCGATCGATCGCCTCAGGTGGAACTCCGGCAGCGGTTAACAATACGCGATATGCTCGATAATCAATATCTGCCGAGACTGCCGGGGCGTCCCACTCGTGTATGTAAACCGACGCACCTGACTCGTCGACAATCAGCCGCGCTAGTCCATAATGGTCGGCGTGCGCGTGCGAAATGATAATCCGTTTGATGTCTGAAAGCTTGTATCCGAGGCTGGCAAGTCCCGTCCTCAGCGCCCCAAGCGAGCCGTCATCCCGCGGCCCGGCATCGATAAGCGTGAGTGGGTTTTCTTCTATCAGGTAGACATTGACAGGACCGACATAGAAAGGAGTCGGCACGCTGATTCGATGTATTTTCATGAAGCGCGTACCAGGCTTTTGTGTCCACAAGAGTGTTCGTAGTTCGGCCGTCAAGCGGAAGTAGCATAGACTTTAGTCTGGGTACCGCAACCCCGATGGATGAGATAAACATCAGACACAGACTGAAGTCTGTGCAACTTCCGCCTGAATGCCGTACCACGAACTTGCCCATCTACAAGATATATTTTCCGCTTTCTATCATCGAGTCCGCGATTCGGCGTCGTGCCGCTACGGTGTTCACAGGCGTGTACTTCATATAGCGCCGAAGCACCGCCAACATCGTGCGAAGCTCATCGCCTTCGGATATCGCCGCAAGCGCAGTCTTCGAATGCGTTTCGACCCGCGAGATCGAGTCGCTGACAAACGTGCGGGTGGCATCGATGTGATTTGCACAGGCTGCCTCGCCCCGTCCCGCGATGAACTTCTCAGTACGGAGAATCACGCTTTCCATACCGTAGATTTCCATAATAATGTCGCTCGCTGCCGCCAGCACCTCTTGCTGCTCCTGGACCTTGTCGCGGAACTTCTGGGCAGCTGATCCCAACACAGCGACTGCTGCTTTCTTCGCATTCGTGAGCGCAACGCGTTCTTGCGAGAAGACTCCCTCCGCAGGTTCGTCGGGCAGGGACGGTGACAGCATTTCATCCGCCAACTTCTTGGCTGCTGCAAACAACGGCAACTCGCCTTTCGTCGCGCGGCGAAGCAGTTGACCCGAGATAATCAGCCGGTTGATCTCGTTGGTGCCTTCGTAGATCCGGCTTATTCGCGAATCGCGATACGCGCGCTCAACGGGATAATCCTTCGAGTAGCCGTTGCCGCCGAACACCTGCACCGCCTCGTCTGAAACGTAATCGAGCGTTTCGCTGCCAACTACCTTGATGATCGAGCATTCGACTGCATAATCCTCGATGGCCTTGAGCATGTCCGCCGGATTGTCTCGATCGATGGTCACAAGCGCGTCCTCGATCATGCCGACTGTGCGATAGGTCATGCAATCCGCAACGTAGGTGCGGATTGCCATCTCGGCGAGCTTATGTTTGATTAAGCCGAACGACGAGATCGGAACGCCAAACTGATAGCGCTGCTTCGCGTAGTCGGTTGCGATTGACGTGAGCCGCTTGGAACCAGAGATCGTGCTCACTCCGAGCTTGAGCCGGCCGAGGTTCAAAATGTTAAAGGCGATCTTGTGTCCCTTGCCGATCTCGCCGAGCACATTCTCGACCGGAACCTGCGCGTCCTCCAGGTTGACCGCGCACGTGGATGAACCCTGCAATCCCATCTTGTGCTCCTCAGGCGCGACGGATACGCCGGGGAAGCTCCGCTCGACGATGAATGCCGTGAACTTCTCACCGTCGACCTTGGCGAACACGTTGAACAGGTCGGCGAAGC
>CAZOOE010000639.1:0-3726 GCA_964581275.1 uncultured Clostridia bacterium
CGTCACCAACTGGCGGCTGACCGGCATGGTGCTGTTGCAGGCGTTCACGGCTGGGTTGATGGGTTTCGGGCTGGGCACCGGCCTGGCCGCCGTTTTCTTCGAAATCACGCTCCGCAAAATAGCCACGCGAGGAATCATTCTGATGTGGCAGAGCGTCGTGCTGACCGGCGGATGTATCCTGCTTGTCGTCATCATAGCCAGTCTGCTGAGCATCCGACGCGTCGTCGTGTTGGAGCCGGCAGCAGTGTTTCGGGGGTGAACCATGAACAACGGCAATTCCATCGCTATCTCCTGCCACGACCTCCGCAAACACTTCGGTAACGGCACGCGCGTCGAGGCGCTTCGCGGCGTCAACTTCGAGGCCCGTCTCGGCGAACTCACCTTCATTGTTGGCCCGAGCGGTTGCGGCAAAACCACGTTGTTGTCGGTCATCACCGGCCTGCTCGATGCCAGTGCCGGCGAAATAGAACTGTTCGGTCGCAACACCAGCCGACTGCCGACCAACCAACGGATTCTCTTTCGCCGCAAAAACATAGGCTTCGTGTTCCAACAATTCAACCTGTTGCCGGCGCTGACCGCTGCCGAAAACGCCGCTGTACCGCTGATTGCCGCGGGAGTGAAGCACACCGAAGCCGTGGATCGCGCGAAGTCGCTGCTCGATCGGCTGGGCCTCGAAGGACGACGCGATGGGCTGCCTGCCACGCTGTCCGGCGGCGAGCAACAACGCGTCGCCATCGCCCGCGCTCTCGTGCACGAGCCGCGGCTGGTCGTCTGCGACGAGCCGACCGCCGCGCTCGACCACGCGACCGGCGAAGCAGTGATGAAACTGGTCGCCGCCAACGCCGTTCATCCCGACCGCGCCGCCGTCGTCGTCACGCACGACGCGCGTGTCTTCCATTATGCCGATGTCATTGCACACATGGACGACGGGCGGATCGTTAAGACTGAAAGGAATGGCCATAAGGAGAGCCACCTATGAAAAAATTGATCCTTCCCATACTTGCCTTGACCGCCGTCATCTTCGGCATCATTTCGGTCGCGCGTACGCTCCCGAAGAGCGAGCCGACCACTCCCCCCTCGCCGCCGCCGGCATCGAGCTTCGAACACACCGTCGCGGGGGTCGGCCTGATCGAGGCCAATACCGAGAACATCGACATCAGTTGTCCAGTGTCGGGCATGGTCACGAGCGTGAATGTGAGAGCAGGAGACCGTGTGCAACCCGGACAAGCGCTCTTCTCGCTGGATGACCGTGACCTAAGGGCAGATCAACGAGTCAAGCGCGAGGCACTTGAAGCAGCCCGGGCACGCCTGGCGAAACTCGAAGAACAGCCTCGCGCGGAAGACATTCCACCAGCAGAAGCGCGAGTGCGCGAGGCACAGGCGAATTTGGCGGACGCGGAAGTGCAAATGAGATTGATCGAAAGCGTTACGGACAAGCGGGCAGTTCGCGACGAGGACGTTCAGCGAAGAAGACTGGCTTACGGAGCGGCACAGGCACGTTTGGCCGAGGCGCAGGCCCAACTGGCTTTGATAAAGGCGGGTGCCTGGGCACCCGATATTGCCGTGGCGAAATCCGAGGTGGCCCAGGCAGAGGGTCAGCTCAAGCTGGTTGAGACCAACATTGATCGTCTAACAATGCGCGCCCCAATCGCGGGAGTCATTCTGCAGAACAAAGTACGATTGGGTCAGTACGCTCAATGCGGTCCACTCAGTGAGCCGCTAATGATCCTCGGAAGTGTCACTCCTTTGCATGTTCGCGTGGATTTGGATGAGCACGATGCTTGGCGCGTCCGGGGTGGTGTCCCGGCCGTCGCGTCTCCAAGGGGCAACGGTTCTCTTAAAATCAATCTGGAGTTCGTACGCTTCGAGCCTTACGTGATCCCCAAAAAGTCGTTGACAGGCGATAGCACCGAACGTGTGGATACACGTGTTCTGCAGGTCATCTATCGCGTGAAAGACCAGAACGCGCCTCTGTATGTGGGGCAGCAAATGGACGTGTACATCGAGACTCAAGACCCTGCTAACACGTTCCATCAGCATTCTGATTCCGCAGAGGGAGGTGGGCAGTGAAACGGCTAAGTTCGGTCGTGGCCATCCTTTCGTTTCTGCTGCTGGTGGGCTGCCCGGTCGGCCCGAACCACAAACGGCCACAGGTCTCGGTGCCGAAGGAGTGGACGGTTGCGCCGGCCCGCGGAACCTCAACGAAACCGCCGGAGACCGACGAGTGGTGGTCATCGTTTCAGGACTCGGGGCTCAACTCGCTAGTCGCACGGGCTATAGACCGGAACCTGGATCTCAAGCTGGCTCTTGAGCGAGTACAGGAAGCTCGCGCAGCGAGGGGTATAGCTCGATCCGCTTATTTCCCTTCCATCGACGCTAATGTTTCGGCGACCCGGCTGCGAGGCGGAATCAATCAAGGGGTGGTCCGGGCTGTGCCATCTTCCAGTGATCCCAATGCCCGCCCAAGCTTGTTTTCTTCGTTTGAGACCAATTCATTCCAGGGAAATCTGAGTGTACTCTGGGAGCTGGATGTCTTCGGGGGAATCCGCCGGGGCGTAGAGGCAGCCTCCGCGGATTTGGTGGCTGCCGAAGAAAATCGCCGCGACGTGCTCGTGATTTTACTGGGAGACGTCGGTCGCGTCTATGCGCAATTGCGTGGTTTCCAACGCCGGCTGGAGATCGCCAATAAGAACATCCGCACACAACAAGACACTCTGGATCTCACCACGGCCCGGGCCCAAGCCGGGCTGGCCACTGAGCTTGACGTATCCCGCGCTGCGGCGCAGCTCGAGTCCACCAGGGCTGAGGTCCCGACCCTGCTGAGCGGAATCGATTTTTCCATTCATCGTCTCGGCATTCTGCTTGGAGAAGAGCCCGGCGCCCTGCGAAGCGAGTTGGAGAAAGCGGGTCCCATCCCCTCGGCAGGGCCTGATGTGCAGGTCGGGCTGCCATCCGACCTTTTGAAGCGGCGACCGGATATCCGGCGTGCCGAAGCTCAAATAGCGGCCGCCACCGCCAGGATCGGTGAGGCCAAAGCCGACCTGTTTCCTCGTTTTGTCTTAACCGGGACTGCCGGTCGCCAGGCCACTCAACTTCATGATCTCACGCTAGGACTAGGCAACTTCTTTGCTGTGGGTCCGGGCATAAGTTTGCCTTTATTCACTGGCGGACGCATTCGCTCCAACATAGCGGTACAAACCTCACGTCAACGTGGCGCAGTGATTAGCTACCAATCCGTCATCCTCCGCGCTCTCGAAGAAGTGGAGAATGCCTTGGTTACCTATTCGCAGGAGCAGGAACGTCGCGATCGGCTGAACCAGGCCGTCGGCCAAAGCCAGTTAGCAGTCGAGCTTGCCACCGAGCAATATCGGGCGGGGCTAGTAGATTTCTTGTCGGTGCTCGACGCTCAACGCGAGCTTTACGCTAACGAAGACCAGTTCGCTCAAAGCCAAACCAGTGTCGCTACCAATGTCATTGCACTCTATCGAACCTTAGGTGGTGGCTGGGGTGCAGGTGGCGCTGTGTCGGTGAACAAGGCAACCCCATAAAACTTTCATGTCAAATGAATATGGAATGCAAGAATGGCCTATCGCTCGTCTAAGAAGGAGACGAGATGAGGTAAGGAGAAGTGAGATATGAACAAGAATGCCAGCATCACACTAGCCTCTTATTTCGGTCTGTGCGTCGAAGTGATCAGCCGCCTGGCCAGTTCTTCTCTGATCCGAT
>CAZOOE010000640.1:0-3723 GCA_964581275.1 uncultured Clostridia bacterium
CCGTTTGCGAGTTCGGTTTCATAAACGTTCGCGATTCTTCGGTTGGAGAAATCTCCATCCTCAAACGGCGACACAGCCTTCAGCAGGAAATGCCGCAACCCATCTGTACCAAATCGGTCGATGTACCTGAATGGATCCACCGTGTTTCCCACGGACTTGCTGATTTTCCGGCCATTTTCAGTCAGGAATCCATGAACGAATATTTCGTCGGGAAGCGGCAAACTGGCGGAGAGTAATAAGGCCGGCCAGTATACCGCATGGAATTTCCAGATATTTTTCCCGATGACGTGGATCTTACGGGTTTCGGAATTCCAGATCCTCTCCCACTCGCTGCACTCGCCAAAACCTTGTCCAGTGAGGTAATTGATCAATGCGTCGATCCAAACGTAGATCACTTGAGACCGATGGCCCGGTACAGGAATGCCCCAGCCACCGGAACGTTCCGAGGAACGCGAGATACTGATGTCCTGCAGACCGCTTTGGATGAAGCGCAACACTTCATTCTTCCGCGTTGTGGGTACGACACGGATCTCGCCGGTCCCGATCAGGCGCTCCAGTTGCTGCTGATATGCAGATAGCCGGAAGAAGAAATTCTCTTCCTCTACCCTCTTCGGTGCCGTTCCATGGTCTGGACAAAGCCCACGGACCAAATCCTTATCGAGATAAAAATCCTCACAACCCACACAGTAAAGGCCCGCGTAACGCTGGGGGTACACGTCATCAGGTCTGAGTCTTTTCCAGAATTCGGCGACTCCTCGCCGATGTCTTTGTTCCGTGGTTCGGATAAACGAATCAAATGAGATATTCAGCCTCTCAGCCAGAGAACGAAAGGTTGCCGCATTGCGATCGACAAGTTCCTCGGTTGGCAAACCCACGGCCTCAGCGGCTAGAACGTTCTTGAAGGCGTTTTCATCCGTTCCGGTCTGGAAAAGGACTTCGTAGCCTGCGAGCCGGTAATGCCTCGCAAGCACATCGGCCTGGATCAACTCAAGCGCGTGCCCCACATGAGGCTTCGAATTGACGTACGGAATAGACGTAGTTAGATAGATTTTCTTTGGGAAAGTCATCGATTCATCTCCTCGTGCGGAGGCACAGAAACGCGCAAGCAAAACTATGTCGCCGCCGGTCTTTCGAAATTGGTTTTGGGATTAAACGAAAAGGGAGATTAAGAGGTCATGACATCCGAGCGAGCGGCAGACAAGTGTGAGTCCGCCCCAACGAGAGTAGCGGCGCTCTTTCCTTCTAACCTCAAGCTCGGCATGACAACCTCCTGATGACTTATTCAATATCGCCCAAAAGCCGAAGGGACGCAAGCGCATGAGTTATTGGCGAGTGGTACAAAACGACAATTCAGGCGGCATACTCTGGCGTATGTTCTGGAATCGGGTGGTGTTGGCTGTATCTGGCCAAGTGACTCTGCTCATTTAGCTTCATCCCTATCACTTTGAAATGCCTTGCAATCCCATTGGTCTCGCGCAGAATATGGTGCCCACTCACTCACAAATATGGGAGAACGTCTCATGTCAACGGAGGAAAACAAGGCCCTGGTCCGACGCGAGTATGAGCAGGGTGTGAATCCAAAGAACTTCAGCGTTAGAGATGAAGTCTTGGCTAGCAACTTTGTCGCTCATTTTCCGGGACACGTGCCGATCCACGGGATCGACGCTTTCAGACAATTCACATCCGCCTTCTTCACGGCCTTTCCTGACCTGAAAACGACGATCGAGGATCTGATGGCTGAGGGCGATAAGGTAGCAGTTCGGCAGACCTGGCGTGGCACGCATACCAGCAACTTTCTACGCATTCCTCCGACTGGTAAGCAGGTGACGTTTACTAGCATTGAAGTCTACCGCGTATCTGGTGGCAAGCTTGCGGAAGAGTGGGTCGAGCTCGATATGCTTGGCCTGCTTCAACAGCTCGGCGTCATCCCACCAAGCGGCAGTTAAACTGACTGATGGTGGTGCGATCCCTGCAGCTTTATACCGAATATACTGCCCAGCCCAATAATTAAGTTAGCTGGACCAACGAAAAAGCGTGAGTCAATCACAACAAGTCGGCGGTCTTCGCATTCGACAGATGAGGGCTGACGAGGCGGGACAGTGCGAAGCCATTTTGCGGGAATTGCCTGATTAGTTCGGAATCGAGCAAGCCATCGTCCGTTATCGACATGATCTGGAAGAGATGGAAACCTACGTCGCGGAATGTTGCGGAACGGTTGCAGGCTTCCTGACACTCACCCAACCCAATCCCGATGCCGCCGAGATACACGTCATGGCAATACGACGGCAGTATCATCGGCGAGGTATGGGCCGCGCTCTCGTGGTACACGCCGAGCAACTGTTAGCACAGCGCGCCACGGCGTATCTTCAGGTGAAGACGCTAGGGCCGTCGCGACCCGACGAGCATTATGGTCGGACGTATGCGTTCTATCTGGCCATGGGTTTCTTGCCTCTGGAGGAAAACAACCTTTGGGGGCCAGATAATCCATGCTTGATTATGGTTAAGCACTTGGCCTGTCAGCGACCCGCCAGCTAACAAGTGGCTGCACCAGGCGGTTGCCACAATGTTTTCTTGAGTGCTGGATGAAGTGGCGCTGGTGAGCCACAGCCAGTTAGCCGGCTTAGCTGTGTGTGCGTCACTCCTGCGGTACCGATGGATTGTCGATCACGAATAACCAGCAGCGGATGCGAACCGCTGGCGGGCGTTTACTTGGTCCCGATGAGATTGAGGAATACGCCTCTGTGGTTGTACCGCAGGTCGGTCAGGTCGTCGGAGAAGTCCGTGAAGTTGTAGCCGACGCCGACCTTCAGGTTCTTGCCGATGTGACGATAGATCGCGCCCAGTGCCCCGCGGCGGCGTTGATTGACATCCGGGAGGTTGAGCATTCGCACCTCCGCCAAGCTCGACCAGCCTGTGAGGAACTGCCAGTCCGCGCGCAACACTCCGAGGTGCGCGGGACTGTCGAAGAACACTGGGTTGTTGCGATCGAGGCTCACCTGTCCCAGGCGCCGGGCGTATTTGCCGCCGATGGACCAGTGGGCCGTGAGATCGTAGGTAAGATCGAGCGCCGCGATATGGCTCTTCTGCAAGAACTCAGCGGCGACGTTCTGCGCCGTCAACTGGTCCGTGGTCGGGACGTTATAGAAGTACGTATATTTGGCCAGGGCGCTCAGGCGGTCATGCCGTACCGGACGGTACGCGTAGCCGACCACGGCCTCTGTGTAGCCGCCGCCATAGAACTCGCCGAGCGAGCTGTCACTGATCGAGTGGTCCAACTTGCCGATCATGCGCCAGTCCGGCGCCAGTTGGACCTTGAAGTTGTTACGGAAGAGCCACAAGGTCCTTTCCGTATGCGTCAGGTCGAGCTGCTGCGCATTGTCCCGGCGATACTCGAGCGTGCTCGAGAACTGCGCCTTATCCAGGCCGTAGCCTAAGCGGATTCCAGTCGCCTTGCGCTTGGTCCCGGCACCGGTCTGCGGGTCGCGCAGCGTGCCGAGCTCCGCGCTGCCGCCGAGATTCCAGCGCTCTTTCGCAACGAGGTTGATTCCGGTGGCGTGCGTGAGACCGGTCAGCGAGTCGCCGTTCTGGTAACGCTCCTCGACATAGACGCTGGAGGTGTCGGAGAGTCTTCTCTTTTCCCCCGAGATCAGGTTGCCCCGGCGGATTCGCTGGCCGTTGTCCGTCCGCTCGTTTTCCAGCGAATAGTTCAGGTAGAGATTGGTC
>CAZOOE010000641.1:0-3693 GCA_964581275.1 uncultured Clostridia bacterium
GAAACCCGAGCCGCTGCTCCGAGCCTCCTGAGGCATTCGCGGAACGTTTCCTCTTCTCGTCGTGATAGGCTGCCGGACCTCTATGTAGACAACCGACGGGCTGACTCTGTCCGCGGCCGCGATGACTGCGCGCGAATAGGCATCCATGAGATCTTCTGGCGGTTCTGAGTGCGACAAATTGTCTCTTGTCGTTCTCGCGTCGTCAGACTCGAACCGTTCGTCACTGAGTAATTCAATCTCGTGCTGCATATAGACCAACTCCTACTCGATTTGTCACACGTCGTTAGAAGTGCTCTAAATCCGCTTCCACTTGATTCCTCATGTACCGCTCACGTTTCTTACCGGCCGAGTACCTGCTCGCTCAGTTTTTTCCCCGCCTGCAGAAACTCGTCACTGAGTGGCGTGTCGGCGACCGCCCGCGACAACGACAGCGCGCCGTGCATGAGGGCGATCAACCCGAGGGCCTTTTCCCGGCTCTCAACACCGGCATCAATCATATCGGCAAGCGAGCGGACGAAGCGGGATAACTCCTTTTCGAGCGCGCTCCGATACGGCTCACCTTCCCGTGCAACCTCAGGAGCGGCACAGGGAAGGAGGCACCCGGTCTCCTTATTATCGCGATGCTTGCGTGATAAGTACTGACGGATCACGCTCAACGTCCGCGACCGGGGCGAATCACCCTTCGCGGATCTCAAGAGATGGTCCCAGGTCGCGCTTGAGGCGTTTCGAAGCGTCTCGACGAAGAGCTCCTCCTTCGAGGCGAAATGGTTGTAGAAACCACCGACTGTGAGACCGGCGCCCTTCATCACGTCGGTTACGGAGCTTGCCTTGATGCCCCGTTTCCGAAGGAGTGCGGCGGCTGACGCTGCAATCGCCTCGCGAGACTTCAGCTTCTGCATAGTCTTTTGGTTCATGTTCATGTGGATCAGATCCTCTCGATTATCGTGGCGATCCCTTGTCCCCCACCGACGCACATCGTGATGAGCGCCGTCTGCTTGTCGCTCCGCTCAAGCTCATCTAGCGCGGTCCCGAGCAGCATCGCGCCAGTCGCTCCAAGCGGATGACCGAGCGCGATCGCGCCGCCGTTGACGTTGACGCGATCGGGATCGATTCCCAGCGCGCGTGTTGTCTGCAACAGGACGCTCGCGAAGGCCTCGTTGATTTCCCACAGGTCGATGTCACGCGGCTTCATACCCGCCAAGCGAAGCGCTTTTTCGCTCGCGGGCGCAGGTGCACCGAGCATCAGCACTGGCTCGCTCCCGATTGTCGCCATTGCTCGAATACGGGCGCGCGGCTTGATCTCCCTCTGCCGAACGTACCGTTCGGATGCGAGCACCACAGCGCCGGCGCCGTCGCTTATGCCGCTCGAGTTGCCGGCGGTGTGGAGATGTTTGATAACCTTGGCGCCCGGGTAAACCGAGAGCGCAAGTTGATCAAACGTCTCACCATTCGGCCCCGCGGCGGTTTGGCCCAGAGTGACAAAGGAAGGCTTGAGGGCAGCGAGCCCTTCAGCGGTGGTGTCGGGCCGCGGGAACTCGTCGCGTTCGAGAACCACCGCGCCCGTGAAAGGGTCTCGCACCGGGAAGAGCGATCTCGCGAAACGGTTCTCCAAAATGGCGCGCACTGCATGCTTTTGTGAGCGGAGCGCGACAGCATCAAGGTCCTCGCGAGAGAAACCCTCGAGCGTGGCGATGAGGTCCGCGCTGATGCCCTGGGGGATTTGAAATACGCGCCCCCGCAGATGCACATTGTTGCCGTCCGTACCGCCGGCGTCGGAGCCCATGGGAACACGAGACATGCTTTCGACGCCGCCTGCAATGACGAGATCCATCGCGCCTGAGGCAACGCCCATGGCACCAAAGTGAATCGCTTGCAGTCCTGAGGCACAGAAGCGGTTGAGTGAAACCGCTGATACTTCGTAAGGCCAACCTGCCGCCAGCACCGCATTGCGGGCCAGGTTGGCGCCCTGTTCGCCGACTTGGGAAACGCACCCCGCTATCACGTCGTCCACGTCACGAGCTTCAAAGCCAAGGCGTTGCTGAAGTTTGTTCAGTACCTGTGCGAAGAGCTCCTGCGGGTGAACGCCAGACAGCGCTCCTTTATCAATCTTGCCGCGCCCTCTCGGGGTTCGTGCAGCGTCAATGATATAACTGGTCGCCATAACACCCCTTCCCTCCCCATTTGTATTATGGTAATAATATGATAAATATAATATTTGTGTCAAGACATCGCACAGAATCTCGCTAAATATGATAATGTAAGCGCGACAATGTTTAGATACTTTCGGCACGTGAGAACTCATCATGTGAGGTGGACCTCGGAGATTCGGGTTGTATTACGCGTCGCGGCCTTTTCCGGCGTGCTTGCGGCAGCGGGTACTCTCGCAAGTGTGTTCTCTTTACCCGTCTGCGCACAGCAGGCTGCACCAGCGACCCCGATCGTGGTACAACCTGGCGCGCCTGGGAAACCAACACGGACTCTTCCCCCGACGATAAGGGCTAAACTGCCGCCAGCCTCCCCAGCAGATGTGCAGTTCATGCAAGGTATGATTATGCATCACGCTCAGGCGGTTGAGATGACTGCGCTGATGGAATCGCATACCGAGAACAAGGATCTGAGGTCGCTGGGTGCGCGAATCAGCAGGTCGCAGTCCGACGAGATAAAGTTCATGAAACGGTGGCTGGCGTCCCGTGGACAGCCAATTTCGCAGCCGATGCCTGACATGCCCCACATGAATATGTCGCACGAGTCGATGGCGCTTATGCCTGGGATGCTTACCCCGCAGCAGATGGACGCACTCAGGAAAGCAAGAGGCCAGGAGTTCGACCATCTCTTTCTGACTGGGATGATTCAGCACCACGGCGGCGCTTTGACAATGGTGAAAGACTTGTTCGACACTGCAGGCGCAGGACAGGACGCTGAATTGTTCAACTTCGCAACTGACGTAGACAGTGGACAGCGTGCCGAAATCCGAATCATGCAAAAAATGCTCGAGAAAAAACCTTTAGAGGAGAAACGATGAATCGAGTACAAACCACGGCTTTCCGTTTAATCATAGCCTCCCTTGGTTTGTTGTGTGTTGCCGGCGAGCTGCAGGCCCAAACGCCTTCGTCTCAGGAGTCAAAGAAGCCAGCAGACACGAAACCCGACCAAAAGAAAGCAGAAGAGGATCCGTTTGCTCCTGCACCCGCGCCGCCGCTCCCAGCCGGAATGACCGGCTCGGATGCCAACGACCCGCGCGCCAAACTTACCCCGGGATGGTACGACGCAGGCGAAGTATCGAAGGGCCTGAAGCACCTCCAACTCTTCAAGAAACCGGATGCGTTTCAACTCGACTCGGTCGATCCTAACGACTCGAAGGTTCAAAAAACCTTAGGTCTGCTTGGCATTGCCGACCCTTCAAAGATGCCTAAGTCGATGCGATTGGTGATGGCTCAACTCGCGTTTGCGAACTCGGATCTTGCGTTTCAGGGGAACCACCTGTTTCAGGGTAACTTTTACGGAGTCAGTATCTTTGACATCTCCAATCCCGCTAAGGTGAATCTGGTAACGTCGATGATTTGTCCCGGTGGACAGGGAGATGTTTCGGTTTACAAGAACCTGATGTTTATGTCGGTCGAGCAGCCGAATGGCCGGCTCGATTGCGGCACGCAGGGATTTCCGCCGCCACCTCCGCCGCCCCCCGGCGAAGAG
>CAZOOE010000642.1:0-3692 GCA_964581275.1 uncultured Clostridia bacterium
TCGGACCCTTGCAGTCACTGGTCCGATGTGGGCGGCTAACGAAACACGCCCGCCGTCGACTGATCATTCCTTCCCACTCAACCACAATTCAAATGCAAGATGAACCAGCCGTCCCGGCTCTCGCATTGAACCTCCGCCCGCGACAGATCGCACGGAATCTTCAGTATGCGCTCGAACCGGCTATAGGTTATTTCCAGTTGGTGATAGCTCCACCCCTCGGTGATCACGGTGTCGCGGCGGACCCCGCGCACTATCAGCTTGTCCTCAGCAATCAGCACCTGAACGTCTTCCAGCTTGACTCCGGCAAGATCGAACTTGATCTTCCAGCCTTCCGGGCAACGGTAAATATCCACCGCGGGCTGCCACAGTGGGCCGCTCGGTCGCCGGTACTCGCTGCTCATTCGCTCAATGAAAACCCTCTTGCTTCTCGACATCATGGCTCCACCGGTAGCATGAACTTCAGTCTGTGAAGTTGCCCTGGGATCCCTCTTTTGAATCCAAAACCTCACAGCCAGTGTCTATGCCGCCATTCACAACAAGCTCGCGGTTTCAACGAGCTGCCCCAACTCCAGATCGCGAGATGTTAAGACACTATCGATGAGCCCGTAGTCGACAGCTTGGGTTGGGCTCAGAATAAAGTCGCGTTCGACGTCGCGGTCGGTCTTTTCAAAAGGCTGACCGGTCAGGTTGGCCAGGAGATGCGATAACAGACTTCGCGTTCGCAAAAGCTCTTCCGCGTAGATCTTCACGTCGGTAGCTTGACCCGCTATCCCTTCAACCGACGGCTGATGAATGAGTATCCTCGAATGTGGGAGCGAGAATCGTTTCCCTTTCGTTCCGGCGGCGAGCAATATTGCCGCCATCGAAGCCGCCTGTCCCATACAGATCGTAACAATGTCGGGCTTGATGAAGTGCATCGTGTCGTAGATCGCGAGTCCGGCGGTAATCGACCCTCCAGGGCTGTTGATGTACATCGAGATCTCCCGGTCCGGGTCTTCGGATTCCAGGTAGAGTAATTCAGCCACCACGATATTCGCTATCGGTTCGTCGATATCAGTTCCCAAAAAGATGATGTGTTCCTTCAGGAGCCTCGAATAGATATCGTAGTGCCGTTCGCCTCTACTGGTTGTCTCAACAACGGTCGGTATTAACACCATAATCTCCAGATGCGTGCTACGTGAGGCGTGCTAAGATCACCCAACACTTATCACGGATCACCTTAGAACCTCAACAATGCGCCGATGCCCGTTCCAGCAAGCTTCGCCGCCGCTTGGCCGGCAACCAGCTGGACCTTGCCTCCCATATCCAGCACTCGATGAGAAGCGCGATTAATCAAGTCTGGGGCTGCGTCTAGATGACCGCCGCAAAACGCACACTTCTCAAGGCCATCCTCTACCAATACGTGGCATGATCCGCATTCCTTTCCTTCGACTCGAAAATCTCGCGCGACCACCAACCGATAGACCCTTCCCGCCTGAATGGCGCCCAGCGTATCTGATAGTCCCAACACCGCGCGGTCACCCTTCATCGCAGCAGTGATCATACCCTCAACAATCCTGGCCTCGTCCTGGTGTTCAGCTTTTTCTTGTATAGCCCTCAGCTCGGTGTTCAGGCGGTCACGGTTTGCATCAACCGGTGCAGAGATCGTCCCTATGATCATCTGTTGGATTCGCTTCGGAAGACCGCTGGTGAACACCGACGTCGCTTCGACCGGGCCTCCGATGACGATTCGCTCCAGCTTGAGACGATCGATTACCGAGGCCAGCTCATCCGAGACTTTCTTTGCATGCGACTGGACATGATTTATGTGATCACGGTCCATCTGGCCTTGAGACCAGATGTGATCAGTGCCGGTCGTCGCATGTTTGTTTGGCACGTCGGAAACAACTTCAGCCTGCTGCTCCATCCCGCCGGCATCAACCGCAAGGATGCGAGCACGCTGCTTATCTATTAGCACAACGCCGAAGCGATCATTATCTTCGATCACTTCGAGCAGAGGGCGGACCCAGAGCCTGGGCGACCATCGCAAGCCGGTCGGTAATTCAACCTGCAGATCGCGATGCCACCAGAAGTCCTGTTTTGAGTCGCTGAATACAACCAGCGCCTTGCCCCGCGGTACATAGTCCCTCAGAAACTTGCGAACTCGTTCACACTCAGCTTCGAACCTCTGCTTGTTTGTATCGTGCGAGTTCTGATCCTCACCAGCTTGACGGAACATGCTCTCAACTCTTGTCTCGAACCCCCGATTGAGGTTCGCGGCGTTTGATTGATCCACGTTTACGTAAAGGCTCAGAATTAATGAATCGGGGCTGGATGGATAGCGGTGTAACTGGCTTATGTCGTTGTGCGAAATCATACCCCTTCTCCTTGTCCCCTTGCTTGTCCTCGGCAGTCGAATAGTGAGCGCCGCTTGTGTCGCATACACCCTAGAGCCGTAGCTGGGCAGGCAGCCGCGCGGGTTCACTTCCAGGTGAAAGTTCTTCCAGCGACATCGGTCTACCCTCGTCAAGATCCGCGTTCGGGTCATCCTCTGCCAGAAGAAAAAACCCCGCTGGTTTTTGAGCGATCGCTCCGCTCGCTATTCTGTCGATCAACGAGCGAGTCAATCGCGCCGGCAGGAAAGTCATCAGCTCAGGGTTCCGTTCCCGGTAACGCGCCAGGGCCACTTCGTTTGACCAGACTGGCACAGCCAGCCCTCCGTTTACCTCTTCAGTGAATAGCTCGCCGTCCGCGCGCCGCATCACAAACATCTCGCTCATCTGCGTCAATCTCCGTTTGCTCAACACATGATAGCACAAGGCCGCGGGGTCGCCGGTACGGTGAATCAATCAGTCGCCCGGCCGCTCACAGTGAGCGAGTGGTGGTTCGCTACAAGTAGAGAACCACCGCCGGCCAGGATCGCGGACTAATGGGTTCCCTCCGCTTCCGCCGCGAGTGGACCGATCGAGAAGATTATTGCGCCCCCTGACACCTCGGCTCGCACGATCGAGTTGTCCTTTACGTCGCCCTTCAAGATCAGCCTCGACAACGGCGTTTCGACTTCCCGCTGTATCGCGCGCTTCAGCGGCCGCGCGCCGTACACAGGGTCGTAGCCCGCTAGCGCGAGATGTGTCTTAGCCTCGTCTGCAAGATCGAGGGTGATCCGTCGCTCAGCGAGCCGCCCGCGCAGCCGGTCGAGTTGTATGTCGACGATCTTCTTCAGGTCCTCCTCGGTCAATGAGTGAAAGACGATTATCTCGTCCACGCGATTGAGGAACTCGGGCCTGAAATGATGCCGAAGCGAGTCGAGCACACTCTCCTTCATTCGTTCGTACTGATCGCCCTGAAGCTTCCCGTGATACTCCAGTATCAAGTGGCTGCCGATGTTGCTGGTCATGATTACGATCGTGTTCTTGAAGTTCACGACGCGGCCCTGTCCGTCGGTCAGCCGTCCGTCCTCGAGTATCTGAAGCAACACGTTGAACACGTCGTGGTGGGCCTTCTCGATCTCGTCAAACAGCACGACCGAATACGGCCGCCGCCGAACGGTCTCCGTCAACTGCCCGCCTTCCTCGTACCCGACATAGCCGGGAGGCGCACCGATCAATCGAGCAACCGCGTGTTTCTCTTGATATTCGGACATATCGATCCGAATCATTGCGTTTTCATCGTCTAACAGGAACGCCGCAAGGGCCCGAGGGAGTTGCGTTGTT
>CAZOOE010000643.1:0-3690 GCA_964581275.1 uncultured Clostridia bacterium
CGCGGTATTTACCCGGATACACGTCGATGAGCTTAACGTTCCAGTCGTTGTCCGAGCCCGTGGTTGACCCGAAGAGGTTGGCTGTGACCTTTCCCGATACGATGACGTCGTCGGCCAGCGGTTCGCTCGTCCACGTAAGCACGTCAGGTCGATGATCGACAAAGCGCTGGTCCTCGACCAACCACGTGGTCCATCCCGAACGCACGTCAATCGGACGGGGACGATATGGAACAGGATTTTCAGGATCCGAGATATAGCTGTCGAATGCTTCGTTCGCGGTCGCTGGCGGCGGATTGAAGGACAACTTGCCGTCAGCCTGGAAGAAGAGCCGGCGTGCCTCAACATTGCGCTTCGGGGGCCACGTGTCGTGCCTCACCCACTCGTTCGTGCCGGTCCTGAAAGTGAGCGCCTCCGGAAAGTCCGGGTTTCCCTTGCCCTTCAGGTGATAGGCGAAGAAGCGTGCCAACACCTCCCGCCGATAATATGCGGCGGTCGCGCTGCCAAACTCTATGCGACCGAGTTTCTGCCCGTCGCCTCTCGACCATCCGCCGTGATTCCAGGGCCCGACGACCAGGAAGTTCTTATTCGCCGAATCGTGCCGCTCCAGTAGCTCATAGATTTTTATGGGACCGTAGAAATCTTCCTGGTCCCACCACCCGGCGACATTCAGCATCGGAACGGTTACTCGGGTGAGCCAAGGCGCGAAGGCCTGGCGCTTCCAGAAAGCGTCGTAGTCGGGATGGTTCACGAAGTCATTCCAAGTCGGGAGACGTCCGTGGAGATACTTCGCATCCGCATTGGAAAGCGGCCCGAGATCCAGATACCACTGATAGGCGTCGAAGCGATCGATGACCGATGAGACGTCAGTGATCTCCTTGGACGATTCCATCATGTAGGCATACTCGAAGCCGTAGCTCAAGCGGAACGCGCCGTTGTGATGAAAGTCGTCCCCAATCCACATATCAGCAGGTGAAGCCTGCTCGACGGCGGCCTTCAGCGCCGGATGCGGATCGAGTGCGCCCATCACAGTGAGCCACGCACCATAGCTAGTCCCGGCCATCCCAACGCGACCGTTATTGTTCGGGATATTCTTCAACAGCCACTCGATCGTGTCATAGCTGTCGGTGCTTTCATCAATCGCCTTCTTGTCGTTGGTGTCTCGCGGCTGCCGGAGCATGACAAACTGGCCTTCGGACTTGAAGCGACCACGAATATCTTGCACGACGATGATGTACCCATCGGCCGTCAATTCGGGGAGCGAACTCGCCATTCGCGAGGCGTTGAGCGAGCCGGTCCCGTAAGGAGTCCTGAGGAACAAGATAGGAAGCGGTTCGTTGGACTGGCTCGGCGCATACACCTGGGAGTAGAGCCGCACAGAGTCGCGCATCGGGATCATGTTCTCGGTCGCGGTCAGCGAATTCGCCGGCGGTTGTTGGGCGTGGCACGGCGCGACGCCCGCGAGGCAGCCCAGTACAAACAACGGCAGACAAAAGAGGCTGGTGGCTCGATTAAGGTGCTCGGACACTTTATTCATTGCCGTTTTTCCTCACGTTTCGCGACTTTGCGACCCTTTGGGTCTTCGCGCGAAACTGGAGCTGGGGTTCGCGCAAAGTCGCAAAGGACCGCAAGTCACACAGAACGCCGAGCTAATCCTTCGACACACGATCGATCGGCGTTGGTCTAGCTACGCGCCGTACAGGACTCTTTTCGAGAAGTTTTATCCCCTCCTGAACCGCACGCTCAAGCTGTGGGTCGTGACCCTTGATCACCTCCGACGGCGAGTACTCAACCTCTACATCCGGCACGACGCCTTCATTCTCGACCGCCCACTTCCCCGCAAGATCATAGAACGCAAGACTCGGCGCAGTGATGCCCCCTCCATCAATCGTCGACGGAACCCCCAAGGTACCCACCAACCCGCCCCAGGTGCGAGTACCCACCAGAGGACCAATCTTACGGAGCCGGAAGTAATATGGCAGCGCATCACCACCGGAGCCGGCAGACTCGTTGATGATCATGACTTTCGGACCGTAGATTCCCGCGGTCGGTGACGTCGACGTCTTTCCATCGCGCAGAGCAAAATAGCCCAGCAGCTTTCGATCAAGTTCGTTCACGATATAGTCGGCGACCATGCCGCCTTGATTGTACCGCTCGTCGATGATTGCGCCGTCCTTTTGTTGTTGAGAGTAATAGTACCGAGTGAAGTAGGTGTATCCCGCGCCGCCGGTGTTCGGTAGCCAAACATACGCGAGGCGGCCGCCCGACAGCTCGTCGACTCTCCGGCGGTTTGCTTCGATCCAGGCGCGCGTCCGAAGACCCTGATCGCTCGCCACCGGCACCACTGTTATCACGCGCGAACCCTCGATCGACGGCTCTTTGTTGATTCGAATCAACGTTTGCCGCCCAGCGGTGCCCTCGAAAGCGCTGTAAAGATTTGTCGGAGGCGCGAGCGGCCTGCCGTTCACCTCGATCAAATAATCACCCTCTGCGGCATTGATGCCTGGTGCGCTCAAAGGGGCCTGCAGCTCCGGATTCCAGTTCTCGCCAGTGTAGATCCGCCGGATTCGATAACGCCCATTCTCGATCGCAAAGTCCGCCCCTAACAACCCGACAGCAACCGGTTCGTCACTCGGCACGTCTCCGCTGCCGGTCAGATACGAATGCCCGACGGTAAGCTCACCGCCGACCGTTGCGATCAGATAAGCGAGGTCCGAGCGATGCTGAACGTACGCGAGAAGCGGACGGTACTTTTCATAGATCGCCTGCCAGTCGGCGCCGTGCATCTTCGAGTCGTAGAAGAACTCGCGCTGTATTCGCCAGGTCTCGCGAAACATCTGCGCCCACTCAGCTCGCGGATCGACCAGCGTCTCTAGCTGCGCCACGTTGATCGCGCCATCACCGACTTTGGCCGGGCGGTCAGTCGGAACGATTCCCCAACGGTTTCCGCCGCCGGCGACTTGGTACAGAAGCTTTTTCTTATCCTCTGAGAGCGTGTATGCGCGGACGCCTTCGAGAAACGGGGCAGCCGCCCGCTCCTTGAGTTGATATTTCTGCAATCGCAGCGAGGCCGGGCCGGCGCCTCCGGGCACCATCGGTTCCGTATAGAAAATCACTCCAGCCGCGCCAGCGCTGAGATCGCTATAGTCTCCAGGCGGGAGTTTCAACGCGAGGATACGTTGGTTGATCCCTGCGAAGTCGATACGCACCGAAACCGGTCCGGGCGGACCCTCCGGTTTTGCGCGTGCGGGCGATTCCTCGTGGTGGGGCTCCTCGCCGGTCTCGGGCAGGAGTGGCGACGGTTCGGTGGCGCTCAGTACGGCGACATAAATGGCGCGGCGCACGGGCCGGTCGAGCGAGCTCATCTCCAACCAGCCGCTTCTTGGTCCGTAGTCGGTGCTTGCGAGGAAATAAAGGTATTTGCCGCCGGCATCGAATGCGGGCGAGATCGCGTCAGACATCCCGTCTGTGATTTGGAATGGTTTGCCGTCGGCGAGCGCGCAGATGAACACGGCACGCATGTGACTGTCGAGCACCTTTGAGTAGGCGATCCATTTCGAGTCGGGCGACCAGACCGCGTCAGGCTGATGCGGCGGGTCGTAGTAGGCGTCGGTGTCGATCTTCGTCATTCGCCCGGTCGCCACCTCGAGCGACCAGAGATTGAGATTGTTGTCCTGAAACAGAAGCTGTTTT
>CAZOOE010000644.1:0-3689 GCA_964581275.1 uncultured Clostridia bacterium
GGGAATGATTACGGTGGAGGACCGACTGTCGCAAGTACTCCGTTACCCTTTAGGATTGGCAGGATCCAATTATGCTCAATGCAGGATAGGCGGTCTTATCTTGCATACCAAGGAATGACCGCTAAACTACTTTGATTGAATGATGTCCTCTGAATGAGGCTGCGACAGCTCAGTGGCAATAGCAATTGTTATTAGTGATGTTCCTATCCATTGGTAGTTAATATGATACTTTGCGAGAACAATTGAACTATCGCAACACCTCTACTCACAGCTCTAGCTGGGCGGCGTCCCGGTGCCGGGTGGAAATTTGAAAAGTTAAGGGCGTATCCTCCATCGGTAATCCAAAACCGAACCAGGAGCTCCTAAGAACTCTTGGACAAAGGAGGCCCTACTGTTCTCTCAAAGCCGCTGTGAGGATTCTTAACTGCCGGAGGGAACGTGTTGTGCAGCGCGAGCTTAAAAGAGAAAGACCAACTGAGAGCCACATGGTTGCGCGACGTGAGGTAGGCGCGCCTGACGGTGGAGGCGTCCCGTATCGATTGCGAAGGTACGGACTACGCGAAGCATCTTACTCGCCCTCGCCTGCGAGCCCCTTGTCTACCCACTCGAAGACGACCTTGACTGGCCCATTGTCCGACACTGCGATATGTTGCGGAGCCCTCCCCTCTGTCCTATCACAGATCTCTTTTGCTGCTGGTAGCGGATCGGCGTCGGGGCGCTTGCCGAGAGCCCGCCGAATCTGCTCCATCGCAATCTGTTCGGCGACGCTCGTCGGTTTGTAAGCGGAAAACTCATCTACAGGTAGAGGGTTACTACCACGCCCCGTAGGACTTTTTCTCTGCTCTTCAGAGAAAAATGGCTCTCTCCTCATTATGCCCCCCGTCTACAGCTCGATGACTATCTTCACCTATACTACACGATCGAGAATGGTGGCGATGGCTTCCACGTCGCCATCCCTCGCCTTATCGATCAAAGCCTGCACGACGGCTTCGGCATTCGTTCTTCCACCGCGGTCAACCTCATGGAGCACTCGACGCAGGATTTCAGTCAACGTCTCTGCCTTGCGTTTTGTAACGCCTGGACACACTTCAGCCTTTTGAACAGATCGACAGAAGCGCCTTTGCAACGACGTCGTCGCTGGGTGCTTCTGAGACGTGTCGGTCGGCTATGGTGCATGTCGGCTATTGGCGCTGTTGATGTATTAGTAGCTAGAATGATCGGCTCGACAGGCTGAAAACGATGACCGGCGATCGCTATCCTGAGCCTTTCACGCTTCGTTCCGCCGCTCCTGAAGACCAGGCTTTTCTATACGAGCTTTACGGCAGCACTCGCAGGGAAGAGATGGCCGCATGGGGATGGGATTCGGCTCAAGAGCAGATGTTCTTGAAAATGCAGTTCACCGCCCAGCGGCGGCATTACGATATTGCGTTCCCCGACGCCGATCACAAAATCATTCTTTCCGACAATCGTCCCATAGGTCTCATCGTTGTTTTCAGGATGGTACGTGAGATTCGGCTGGTTGACGTAGCTCTTCTGCCTGAGCATCGCGGTAGCGGCATCGGAGCTTCGCTTGTTCGGGGTTTATTCCAAGAGGCGAAGCAGGCAGGCAAGCCTGTGACTCTTCACGTTGGCAAGCTCAACCGGGCGGCTCGTCTTTACCAGCGTCTTGGATTCTCGATAATCGGTGATACGGGCACGGACTACAAGATGGAATGGTGGCCCGACGGATCATCAAGCGATCGGAGACTCGAACTATGACAGAGTTCTTTACGATGGACACATTCTCTGGCCATGTGAACACGAAGTTCTTGATGCACTATGGAGATTCGCAAACGGCCGAGCTCGAGCTGACCAGCGTCACCGATGTCGGCTCGTCTCCTCGGCAGATACAGATCTCGCTTTTGTTTCAGGGACCGGACAACGCTCCCATCGCGCAAGGCATTTACAAGCTCGAGCACGATGAGCTTGGTGCGCTTGATATATTCGTGGTTCCCATTGGCAAAGACGCGAACGGCGTGCAGTACCAGGCAATCTTCAACCGCCAGGTGGAATAAGAATGGAAATCGGATCGAAGGAGATCTCGCTCGCTGGCTCGCGGCTGGCGACAGTTCGTCCGGTCAACTCGGAGGATAAGCCCTTTCTGCTCAAGGTTTATGGAAGCACGCGAGCGCAAGAACTGGCGCTGACGAACTGGGACGAAGCGCAGCGCGATGCTTTTCTGAGGATGCAATTCAGCGCGCAACAATCTCACTACGGCGAGCATTATCCCGGAGGTGAACATTACGTCATTCTGGTCAATGAAGACGCGGTCGGCCGCCTCTACATCGCGGACGTAGAGAAAGAGGTGCGCATCCTCGACATAACCATTCTTCCGCACCATCGTAGCGCCGGAATTGGAACGCCGATCATAAGAGAGTTGATGGCAGAAGCTGCGGCGATCGGAAAGCCGCTTCGAATTTACGTCGAGAGCTTCAACCCGTCGCTGGGCTTGTTCGAGCGACTGGGATTCGTGAAGTCAGACGAAAGCGGCTATAGCTATCTTATGGAGTGGCGCGCCGAAGCCGCGTAACGGCCACCTATCGATAGCGATAACGCGGTCGCCGGCAATCGACCCGCTTAGCGGCTGCCTCTCGATAGCCAGGGACGGCAATCACAATCCGGGCCGCGTAGCGGCTACCTCTCGATAGCCGGGGAGCGCGAAGATATCCCTAACCGCGTAGCGGTTACCTATCGATAACCTGGGACGGCAATCACAATCCGGGCCGCGTAGCGGCCACCTATCGATAGCCGGCGAGCGCTAAGATATTCCTATGTCCGATCTTGTCAAAGATGTAAAGGTTGCTTCATCGAGCCTCATCAACGACAAGCGCTGGGTCAGAGGCCACTTCAACTGGCAAAGAGGATTCGGAGCGTTTTCGCATTCGAAGTCTCAGGTGTCAACGGTCGCCAAATACATTGAGAACCAGGAGCGACATCATGCTAAGCGTTCATTTCGTGATGAGTATGTGGCGCTCTTGAAGAAATTCGATGTTGAATACGATCCCGCGTATTTGTTCACGTTCATCGATGATGTCGCTTGGAGTTTCAGGTGACCACTACGCGGTGCGGAGCGTGTCGGTCACATCGGCTATCGATAGGTGGCCGCTACGTGGCCCGGGCGAATGCGTCGCGTGCGCATCTATCGAGAGGTGGCCGCTACGCGGCCGCGTCGCGTGCGCATCGATAGGTGGCCGCTATGCGGCCGCGACTGCCACGGTCGATGCGTGCTATCGATAGGCAGCAGCTACGCGGCTTCGGCCGACGCGTCGACAGGCCCTGCCACGACCTGAGGACAGATCGAACGATAACTGCCTAAGCGATTAACGGCGGCCTCTCAGGGATAAACGCGATTGATGAGCGCCTCGTAATGGAGACCTGCCTTGTAGCTCGAGTCTCCCGGCACAACAAGCAACTGGAAAATACCCAGCCGGCTGTGATCAATCGTGTAGGTGGCCTGTCCCAGCGGCAGACTACGTGGCCCCTGGAATACCAGCGAGAAACACTCTCTGCTGGTTGTCCCGTTGCTCTTGACAAACGGCGGATTCAGATCGTTCACCTCGATCAGGGTCACCGCGGTTAGCTTCACCCCTCCAAGCGAAAACGTAAACTTGGTCCCGAGGTTGTCAGCGAACATGGCCCTGGTGATGTTG
>CAZOOE010000645.1:0-3688 GCA_964581275.1 uncultured Clostridia bacterium
CTGGCGTCTGGGTCACCACTTTCGGGCATTTTGATGAACGCGACGGGATTGATTACCGGCGTAACGACAGTAGTCGGCATCTTCCCGTTTGTAGCACTCGCAACCGATTCAACCGGAGCAACGGCTATCGCGAGCCTCGCGTTGATGGTGGTGTTCGACGTCGAGCCGCTCCAAGTCATCAGCAATGGCGCTCTCGATCAAGGTAGCACTGGGATCGACTATTCCTATCAACTTCTATTCGCTGGCGGCGTCCCGCCCCGTACATGGAGCATGGGAACCGGGTCGTTACCGCCGGGGCTCACCCTAGACGCAAACTCCGGTGTCATTTCAGGGGCGCCGACGCAAGTAGGCACCTCCATATTTACAGTCAGGTTGACCGACGCAACCCAGACAACCGCCACCTCCCAGCCGATGCAGATCACCGTCGTTCCGGGACCGCTGGTTATAGTCACAACCGGCGATCTGACCAAGGGTACGGTCAGCTCCGCATACTCCTTCACGCTTCAAAAGCTCGGCGGAGCGTCGCCGTACACCTGGTCGCTTGCAAGCGGCAGCCTACCTCCCGGCCTTTCGCTGAACGTGAATTCAGGTGTGATTTCTGGATCACCCACTCAATTTGGAACCTTCTCGTTCACCGTTCAGTTGACGGATTCGCAACCCGTCAGCGTAACATCCGGCACGCTCAGGATCCTCGTCGACCCGGCGCCCCTTGTGATCACAAGTAGCGGCGATCTGACTGGCGGAAGGGTGAACATAGACTATTCGTTCCAGCTTGTTGCGACCGGCGGGAGAACACCATACACCTGGGCTGTTGCAACCGGAAGTGGCCCGCTCCCTCCAGGATTGACGTTGAACACAACCACCGGTGTGATTTCTGGCAGACCTACTGCGACCGGGGCTTTCCCTTTCACCGTGAGTGTCACTGATGCTACCCCCACCACTGCTACGTCCTCACAGCTCAGAATAACCGTGTCGCCTTGAGGTTGAATCGGCTGGAATGTGTCCCGAGGAGCCCGCTTGTTTTGGACGAGTCTGTTTGAATCAAACAGCAAATAGCGTCAAGCGAAGCTGAACCTATGGTTACCGACTTCGGCCGGTGAAGCCTGCCAGCATGATCGCAATCGCATCGATGTCATCGCGCGGTGCCGGTGATGTGGCCCGTACGGTTTGGCTCCCTGCCGAATCACGCAGCGCGGCGGTTCGTTCGGGGTTGTAATAGTTGTTTAGCATGATCGAGAAAGCCAGGCGCTCTCCCGCCGCAGTTGTTACGTATCCCGAAAGCGTGTAAACATAACGAAGCGTTCCGGTCTTGCCACGCACGTTGCCAGAGGCTGGAGTTCCTTTCATACGATTCTGCAGAGTACCGTCGACGCCGGCGACCGGCAACGCATTGCGATAGACTTCAGCGTAACGGCTCCGGCTGATATAGCTCAGCAGCGCAACCGTCGCTTCGGGAGTGATCACATCTCGCCGCGATAGGCCTGAGCCTTCTTCGAGAAGCACATCCCCTTTTTTCACACCGGCTCTTGAAAGGAACTCTTGCATCAGATCGACGCCTGCTTCTTCATCCGTCCGGCTGTCATTATCTGACTGAGAAGCGATATTCGCTATGACGTTCGCTGCTGAAGGCTGATTCGCGTCAAGCGCACTCGTGACGGTCGCCGCTTGGCGTCCGCGATTGCCAACCTGAAGGAGAAGCAATTGTGCATAGAGGTTTTGCGACGGCTTGAGCGTCTCCCGCACGATGTCCGCAAGCGGCATTGATTCAACCGAACCCAGCTCGAGCAGCTTGGAAAAATCAAGCGGCGTCGCTTCCCGGTACTTCCAATCGATCACTCTCGTACGGCCGGTCACCGTGATGCCGCGCTGTGCGAGCGCGTCCTTAAAAAGGCTAGCGAACAAGCCCGCCGGACTGTGCACCGCTACTGAGCTGTAGTACCCGGAGCTGTCGATCGGGAGGCGCCCGGAAACGTAGATGATGTTCTCACCAACAGGCCGATACACGACAATTCGCGATTCACCTCCTTTTTGCGAGGTCTGCGTTCGATTGATAAGCGTAACGAACGAAGTCGGCGGACCGGTGGTGATGCGGCAGGGTATGCCGGTGCGGTCGGCAGGCTTCACAAACAAATCCAGCGCGTTGTCGTCGATCGTAAGGGCCGACACTTCAGCTCCGTAGTAAGCTTGCAGATCATCCCACTCCCACCCTGACCCGAACGGCGGTCCAGCAAAGTAGCTCTCATCACCGATCAGGTCGCCTTCGATGCGCCTGACCCCTGCATTAACCAGTTGGTTGATCAGCGGGTCAATCCCTTTTAGGTAGTCACCGCCGTTCAACCGTGCCGCCATTGTCGGATCTCCCCGTCCATACACTATCAAGTCGGTTTTTAGCGTGCCTGACGCATCGGGTCTCGCCGACGAGTACAGCGAGGTTTTTATCCGATAGTCAACGCCGAGACGGTCGAGTGCCAGCGCAGCGGTGTAAAGCTTGGCATTGGACGCCGGATTAAAATACTTCTCCTGGTTATGTTCGAACATCGTCTTGCCAGTCTCGAGCGAGACGATCTTTATTCCCCACGCGGCGGGAGCAAATCTGGCTTGCGAGATATGGGCAGCTATTCTCCCTCGCAGTGCATCGAGCGTCTCGGTCTTTTGCGGAGTTGTCAGGTGCCGAGCAGGAAACCGCGACCTATTCTTTAACGGCGTCGTCGAGAGGCCCAGCACTCCAAGTGAGTGCAGCCAAATGACCAGGCAAATTAGGGCGCGATCCGCAGCGACGCATTTTGTCGCAGACGATGTCATTGATCTACCTCCCCAACCCGACAGTCGAGTCAACTCTGTGACAAGGTACAACTCTCTCGGGACTGATCGCAACTTGTGACAGATTGTTAGATGCCGATGAGCCGGATGGGTATTGAGTATCGAATGGATACTTTGTTGGCGAACTTAGTATACCGACCGGATCTCCACGCCACGCGTTTGGGACCTGGGGATCAGTTTTTTCGCAGTACAAGCATAGATCATATCGCCAGACCCAGGGCATACGAGTTGCCGCGGTCATGCCTGACACGACCTCGCAGCCTTAGTCAGGGCACCGAGGTCGAACTGCACGAGTTCTTTCACCTATGAGCCTGAGACTGAGTGACGAGTCGTCTTAAAGGCGGCTTTCGTTCGGTGAAGGGTCCCGCGATTGTCCAGCAACAGCACCAGGTGCTACACTGGCCGAAGTGGATTGTGAGGAGCCTCCCCGGCTCAAGGCAAGGAGCACAAGCGCTCAAACAAGGAAGGCTTGAGGAAAGCGCTCAAGCTCCTATCTCAGTTGCTCAGCGCAATTTCCAGTGGGCATAACGAACCGACCACATTACCTGAGGAGGTTAGAGTTCCAAATGAACTTTTACATTGAGAGGAGGAAGCCAGACCGCAGAAGCATTCTGCCGGTGGCATTTCTCACCGCGATAACTGTGTCAGCGGTAGTTTTTTCGACACGAGCACAGTTTCAGCAAATCCAAGTGCTGAGGATCATAAACGTTGGGACGGAAGCAACTGCGACAATTCTCGGCGCGGCGACAAACCAGCACCTCAGTGGCAACGGAACCGCCACAACTTTTGACGTGAATCTCAGCGACCTGCGCGCCCGAGCAATAGCCCCAGGGAACGTGAATGGGCACGGCATTCCAGACGCACTAGT
>CAZOOE010000646.1:0-3680 GCA_964581275.1 uncultured Clostridia bacterium
AAACGGCCGGGTTAAGAATACGAATACGCAGCTTGGAGAGAGAGGCATTCACTTGAGCGCCGTCAACGGCGGCGTCGAACTATTCTTCGCTGAAGATCTGAACGCCGATCTCGACGTAACCGGCATCAACGGGAGCGTCAACACCGATGTCTCTAATGTTACGGTGTTCGGAAAAATCGACAGGCAGAACTTCCACGCGAAGATTGGCTCGGGCGGCTCTCCTATAAAGGTTAATGGAATCAACGGTCACGTAAAGCTAGCTCGCTCCGGCTCTCCGGGTTAAGTGAGCCTAATATGATTTGCGGGCTGCGCGCGGTGAAACGGGCAGCCTCGTGGGGAATGGGTGAGAGCGAAGGGGTCTTCGCCCTAGGAATTGGAACAAACCCAGCTTCAGCGTCGTCTAACTGAACGATAGTTTGAGGCGGTGACGCAATTCAATCAGTCGATCCGGGAGTAAGTGGCGCTAATGAAGCTCGAAGCGCTGGTTTCCACTCTCTTCTTGCGTTTTACCCAGTAATGATGGAGATCTCGGGCAAGGAGGAACACAGGACATGAGAGGTACGCTGGTAATGTGTTTGAGCGCGCTGCTGGGTTGCAGCTCCGTAGCAATGGCGAACCCTTATTCTGATTACGAACAACAGACGCCCGAGCGGCCGCGCCGGGTGGAGCTCGCCACCGGGAGCTTTCTGGGGGTTGAGCTGAGCGAGGTGAGCAAGGAAACGGTTGAGCGTTTGAAGCTGCGCGCGGAACGCGGGGCTCTTATTGAAGGCATCACGTCCGGCAGCAGCGCCGCCCAAGCCGGGCTTCAAAGAGACGACGTGATCGTAAAGTGGGACGGCGAGCAAATCGAAAGCGCACGACAGGTCTCACGCCAGATTCGCGAAACCCCAGCGGGCCGCGTTGTTCGGCTGACAGTTATGAGGGAGGGCCGCGAGATCGAGGTTAATGTGACGCTCGGCGACCGAAGGGTCGTTGCAAACCGGGTCAGTACCGCGCGTCCGGCTATCGCAAGCGTACGAGTCAGGCCGGACGTGCAAATCAGGCGAGTTCAGGATCGCCGACGCCTGGGTGTTGAGCTTCAAGGAATGACACCTCAGCTTGCCGAGTATTTTGGTCTCTCGAAAAGGAGTGGCGCACTGGTGATTTTTGTGTTCGCTGATTCGCCCGCGGCCAAGGCCGGCCTTAAGGCTGGCGACGTGATCCTATCCGCAGCGGGCGAGACTGTCGAGAACCCTGTGGATCTCCGACGGGTTCTCACAGACAAGTCTGAGGGCGGGGTTGAGTTCAAGATTCTGCGGGACAAGCAGGAGCAGACCCTGAAGGTGCAGTTAGAAAAGGGAAATAGTTCCTGGCTCTTGTTGTCGGATGATACTCAGTTAGCGACGCACTTGGCCATAACACCGATGGCAATCGCAATACCAAAAATCAAGATCGCCCCGATGGCTATCAAGGTGCCGACTGTGAGCATCACGCCGATGAAGGTTCAGATATCGAAGTGTGAGATGGCTCCGATGGCGATACCACAGGTCAAACTTGCCCCGATGCAGGTTGAGGTTCCGAAGATAAAGATCGAGCCGGTCAAGATCCTGATAGTGCCGCGGCGATTTGTGCTATGAGATGACGTCACCTGTAACTTCAACAAGGGAAGAGAAGTCGATGCCGAGAGAGTGCGCGAGCGGGAGTAGCAGCGCCGAGGGAAGAACGAATTTGGCAGATGCAGGGAGCCCGACAAAATAGCTCGCGCGAGCCGGTCCGTTTTTCAACGATGCGACCGCTACAAACGCGACAAGCGAGATCAGCGTTGACTGCCAACCGTGATTAGCAAGCAACGGCCCCCCGAGCTTGACCACTCGGCCTATGGCGGCATCCCGGTAAGCACAACTCACACGATAACCGGAGGCATCGTTGGCGCGGGCGCTACACGAAGATTGTCAGCAGTGCGATGGGGCATAGCTCGCAGAGTGGTGTGGGCCTGGGTTTTGACAATACCGATGTCTGCTCTGATTGCCGCGATTGCTTATTTTCTTGTACGAATCTCCCACCCGGTGTAGCCAGTTTAGACCCGAGGCATCCGGGACGGAATCGCGATGTTTTGAGATGCCACCCTGCGGTCAACCTGGTGGCCGCGTTGAATGTGGTGGCATGGATAATTTCGTCACAAGATGAGCAAATTTTGATTATTATTGACTTCGATTTCCGCCGATGTTAAAAGGTTAGCGTTCGTGAGGTTATCGGTTTTCACGTCAGTTTCTGGATCGACGAATCACGCTGTAACCTGCCCCTTCCGGAAGCGCCCGGTGTAAGGTTGCTCCCCGAGTGGTCTTCTCTCAGACCCGCTTTTGTTATCCCCCAAGCGCAGCATGGAGCGGTTCTCGCTCCAGCCTGTTTGACACGAGGTACAACCGCTCGAAGATCCATCGACTTTGAGCGTGGTCCCTCGAAACCGTGGCTCCGGGAAAAGTGGGAGCAAGAAGTGCTTGTAACTATGTCGGCGAAACTGGGCGAATCGCTTCTTAAAGACAACCTCATAACTCCGCAGCAGCTCAAGGAAGCACTCGACTATCAGAGAGTCAACGGTGGGCGACTGGCTTCCACGCTTGTGAAGCTCTGCATGCTCTCTGACGAGGAGGTAACAGCCGTGCTCAGTCGACAGTACGGTGTACCCTCGGTAAATCTCGATCTGTTTGAAGTGGATCCCGCCGCGGTGGCCCTAGTACCCCAAGAGACGTCGGAAAGGTATTCAGTGTTGCCGCTTTCCCGGGTCGGAGCAACGCTCACGCTTGCGATGGTCGATCCGACAAACGTGTTTGCGGTGGACGATATCAAGTTCATGACCGGCCTGTCGGTGGAACCGGTAGTGGTGAGCGAGACCGCGCTCAACGCGGCGGTCAGGAAATACTACGGGAGCTCGCGCGAGCTGGAGCTCGCCAAGGTCATGGAAGACCTTGTCGCGGAGACAACAAGCCTGCCTGACTTCGGTGAGGATGTCGATCAGGTCGAGCTTGAGGGGGTTGACGAAGAGATAGACCTGGAGAACCTGGAGCGAATGTCCGAGGACGCTCCGGTGGTCAAGCTCGTCAATGTGATCCTGGTTGACGCGCTCCGGCGCGGCGCTTCCGATATTCACATCGAGCCGTATGAGAAGGAGTTTCGTGTCCGCTTCCGAATGGACGGAATACTCTACAACATAATGACCCCGCCGATGAAGATGCGCGATGCCCTTACGTCGCGACTAAAGATCATGGCCAGGCTGGACATCGCCGAGAAGAGACTCCCCCAGGACGGGCGCATCAAGATCCGGGTGCGGCTTGAAAATCGTTCGCGTGAGCTTGATTTTCGGGTGTCAACTTTGCCGACTATCTTTGGCGAGAAGATGGTGCTGCGCCTGCTTGACAAAGAGAACCTTCGGCTCGACATGACTCAGCTCGGATTTGAGCCGGAGAGTCTCGAGAAATTCCAGCGAAACATTTCGAGGCCTTACGGCATGGTGCTGGTGACCGGCCCAACTGGCTCGGGAAAGACATCGACACTCTACTCGGCACTTCAATCTCTGAACACACCTGAGACAAACATAATGACCGCCGAAGATCCGGTTTAGTTCAATCTGCCGGGAATCAATCAGGTTCAGATGAATGAATCGATTGGGTTCAAGTTCGCTGCAGCTCTCCCGTCCTTTCTCC
>CAZOOE010000647.1:0-3678 GCA_964581275.1 uncultured Clostridia bacterium
GAAGGGCTGGCCCGAACTGCGATTGAGGCGATGGCGTGCGGGCTTCCTGTGGTTGTCACGCCAAATACGGGCGCCAACGATTGGGTATCACCCGGAAAGAATGGCGAAGTAGTGCCGATACGCGATTCCAAAGCGATTGCGGAGGCGCTGCTGAAGTGGTCGGACAGAATTCGCTCGGCAGAAACCCCTGGCAGCCTAGTGCTTGAGAGCGAGAAGTTCTCTTTTGGTCATTTCAAAGACAATTTTCTCGGACAGCTTCGGCAAAAAAGAATTATCAAGTGAGCGCCTCTGATCTGCGTATTTCATTTGTAACCGGCACGCTACAGCTTGGTGGTTCGACGACATTCCTTTGTAATCTAGCAGGCGAATTGATCCGCCGCCACGTGACCTGCAGAGTGTTTTCCGACGACTCGCTCCATCCTTTGGCAAAGGATTTCGAGCGACTGGGCATTCCTGTTTCACTACAAAATAGCCGGCGCAACATTTTCGAGGATAGGATTGCAGGAGTTTTGGCTGAATTGCGGGAGTACGAACCGACTGCCGTTGTAGCCACGATAGCACCGTTTGCTTTCGAAGTTCTTCGCTACGTCCCGCGCGGGTTGCTGCGGGTCGCTATGGTGCAGTCCGACGATCCCCTCGTCTATCGCACAGTTGAGAAATATGCGAATTACGTCGATATCGTTGTGGGGGTCTCGGCGGCGATTGCTCGACAGCTCGAGGAATTGGACTCGTTTCAAAACGTGTCAAAACGTCATCTGCCCTATGGTGTCACTATTCCCGATCAACCAATCGAAACTTCTCGCACGGGCCAACCCCTACGGATTCTCTATCTCGGTCGCGTGATTAATGAGCAGAAGCGTGTCTATCTCTTCCCGAAGATTGCGGCGAGCCTGGAAAAGGCAGGCGTTACGTTCCTATGGACAATTGCCGGGGAGGGTCCTGATCGAGCTGCACTTGAGAGGAGAATGAAGTTCCAATCCATTTCACAGATTAAGTTCACAGGTCCTTTAAACTACAAGGACGTCGCACATGTTCTAGATAAACACGATATTATTATTCTTACCTCCGATTACGAAGGATTGCCACTCAGCTTGCTTGAGGCGATGGGTCACGGCTTGGTTCCGGTTGTCACTGATTTAGAAAGTGGCACTCGCGAAGTTGTTGACGAAACCAATGGCGTGCTTGTGAAAATGGATGACGAAGATGGTTACGCTCGTGCTATTGCGCACCTTTTTATGGATCGCGAGGAACTAGCCGCAAAATCGGCGGCCGCGCACGAACGAGTGAAAGTCACGTTCTCGATTGCCGCAATGACGGATCGTTGGCTGTCAATTCTGATAGCCGACGGAAAGCCAGTTTTATGGCCGCGTCATTTTAATGTGCGCGGGCCACTCACTGATCCGCGACAATGGAGGTATCTACCTGTGAGCCGGTTTTTGAGGCGCACCCTAAAACGTCTAACGTCCTCAAGTTTAAAAGCGTTTAGCTCCAATTCAAACTCGGCCGATGGTAAAATGGGCAAGACGAAATGACATTTGTCGATCGCTTGGTAAACAGCCGGTGGCGTTGGTTTCTAGAAGGTCTGCCGTCGATCCCGCGTGCGTCGGCTCTGTTTCGAGTGAGACGCTACACCATGACGAATCCCAAAAGATGCAAGCATTTATGGGACATCTGCAATAGTGTGCTAAGCGAAGGCATTCGTGGGGACTTCGTCGAGTGTGGAGTGTGGAAGGGCGGGTCCGCCGGCGTGATGGGCTTGGTCATCAAAGCTCGTGGCGAGCAACGAGTGTTGCACTTATTCGATTCGTTTGAAGGACTCCCAGAACCAACAATTAAAGACGGGGTTCAGGCAGCTGAATACTCTGGCGGACGCGCTGCTGGGGCTCTTCAGTCTGTCAATAAATGCCGCGCAGGCATACAGGAAGTTCGAGATTTTTTGATAGGCTGCCTCGGCTTGAATAATCGGTTGCTCGTGTTCCATGAAGGTTGGTTTCAGGACTCAGTCCCGAACGCAGCGCCAACGCTAGGAGCAATCTCTGTTTTACGTTTGGACGGTGACTGGTATGAGTCCACACGAATCTGCTTAGAGTTTTTGTATCCGCTGCTTTCCCTGGGTGGCGTTATAATTTTGGATGATTTTTACTGCTGGCAGGGATGTGCAAAAGCGACAGAAGAATTTCGTTCCAGATTCTCTATCAAGTCACCGATTTGTCGAATCGATGATGAGGCAGTTTTCTGGAGAGTCGACGGTTCTTAGATAGGCATTCGCGCTCTTTGTGAGCTCAGGATGAATAATTGGCTGTCTACTTAGCAACCTACCAGGGTGGCTATCAGCACTCGACGAACAGGCATTGGGACGCGGGCGCAAATTTCTCGCCTCAGTTCTCCATGAAGCCCAACACGCAGAAACAATAGGGCCGCGAGCGCACCCACGAGTGAGACCCGAAAGAGAACAAGCACTAAAGGGTTTAAGTGGACCAGGAAGATGCTCGTGGAGGCTCCAACTAACGCGAGTGGAACGAACAGTCGAATTGACGGTTTTATCCAACCAATAAACACGTCTCGAGCCGGGAGACCAAAGTAGCTGGCGGTGCGCCGCACACCGTAGGCTAACGTAAACAGGCTTGTACACAGGATCGAAGCAGATATGATTCCTGCGAATCCATACAGCCGTGAAAAGAAACTTGCGGTAGTGACGTAGGCCAAGCCCTCAATAAAATAAATATAACGCATAAAACCAATCTGTTTGATGATTCCCGGCAGGCTGCAGTGGCAATGAACAAGTGCTGATAGAATCATCCAAATGGCGAGAAGAATATCGTTTGTAACTGACCACGAGATTCGCCCGTGAGTCCACAGAGTTACAAACGGTTGATTGCATAGCGCGAACATAATTGCAGCCACAACGGCCAACGATGTTGTCAGTGTTACGAGGTTTTTAAACCTATGAAGCAACCGCTCTTTTTCTGAGCGTGCTACCATTTCGGAGAGCATGGGATAAGAAAAATCAAATGGCCTCCAGACCAACTGGTTGGCAAATGTGTAGGAGCGCGTGCACACGGACCAAACGGCGGCGGCGTTTAGGCCGAGCCACCGCGTGACGAGGATCGTCTGGCTGGCAATTATTAGCTGCGTGCCCAGCGCAATCCAGAACACATCCTTTCCAAAGCGGAACAGCTCTCGGAAGGTTGACCACCTCGCCGGTCCCCAGGCATCCCGGAAGGGCAGGAAATTTAAAGCCAGGCAGAAGGTGATGTTACTCAGCGTGACGACAAGCCATCCGGCAAGGCTTGCCCAAACGAGGCTTAGAACACCGAACCCATGCGCGAAGCAGTACCAAAGAGTCGCGAACGACACACAGAAGAAGGCTATCTGCGCGTAATTCGCGATATCCGCACGTTGATGAGCAACAAGAATGTGGTTGAACAGACGGGCAGGAAAATCTGCAGCGATGATTGCGCACTGCAAAAACATCACAACTTTGAAAATATGCTCGAGGTCGGGATCAATGCGCAGAAACCGCGCCCCGAGGAGGACAATCAAAGCCCCACCTAGCAGAACGAGCAACCCTTGGAGAAGCAAAACAAGGGCTCCGGTCTTTATCATTCCTCCGTATTCGAGCCCGTCGCGGTTGTCTTTGTGATCGATAAGGTGCCGTGAGACAGACGATGACATTCC
>CAZOOE010000648.1:0-3677 GCA_964581275.1 uncultured Clostridia bacterium
TCTGGATGTCCTTAACCGTGATCAGACCCTTCAGCCTGTAGTTGTCATCGACCACCAGCAGCTTCTCCACCCGGTGGCGCTGAAGGATCGCTTTGGCCTCGTTGAGTGTGGTCCCTACCGGAACGGTGATCAGGTTGTCTTTCGTCATCGCCTCGCGAATCGGAAGATCGAGTCGCGTCTCGAACCGCAGATCGCGATTGGTGAGAATACCAACCAAATGGCCGTTCTCCTCGACGATCGGGACACCCGAAATCCGATAACGCTCCATTACCTCAACAGCGTCCGAGATTGGATGATCGGGCGTCATTGTGACCGGGTCCACTATCATGCCCGACTCGCTGCGTTTCACTTTGTCGACCTCGTCACGCTGCGCCTCGACCGAAAGATTCTTGTGAACCACGCCAATGCCGCCCTGTTGTGCGATAGCGATCGCCAGATGCGATTCAGTTACCGTGTCCATAGCGGCAGACGAGATCGGAATGTTGAGCGGGATATGGCGTGTGAAGCTAGTGGTTGTATCGGCTTCAGTCGGGAGCACCCCGCTTCGAGCAGGAACGAGCGAGACGTCGTCAAAGGTAAGGGCTTCGGGAATATCACCAGCCAGCATCTTGGCACCTCGATAAATGCAGGTCGATTTCGTACGTGCGATACAGGCTTTGACGGTGTCGCACGAGTGATGCCGGCCAACTACCTGACCAGCTTCGGAGGGTATCAAAGCGATCAGGGGATTGCAAGCTGTGCCGTTTTTCGCTAGTGGGTCAGTTTGAGATGAAGTTCAGAGTACAAGCTTTAGCTTGCTTGTTTTGTTCGATATTCTACAGCAACGTCGCTTTTCACAAGGCTGCTATGTCCGGGTCGCTTCATAGTTCGCCACCGCGCGCTTCGATGCGAGGCTGCGCCACGCGTCCTCGAAAAGACCTCGCAAATCGGCAGGATCAACGCTTGAGATCCGCACCAGAACCCACGGCCAACAACGATAGTGGTCGGTGATGTAGAAAGTCTTGGGATTAGCTCCCATCAGGACCTCGCGGGTAGCGTACTCGATCTTGAGGGCCAGCGACTCACGGTTCTTGTGAAATCGAGCGAGCAGCTTTCCGTTGACCTTAAAAGCTGTGGTGCCGTACGACGTTTTTTCCTGAACGCCCGGCAGCGAAAGCGCAAGCTGACGCACTGTGTCGAAAGTGACCGGCTCAACTTTGCGGTTGCGTCTTATTGCTTTTTGCTTGCTCAAGTTCCTCGCAGTAAGGGTTACGCACTTAAAGACTTAGCGGCGGATATCAATCCCCTCGCCCTTCAGGGGTCGTATCAGCATGTTCACAGTTTTCGCTTTGTCACCGCCTGCCTGAAATTGAAGTATCGCTTAGCGGGATCACTTAGAGCAATGCTGAGCCGGCCTTCCGTATGTTTACGCCGAACGGTCTTCCTGATCCTTCTCCATACGAGTTTCAACTCTCCCCTGAATTCCATCTACGGATCGGTTTGCGTCGCTATGGAGGGGTGCATCTTGCCGTGCTGGGTTGCCTGTTCAAAAGCAGCCGCCAACTGCAAAACCTGGAATTCTTGGCGATGACGACCGACGATTTGCAGACCGATGGGCAGCCCGTCTTTGGTGAACCCACACGGGACGGAAATTGCCGGCAGACCAGTGACCGTGATGGCGTAGCAGGTGGCCATCCAATCTATGTAAGTTGCCATTCTGGTTCCATTGATCTCCCTGACCCAGTCTATCTCAACCGGAAAGGGTGCCACCTGAGACACCGGCAGAATGAGAAACTCATGCCGTTCCAGGAACCCGTTGACACGCTCAACAAGCGCTCTCCGTTTACTCTCTGCGCGTGCGACATCCTGAGTGTTCAGCTTCAATCCCTGTTCAATATTCCAGACCACGGTATCCTTGATTAGATCGCGATGTCGCTTGAGATCTTCTCCGCGGGTTTGTGCGTACGACCACGCGCGGAGAACATGAAAAATCTCGTCGGCATCGCGGAAATCCGGCTCGTTGTCTTCTACCAGGCATCCGAGCATTGCAAACGTAGAGCGGGCGCGGTCACATACTTCATTCACGACCGGCTCAACCTGATATCGCCCGAGGTTGCGGCTCCAGGCTATTCGCGTACCTCGGAAATCCCGTTGAAACAGACTTGAGAACCCCGAACCTGGTTCATCTATGGAGATTGCCGCTCTGGGATCGGGGCCCGCCAGCACGGAAAGGAGAAGGGCAACATCTTGAACGGTGCGAGCCATCGGCCCTTCTACCGAAAGGGGGGTGGAGCCAGGCGTTGAAGGATAGGTGGGAACCCGGCCCGGCGCGGGGCGAAAACCAACGATGTTACAGAATCCCGCCGGATTTCTGAGCGAGCCTCCAAGGTCGCTGCCATCGGCGAGCGGAACCATCCCGCTCGCTAACGCGACTGCGGCGCCGCCGCTGCTGCCACCACAGGTCTTTGTCAGATCATATGGATTCAGAGTTGCGCCGAAGACTTCGTTGAATGTCTGCGATCCCGCGCCAAACTCGGGTACGTTGGTCTTGCCGATGATGATGGCGCCGGCCGCCCTGAGCCTCTCCACTATCAGGCCGTCGACGTCGGGGACAAAGTCTTTATAGACGCGAGAGCCAAATGTCGTTCGAATTCCCGCAGTCGGAACAAGATCCTTGACCGCGTGTGGCAGGCCGTGAAGCATCCCCACCGGTTGTCCTTTTGCAAGGCGCTCATCTGCTTCCTTGGCAGCTTGGACAGCGGCATCTTCGCCGACAAATGTGCAAATTGCGTTTACCTTCGGGTTGACCCGCGCGATTTGCGCCAGGAAGGCGGTCATCACGTCGGTCGCGGACACTTCGCGATGACGAATCATCCGCGCCAGTTCAACGGCGTCTTTGAAACATAGCTCACCGTTCGTGAGCTGGGATTTGCCCTGAGTCGAGTTCATCGTGTCGTTAGGTGAAAACGCCCTGAGGATTCGTCAGCCTGTTGATTTAGCCTCTCCTCACAAATCTCTGCTCCATCGTCAGACTAGCGCTTTCTTCATGAAGAATCTCTGATGTCCAGGAGGATAATCATCGAGCGCACAAAAAACCTCATACCCGAGTGTCTCGTAGAACGGCCGAGCTTGAAAGCTGAAGGTGTCAAGGTGCGAGTAGCGGCAACCACGTTCTCGTGCCGCTTGCTCAAGAGCCTCCATCAATTCTCGTCCGTGTCCGCCGCCACGGAGCGCATCCGAGAGCCACACCAGCCCCACGAACAACCAATTCCAGTTGACGTATCCCCACGCGCCCCCGACCACCGCTCCTTGGTCGTCCCGCATGAATACCGCAAGCGGGAGGAACCCCGGCGCCTCAATGAACGTGAGCGCATGCGCGTTCAATCCGTTGATAAGCGCTTGAACGTCTCCGTCGCTTGGGACATCTTCGACTTTAAGGGTATAAGATCCCATGACAGGCTTCCTGGAACTCGTCGTCGTTCGCCTCGACCGTCGCCCTTGTTAGACCACAGCCCCTAAGCTCACTCTGGTCCAACCCTGACAGTGAGGGTAGTAAAGTCACTTTCCCAATCCACTCCTGCCTGAGACGACTTACGCCATTCAGTGCCTCGCACCAGGCATCTCCCACCCCGATCAAGACGGAGTGTAACCCTGCCCTCTGCGTCTGTCCGGGCTAGCTTTCCTCCAGATCTTCCTTC
>CAZOOE010000649.1:0-3669 GCA_964581275.1 uncultured Clostridia bacterium
TGGCGTGAGCGCGACCGATCCAATGACGTTTGCGGTTGTGTCGGTGTTGCTTGTTGGGGTCGCGCTGGTTGCCGGCTACATCCCCGCACGGCGCGCCACGAAAATTGATCCGATGATTGCGTTGCAATGCGAATGAAAGTGAATCGCTTGGTTGTGTGATGTTGTATGACGCTTGCTCCTGAATTTGAAGGATTTGAGCCCCTCGGCACGGCTTGGAACCTTCATTTCCGGGCTTCAGCTTCATACCGGCTCGATCTTTTCCAAACGGTTTGATAGTTGCCTGTGGAACTCTTCAGTGGACGCGATTAATACACCCAAAGAGTTCTCAAGAGGTTGGCGAGGATGGTCGAGGTGATCAAAGCGACTGGCTCAATTGACGGCTCAAAGCCTCGTGTCTTGTCAGTTGAAGACGACGAAGACAATGCGTATGTGACTTCTCTGTTGTTGCAGATGTCTGGCTACGAGGTAACATCGGCAGCGACCATAGCCGACGCATTAAGGTTGAGCACCGATCATCCCTTTGACTTATTCCTAATCGACCGAAGCCTTCCCGACGGAGACGGCCTCGAGTTGTTCAAACAGCTTCGAGCATCCGGTTTCCAAACTCCAACCATTTTTTATTCGGCTCATGCTTACACCAGAGACATCAAGCAAGGGCTAGATGCGGGAGCAAATGCATACTTAACGAAACCAGTTGAGAATGAAGAGCTCCTCGCAACAATCAGAAAACTGCTCGAAAGAGAGCTACGTCTGCCTATTCTCCAATGCGAATGATGTCAAATTGAATGTTGATCATCGAGGTTTTGTCCCCGGGTCCCTCAAACCAAACGTCTATGCTAGTTCTGGGAAAAGGCTTTCCCGCATGTGAACACAACGCCGGCTTCGCTCTCATCTAACCTGAATCATTTATCGATTTATCCGACGCAACCCTATGGCACACGGCTTGGCTAGCAACTGCCGAGGTATTGCGTTATGGCAGCTCTGAATCCCATCGCTCCACGAACCCTGATCGCCGATGATCAGCCAGATGTTTTGGAAGCGCTCCGTCTGCTGCTCAAGGGTGAAGGCTATCAGACGGAAGCGGTGACTACTCCGAACGACGTCATCGAGGCTCTGAAGTCCCGCGATTTCGATCTACTGCTTATGGACCTGAACTATGCGCGCGACACAACTTCGGGTCAGGAGGGTCTCGACCTGTTATCGCGAGTTCAAGCCGTCGACAGCTCACTGCCGATCGTCGTGATGACCGCCTGGGGGAGCGTCGAGCTTGCGGTCGAAGCGATGCGCAGGGGTGTGCGTGACTTCGTATTGAAGCCCTGGGAAAACAAGCGGCTGCTTTCGATCCTTCGCACGCAGATCGAGATGGGTCACATGTTGCGAGAAAAGCAACTGATCAAGAAAGAGCAGGAGAGAGAGCTTGTTGAGGCGCGAAGCATTCAGCGCCGTCTGTTGCCAAACGAGATTCCGCAGATCGAGGGATACAAGATCGCCGGCGCTTGGAGGCCCGCTCGTACGGTGAGCGGCGACTATTTCGACGTGCTGAAGTTCAGCGATACAAAGGCAGCGTTGTGCATCGCTGATGTTTCCGGCAAAGGCTTGCCCGCGGCACTGTTGATGTCAAACATACAGGCCGCCGTTCATGCGTTCGCATCCGAAGCAGCCTCGCCGTCGGAGCTTTGCGCCAAGGTCAATCGGGTTGTGTCCAGCAGCACCGGCGAAGACAAGTTTATAACCTTCTTCTATTGCGTCGTCGATGCCGAGCAGAAGAAACTCACCTACGCAAATGCCGGTCACAATGCCGGGGTGCTCTTGCGAAGCGATGGTTCGGTAGTTCGGCTTGAGCCTGGGGGCGCGGTTCTGGGTCCATTTCCAAACTGGAACTATAAGAACGAAGAGATTGAGATTCGAGCGGGCGACCGGTTGTTGCTGTTCACCGACGGAGTCACTGAACTTAGGAGTCCCGTAGCCGACGAGTTCGGCGAAGAACGTCTGATCGAACTGTTGACAGAAAACCGTGAGCTAGATGCCGATGCGTTGCGAGACCGAATAGTCCAGACGGTCGTAAGCTTTGGCGGCGGAGACTTTCAAGATGACGCAACGTTGCTTGTCTTGTGCGCCTAGCGGACATTAACGGTCTCTTCATTCCACTAAACGTGCGTTTCCGACACAATGAAAAATGGAAAATCGGAAATGGAAAATGAGCCGCTATTTCACATACAAGGACGGCGCAGCCACAACGAGTTTCTACCGCCAGCTGCTCAAGAAAATCCAGGCGTTGCGGGGGTGTCGAAGCAGCCGCAGGCATCTCGCAACTCCCGCTCAGTGGCGATTATTGGTACGTGGCGGCAGGAGTGGCTCTGGGAGCCTGTTTCGTGCCAGCTAGAAGAGCGGCGCACGTCGGCCCGATGGTGGCGCTCAGATACGAGTAGGGCAGGGTTTAGGGTTCGGGGGTTCTGGTTTCCGGTTTCGGGTTTGTGGTTTCCTGGTTTCTGGTTAATTTCTGAGTTACAGCTTTCGGGTTCCAACCGTTCTAATTCATCTTGTCGCTCAGAGACGAAAATCAGAAACCAGAAACCCTAAACCCTGAAACCTGAGCCTGAACTTAATTTCGGAGGACCGATGGAACCTTTACTGCACGACATTCGATACGGTTTTCGGATGCTTTACACGAATCGCGGATTCACCGCCATCGCGCTGTTGGCGCTCGCGCTTGGAATCGGTTCTAACCCCGCGATCTTTAGGGTAGGTAATTCGGTCTTGCCCCGGCCGTCCGGCCCCATGGTCCGGTGAACTTCGCCCGCGTTCACTTCTGGCGAGAGCCCTTTGAGGATTTCCTTGCCCGCGACGCGGACGTGCAGATTGTCGATTTTCAGCATGTTCATAAGCTCGTTTCGGACCGTCGCAGCACGACGTAGGTGAAGGGCTGCACGCTGTCCCAAGGGGTGTGATGTTCTTCGCGTGCCGTGCTCACGCACGCGAACGCGGGCGCGAAGGTTGCGGCGAGCGCTTCGGCGTCATAACGCTGCGCAGGCAGGCCGCTGCAACGCTCGGGGCCGTCGGAGGCGAATGTGGCGATGATCGCGTAGCCGCCTACGCGCACCGCCTGCGCAGCCTGTGCGACGTAACCCTGGCGCGCCTCGCGATCGACCAGGAAATGGAAGACCGCGCGATCGTGCCAGAGCGCGTAATGCGCCGCCGGCAAATCCGCTTCGAGTACGTCGCCGACACGCCAGTGCACGCGCGCCGCGTCGGCACCGAGGCGTGCACGCGATGCCGCAAGCGCTGGCTCGGCCAGATCGAGCACCGTCACATCGCCGCATCCGCGCGCAAGCAGATCGTCGACGAGCGTCGCGCGTCCACCACCGATATCGATGACCGGAGCGGGCGGCGGCAGACGCAAGTCGTCGATCAGGCGCAACGACGTGTCCAGATGCGCACGAAACCAGCTCGTTTGCGCCGCGGACTTGTCGCGATAGACCGCTTCCCAGTGCTGCTGCAGGGCATTCATCCGACGGCGCCTTCGAGCGACACTTCGAGCAGCTTCTTCGCCTCCACCGCAAATTCCATCGGCAGCTCGCGGAACACCTGCTTGCAGAAGCCGTCGACGATCATCGAAACCGCGTCTTCCTCGCCGATGACAGGCTGAGTGACGTGTACTCGAATTGAACC
>CAZOOE010000650.1:0-3662 GCA_964581275.1 uncultured Clostridia bacterium
CCTTGTCTCGGGGTAGGTGAGGCTTACGACAACAAACTGCACGACGGCCATTGATGCGAAGAACACGAATGGATACGCGCTGGAGCGAGCCGCAACCAGCGGGAAGGCCAAGGAGATTAACGCGTTCAGGACCCAGTGCATTGCGGATCCCAAGCTCTGCCCTCTTGCCCTCACCCGGTTGGGGAATACTTCCCCGATGAAGACCCAGTGGGCAAACGTCTCGCTATGGAAGGACGCACTCCCGGGCAACCCGGCGGTCCGAATCGCGCTGGGGCGTCGCCATGGAGTGAAATAATCGGCGTGGCTGCCGATACCAGAAAGCTCAACCTCGCCGCACAAACCGTGCCGGAAATCTATGTGCCGTACTGGCAATACCCGATGCAAACGCCCGAACTACTGGTACGCACTAATGGCCCAGTCGATAGCGTTGCCGCTGCAATTCGCAATGAGATCAAGGCGCTCAATAGAAACATACCCCCGCCCAGGATCCAAACGATGGACGAGATGCTGGCCGATGTACTGGCACAACCTCGTCTTCAAACGATGCTGCTGACGTTGTTCGGTGTCGTTGCTTTGTTGCTCTCAGCAGTGGGAATCTACAGTGTAATGGCGTACTCCGTTTCGCAGCGAGCGCACGAAATTGGAATTCGGATAGCGCTGGGAGCGAACACAAGCCACGTAGTAAAACTGGTAGTCGGTCGCGGGATGACGCTAGTGCTGATGGGTATGGCGATTGGGTTGGCGGGAGCGTTCGGGTTGACCCGTCTGATGTCCGGTCTGCTATTCGGCGTGAGCGCCACCGACCCTTTGACTTTCGTCGGAATTCCGATGCTGCTCGCAGGAGTGGCTCTGGCAGCCTGTTTGATGCCAGCTCGACGTGCGCTCAAAGTAGATCCGATGCTGGCGCTGCGTCACGAATGAGCGTTGACAACTCCAGATCATCACCTCGCAGCGTGCGGCTGGCTCTGCACTTTCGACGGTGCCGGTACACCCAGGCCGCAGATTGTTCCAAGGAGAACGCGGCCCACTAATGCCGCGTCGCGCCCCCCACGCGGTCAGAACACAGACTTCAACGCCAACCGCAACACAAGCGGATCGCCAAAAAGGGTCGAGAGGCGCCCGGCCGAGCTGTCGGAGATGTCAATTTGCGGGAGTCCAAAGGGATCCATCTCTGGCGCGAGCGACGGCAGGCATGGATGCCTGCGCTCCCTGTAAGGTCGAAGTGCGGAACAACGGAGTTCCCGCCCGCGTCGCGTTCGAACGGTCTTTATCTACGATGTCGAAGCCGAACCGGCGCGACAGATCAAGTAGTCTTCGCGATAGCCGGTGACTGCAACTTTTCGCTTGGCGAGCCGCGTCCTGCTCCTTTGGGTGAACGGATTCGGCAGATTCAATGAGCTCTCGATCAGCCTGGATTTGCTACTGCTAATACGCGCCTTATCAACGCTTCGCAGGTTGCTCGATTCTGGGAATGCAATTCCTACAGTCGGACACCGAGGATATTTCGATTTGAGGATCTGGATTCTCCATTCCTCGTTTGCCGGGAGTCCGGACCTGCTTAAGCTTGGTGAGAGTTGAGCTTAGCTAACACGCCGATCCGAAATCCCCAGCCCTCCTTCTTGAACCGATCAGAGGCAATGACCTTCGACCGCTGGCACGCCAGTTGGTTAGTCACCCTCAGAAATTCAGGGAAAAGTGCGCTCGTGTGCCCACCTGTAGCGCATTGTGACTGTGGGGATTTGTGAACGACCTTCGGGAGAAATGATGCAAAGTTTACGGCAAGACTTGCGATACGGGATGCGAATGTTGTTGCACAAACCGGGGTTCGCCGCGGTCGCGGTGATCACTCTGGCCCTGGGAATCGGCGCGAACACCGCGATCTTCAGCGTTGTGAACGCAGTCCTGCTCCGTCCACTTCCGTATCGTGAGCCGGGCAAGCTCGTCCGAGTCTATACCGAATTCCCGACCATGAACTTAAGAAAATTTTGGATGTCGGTGCCCGAGTTTCTCGATATTCAAAAAGAGGCCGGGTCGTGGGAGAACATCGGCGCGTGGACGATGACCGGCAGGAATATCGCTACTTCGACAGACGAGCCCGTCAGGGCCACCGCCGCGCTGATCACTCGTGGGTTGATCGAAACGCTTGGAGTGCAACCAGCAATGGGTCGCAACTTCACCCCCGAAGAAGATCTCAATGGCGGGCCCAATACTGCGTTGATCTCAGACGGATTGTGGCGGCGCGCCTTTGGCAAGAAAGCGGACATCGTCGGACAACAAATTCAGATCAATTCGCAGCCAACCACGGTCGTAGGCGTGATGCCTGCCGGCTACGTTTTTCCTCCGGGCAGCAACGATCCCGCCGAGGTGTGGTTACCTCTTCAGTTCAATCCGTCGAACCCCGGCAACCGTGGTGGGCATTTTCTCTACGTCATCGGCAGACTCAACCCACACGTCAAAGTCGAGCAAGCCCGTTCGGAAATGGACTCGCTGATGACCGGTTGGAAAGCCGAAAATCCGGCCCAGCATCTGCCCGATCCTGAGCGGCACCCGATCCTGATGATCCCGCTCCACGAAGACGTCGTCGGCGCCGCACGGCCGGCGGTCCTCATGCTCCTGGGAGCCGTGGGATTCGTGCTTCTGATCGCGTGTGTTAACGTCGCGAACCTTTTGTTAGCGAGATCCGAAGCACGACGGCGTGAGTTCTCGATACGGCTAGCTCTTGGCGCGGGACGAAACAGACTGCTCAGACAGTTTCTCGCCGAAGGGATGATCCTTGTCGTGCTCGGCGCGATAGCTGGAATCGTCCTGGCCAAAGTAGGTCTGCGGCTGGTCCTGGCGGCGGCGCCCGACAGCATCCCACGCACCGCGGAGATCGGAATCGATTTGACGGTGCTTGCCTTCACGCTCGCGGTCGGTGTTCTCTCGATCATTGTCTTTGCGATGGCGCCGCTGTTTCAAATGCGCGACCGCGATCTGGCAACTACGCTGCGCGGCTCGGGACAGAGGACCTCTGGTGGTGGCGGCAGTCACAGACTTAGAAAAACCCTGGTCGTCGCGGAAATCGCTCTTGCGGTTATTCCGGTGGTCGGGTCTGGTCTGATGATTCGCGCGTTCTGGAAGCTGCGTCAAGTCGATGTCGGCTTCGATCCGCGAGGAGTCACGGCGTTCAATCTGCAACTTCCCGCCTCGCGATATCAGACTCCCGATCGATTGCGCTTTGCCAATCAGCTCGAGGAAAAACTGAGCGCACTACCGGGTGTTAAAGCTGCGTCTTTTGCGACAGGTCTACCGCCGCTGCGGCCGATAAACGCGAACGATACGGACATCGAGGACTATCAGGGGACCCCGGACGGGCCGGCAGAAAATGTTGACTACTGGAACACCGTCAACGTGGATTACTTCAAGGCGATGGGCATTCGGACGCTCGAAGGCCGCACGTTCGAGCCTGCAGACCGCAACGAGACCGCGCAAAAGGTCATGGTGATCAACCAGGCGATGGCGCGCCGGTTCTGGCAAGGCAGCCCGATCGGACGGCGGGTGAACCCCGCATTCCAGAATCCTGCGGTGTGGTTCACGGTGGTCGGCATAGTTGAAGACACGAAGAACCTCGGCGTGGACAAGCCCGCGGGCAACAGCGTGTTGTCGCGCTACAACTACGGGCC
>CAZOOE010000651.1:0-3661 GCA_964581275.1 uncultured Clostridia bacterium
TACCGAAACACGCCGTACCCTGCCTTCTCACCCTCGAAGCGCGCCCCGTATTCGTCGTCGTCGCCGCTCAGCGGCAATTGACTGGTGAACGCGGCCGCCGAGACTCCCGGAACCTGCCGGACGGCTTCGAGTGCCTGCGCAAAGAACCGATCTGTGGTCTCTTTGTTGAATCGGCGACCCGAGGTCTGCACTTGCATGGTCAGCAAGTGTGAGGCGTTGAACCCCGGATCGATCGCGAACAGACGGTCGAGGCTGCGCAATAGCAATCCCGCGCTCACCAGCAGCACAAGAGCGAGAGCGACCTCCGCGACAACCAGCGCGCGCCGCGTCAGCTGGTGACCACCGGCGGTACGCCCCGAGCTTTGTTGCAACCCGATCTGCAGGTCGCTGCGAGTCGCGTGAAACGCCGGAATCAGCCCGACCGACAGGCCAATCAGGGTGGTGATGCCCATTCCAAATGCGAAGACCGGGCCATTAATGCGAATCGCCCGCACCCGCGGCAGTCCGGGCGGACTAAGCGCGACCAGCGCCGGTATTGCGAACTCCGCCACGGCTATTCCTATGACTCCGCCCAGTACGGCGAGCAGCACGCTCTCCGTAAGCAATTGGCGGATCATTCGCAGTGGTCCCGCGCCGAGCGCGGCGCGCACCGCGAATTCCCCGCGTCGCTGTGCGCCGCGAGCCAGCATTAGATTCGTGACGTTCACGCAAGCGATAATGAGTACCAGCATGACCGCGCCGAGGACCGAGAGCAGCGCCGGCTTGACGCTGCGGGTGACCTCGTCTTGCATCGAACCGGCAAAGAACCCAACGTTGGGTCCATAGGTCTCAGGGTGCTGATCCCTCAACACCGAGTGCCCGATCGAATCGATTTCTTGTGTTGCTTGATCCAGGGTTACGCCCGGACGGAGCCGACCCACCGTGCGCAGGTGATGGCCCCAAGCGACTCCCTGGGACATCTCGTACTGCAGAGGCGCCCAGAGTTCGGCCGAGGGCGACAGCACATTTTCGAATCCGCTCGGCATTACACCGATGACTGTGTAGCTGTTGTCGTCGAGGCTGACCCTACGACCGACAATTGCGCTGTCTCCGCCAAACCGCCGCCGCCACAGCGCGTCGCTGATGATCGTCGCGTTTGATCCCTTGAGCTGATCGTCCGATTGTGCGAAGTCCCTCCCAAGCGACGGCGATACGCCCAGCACGCGGAAATAGCCGGCACTAACCCGCTGACCCTCGAAGCGTTCCGGTTGGTCCTCTCCGGTCATGGTCGGCCGCCAGGGTTTGAATACGGCGACCGCCTCGAACAAACGACTCTGTTCAACGAACCCGCGATACATGCCAAACGTTCCAGCGTTGTGCGACCCATCAGGGTTCACCTCCAGGATGACAGCAATCCGGCCGCCGTTTGGATACGGCAGCGGCTCGAACAGAATTGGGTTCACCGCGCTGAAGATCGCAGTGCTGGCGCCGACGCCCAGGGCAAGGGTGAACGTGGCGAGCAAAGTGAACCCGGGATTCTTGAGCAACATTCGGGCGCCGTAGCGCAAGTCTTGAAACATCTCGTCCTCCAATCTTTGTGGTTGCAACACCAGCGCATCCCAAAACGCGCCGAGGCTGCGCCGAAACAAATCAAGCTTTGTTTTCAAATTGAGCCTGTCCCAATCGGCCAGCAACAACTCGCGACAGCGCAATTCCGCTTCCCACTCCTGACGCCAGTCGGCGCGCAACCGGCGCGGCACGATCACGCCGATGACTCGGATCAGCGAGAGCCAGAAACGAAACCGAGTTGTTTGCGTCGCATCGGTCATCAGTCGTTACTCATGCCGCAAGGCCGCTAGAGGATCAACCTTCGTCTCTCTTCCTCTTCACTTGTCCCGAAGCGCTATCATTCGATCAACCATTGTTGCGGTTTGGGGGTTCTACTCGTGCCGCAGAGCTTCCAGGGGGTCCACCCTTGCGGCCTTGCGAGCCGGCAGCCAGCACGCCACCAGTGCGACCAACGTCAAAATCGCTGCGATGGGGATGAGAAGCGCCGGGTCGCCCCCATTCACGCCGTAGAGCTGGCTCGCCATCTCGCGCTCCCACGACCGTCCGTCGAAATACTGGCTGTCCATCAACCGCTTCACCCCATATCCAACCAAGGTTCCTACAACTAGTCCGAGCAGAACGAGTTTCATCCCCTGCCAGATCACCAGGCGCAGAATGCCCCCGGGTTGAGCGCCCAGAGCCATCCGCACACGCGCCGGCCAGCAGCAACAAGGAGAGTGCCACCTGCGCGACAACCAGCCCTTTGCTGAGCCGCGATACTACACTCGTACTGCGCCGGCTTTGTTTGAGCGACGTCGCCAAATCAACGCTCGTCGCGCGCCACGCCGGCGCCAATCCGAACAACACCCCGGTCAGCAGCGAAACGCCGACCGTAAACGCAAGCACGCGCGGATTCAGACTTAGAACAACGCCGCGCGGCAGGAATGCTGTGTTGTTGGTCAGACCCATGAGGGCGCTCTTGCCCCAAAAGGCGAAGAGCACGCCGACCGCGCCGCCCACCGCTGCGAGCAGCACACTTTCGGTCAGCAGTTGCCGAATCAGACGCCAGCGCCCGGCGCCTACCGCCAGCCTCACGCTGATCTCCGCGCGTCGTAAGGCCGCCCGCGCCAGCAACAGGTTTGCCACGTTGGCGCACGCAATCAGCAGCACCAGCGCGACGACCATGAACAATCCATAGATGGTGGTTGAATAGACTCTCCGCCGGTCCAGCATCCCGCGGCTGCCGGATTCCGCGATCAGGCGTGGATAGTCTTTCGGCTCGAGTTGCGCGGGTTCACTCTCCTTGCGCGGCGGCGGCATCACTTCCAAAGCGGCAGCTTGAAAAGTACCGTTCAAGCTTTCGCTTGCCTGTTCGTATGTCGCGCCCGGTTTGAGCCGTCCCATCAAATCAAGCCACCAAACACCATCTGTGTTCGCCGTGCCCAATCTGCTCTTCTCACCTCGCAGCAGCGGTTCGCTGGCAATCGGAATGGTGACGGCGGGGTGATAGTCAACTTGCAAGGTGCCGGTGAACGTGGGCGGGGTAACGCCAATGATGGTGAACGACATCCTGTTTAGTTTGAGCGTCTGGCCAATGACTGTGGGGCTCGCTCCGAACCGATCCTGCCAGAATTGATCACTTAGGACGACGACCGGCGCTGCTCCTCGCCTGTCATCTTCGTCGGTGATCCCGCGCCCCAGGATCGGCTGCACTCTCAGCCCGTCGTAATAGCCGCCAGACACCGCTTGTCCGTTGATGATCTCCGCCTTGTTGCCCACCACCGCGATCACTTCGCTGATTGGAGCGAAGGCAAAGAAATCGCTAAGCGGGTTTTCCGTCGCTTGCGCCCGCGCTAGGCTCATCTTTTCAAAGACGTCATGGCGAAACAGCGAAAGTCCGCGTGTGCCCGGCGGCCCGGGTACAGACGACGTGCCGCTCATGCCATTTGTTCTGAATGGGAGTCCGGCTTGCCATTCGAACAGCACCAACCGGTCCGGCTCGGAGGCCGGCAGCGTTCTCAGTAAAACGGCCTCCACTACGCTGAATAACGCGGTATTCGCGCCGATCCCGAGCTCCAGTGAAATCACCAGCCCAGTCGTGAATGCTTTGTGCTTTCGTCGCCTTGCCAGACGG
>CAZOOE010000652.1:0-3655 GCA_964581275.1 uncultured Clostridia bacterium
CCGAAACCATGGCCGGGTTGTCGGGGGTCGGGGATCTGGTGCTTACCTGCACCGGGGAGCTTTCACGCAATCGGCATGTTGGCGTTGAGCTTGGTCGCGGACGCAAGCTTTCGGAGATACTAGGCGAGATGCGCGAAGTCGCCGAGGGAGTGAAGACCACTAGTTCGATCTACGAACTCGGCAGGCGGCTGGGAGTAGAAATGCCAATCACCGAAAGCATCTATGCCTTGCTCTATAAGGAAAAACCAGCGAACGAAGCCGCAAACGAGTTGATGGGCCGCCCCCTGAAGCGCGAGTGAGTCACGTACGGTCGGAGTACTTCTAAACCTGGAAAGGATCAACATAATGTCAAACTACGTACCGCCTACAACACCGATCGGGGGGCCCGCTGGCCAGCCGTTTCCGCCTCAACAGCAATATCCGCCACCACCACAACAGAAATCGAAGGTTTTGACCTACGTGTTGGTAGGCTGCGGCACATTCGTCCTCCTCGGCGTCATCGCCGTGGTATTGGGGGGCTACTTTGTCTGGAACAAAGCTAAGGAAGCCGGTCTCGATCCCGAGCTCATGCAAAAGCACCCGGCGGTGGCTACCGCTAAGATGATGGTTGCGATGAACCCGGACATCGAGCTCGTCTCGGTCGATGAAGACAAAGAGCTGATCACCGTTAAAGACAAGAAAACCGGGGAGACTTTAACGGTCACTCTGAACCAGGCAAAAAATGGAAAGGTGACTTTCAAGAAGGACGGCGATGAGGCGGTGACCATGGAGGCGAAGGGCGACGAGGGAAAGGGCTCGCTCGAGGTCAAATCCGCCGAAGGCAGTGCGAAGTTCGGCAGTGGGTCGGTTGAGAAGCTCCCCGACTGGCTGCCCGCTTATCCCGACAGCCGGCCTGAGGGAAGCTACTCAACCCATACCAAAGAAGGGGAGAGTGGCGGATTCCACTTCATTACAAAAGACGCGCCGAACAAGGCGATCAGCTTCTACGAACAGGGCTTAAAGCAGGCGGGGATGACTGTAAACACCAACATCCTTCAGCAGAACGGGACGACCACCGGCGGCATGGCTACAGCCGAAGACGCAAACAAAAAACGTACTGCCTACATCAACGCTGTGGCCAGCGAGGAAGGCACTCAGGTCACCGTGGTCTTCGCCGTAAAACCATAATACGAACTTTAGTCTGCGTGGTTCGGCTGAACCATGAAGCCTCTGCTCGATCGGGTCCGACTACTGACAGTTCATCGTTTGTGCTGTCTGACAGCTAACGCGCGGGATGGTGCCTTCTCCAACTGCGTTTCTTGTGGACGTGATAGGCTGCGCCTGCGCCCGCACCGGCTCCGGCGCCGATCAATGCGCCCTTTCTGCCACCTATCAATCCACCTGCACCTGCGCCAATTGCAGCTCCGACGCCGATACGCTTTGCAGCTTTAGCCTTGCCTGCCTGCGGATTTCGCCGCCGCCGATGCCGGTACGCGTCTGCCGGTGGCGCCAGCGTGCCAATTAACACAAGCACCGCAAGAATCATCGCAACTAGACGCAGACTTATTGATCTGAACCTATTCATGTTTTGTCCTCCTCAACAATTGCGCCCCAGGCATGCTATCCCGGAGTCAACTGAGCTCGCAACGCCTGGTAGAGCAGGCAGCCGGCTTGCCTCGGCGAATCCGCAGGCTGCCAACTTGTGCCTCCGAACTCACAAGCTGGCAGCTTGCTCTGCCAGATCGTCAATCTCCCCGCCGCAACTCATCGAGTGCTCCGCCAAGACGATCGAGTCCACCGGCCAGCATCTCCGGATCGCACGCAATGCCGATGCGAATATGATCGGCCATCTCGAAAAACCGACCGGGCACCACCGACGTCTCGTACTTCTGGCGAAGCAACGAGCACAACTGATCGACCCTCCCTCGCTTCACTCGCGGAGCAACGACCGTTCCGAACCCCGGTCGCACAGTGGTGAGATCATTACGCGAATCAAGAAATTGATCGAGCACCGGCTGGTTCTTTTCAATCAACGCGCGGGCCCGAGCGCCGATCGTGTCGAGATTCTTCAGTGCGATTACACTCAACCGCTCCGCTGGATGCGCAGGAATGTTGCCGAAGAGATCATTCAACCGCCAGATCTTTTTCGCAAGCTCAGGCTCTGCCAGTATCCAGCCACAGCGGAGTCCACTCAACCCATAGGCCTTAGTGAGGCTGCTCGTAGTGACAAACTCAGGTCCAAGATGAAACGCCGAGCGCGGAGCTTGATCGAACAAAGCTTCGAGATAGACTTCGTCGACAAGCACTCGCGCTCGCGCGCTTCGCGCGATCTCCCCAACTCGGCGTAGCGTTTCGTGATCGGCAAGAGCGCTGCTGGGATTGTGCATATTGGTGATCACTATAAGCCGAGTCCGATTCGTCAGCGCTCGTTCGACTTCGCCCGGATCGATGCGAAATCCATTTTCAAAGCGCCGATCGAATCGGTTGACGCTTGCGCCGAGGAAAGCCGCTACTGACACGAGCGGATCATATGCCGGACGCTCGACCAGCGCTTCATCGCCTGGTTCGAGGATGGCGGCCATCACCATATAATTGGCCATCGACGTTCCAGTCGCCGCAACAACGTTATCAGGCGAAACACCGCACTTGGCTGCGAGCGCCTTCTGAAGCGGCTCGTAGCCATACCAACTCGGACCGCTCAGCTCCACGTCGTCGATCGTCGCTCCAAGCTCGGCCATCGGGTAGTGAATGACGCCGCTCGTTGCGAGATTGAATCTAGCCTGTGAGCTCGTCTTCGCCCACTCGATATAGTCGGATCGCTTTGTTCGTTTTACTTCAGCCACTCCTGGATTTCCTTCGCCAAGAGATATAAACCGGGATCCCGGCAAGCAGGATCGCGAGACCGATCGCGCTGTCAGCGGTATGCTTGTAGATAGCGCTCGCAGCCACCAGCCACTCGGCCGCGATGAACAAGATAATAATCGTGTTGCTCACCTTCAGTGTTCGGTCGGTGTCCTCAGAATCCCTGGTTGTCTTCGGGTTCTTGCGGAGGGCAAACAAGCAAGCCGCTGAAACTCCGAAGAAGATTGAGTCAATCGACACTACGTAGTTGAGTATCTGCTCATACTCTCCGGATACTGCAATCACGATCGCAAGCGCGCCTTGGAGAGCTATGGCAATCACCGGCACGCGGCTGCGAGGATCCAGCCACCCGACGCTCTTGAAGAAGAGGCCATCCATAGCCATCGCGAAATAGACTCGCGGCGCGGTGAGGATTGACTGGCTGAGAAACCCAAGCGTCGAGATCGCGATTCCTATCGCGATCAATCGCGCGCCCGTTTCACCAAGAGCGAAACGCATCACCTCGGAAGCCGGCGCCTTGGCGGCCGCGAGCCCGTCGACACCAAGCGCTCTCACATAAACGAAATTGACGAACAAGTAAAGCACCACGACGCCGATCACTCCGAGCACCAGCGCGCGGGGAAGATTCTTTCGTGGCTCGCGCATTTCGCCCGCAATGAAGTTAGCTGTCTGCCATCCCCCGTATGCGAACAGCACCGGAACAAGCGCTGCTCCAAATGCGCTAGCCGTCGACCAGCCAGTCAGCGAGTCACCTACTATTGCCGCATGGCTTGCGCGAGGTACGCACCGCGATGTCGATCCGATGCAGCGACCC
>CAZOOE010000653.1:0-3642 GCA_964581275.1 uncultured Clostridia bacterium
CGCTGCTGCGCGGCCGTGACTTCACGGCGCAAGACAGCGAAGGCGCGCCGCTCGCCGTGATCGCGAACGAAGAGTTCGTCCGGCGCTACTTAGACAATCAAGAGCCGCTCGGACAGCACGTGAGCTTTCGCGGTGCGCAGGGTCCCTGGACCGAAATCATCGGCGTCGTTCGCGATAGCAAGTACCGCACGCTTGGCGAAAGCCCGAGACCCGTGCTCTATCTGCCGCTCTCGCAGAATCGCGAGACTGGTATGACTCTTCACGTTCGCACGCTCGGGAATCCGGCGAGCGTGGCCGAATCGGTCCGGCGCGAGGTCCAAGAGTTGGACCGGAACCTGGCGGTCACTGGCCTGCAGCCGTTGACCGCAGTGCTTAGCGGATCGCTGTTCGCGGCGCGAATGGGCGCGGTGTTGCTGGCGATCTTTGGCTCACTGGCGCTGTTGCTCGCGGGCATCGGATTGTACGGTGTGATGTCTTACTCGGTATCGCGCCGGACTCGTGAGATCGGAATACGAATGGCGCTCGGCGCCCAAACCGGCAACGTGCTGCGGTTGGTGTTACGAGAAGGGTTGACGCTGGTGGGCGGTGGAATCGCGGCCGGTTTGATGGTCGCGGCAGCTGTGACTCGATTGTTGGCGAGTTTCCTTTACGGGGTCAGCCCGTTGGATGCCACTACGTTTGCTGCGATCCCGCTGGTGCTGGCGTTGGTAGCGCTGCTTGCGAGCTATCTGCCCGCGCGGCGAGCGGCAAAGGTAGATCCAATGATTGCGCTTCGATACGAATAGAAGCGCGGTTACAGGTTCAGGGTTCAGAGTTCGGGGTTCAAAGTTCGCGTTCTGAGTTCAACCTTTAGATGCTCTTTTAGGCTGCTCCGATCGACAAGACTGAGGATAGAGGACTGAGGATCGAGGTTCGACGATGGCGGATAGAGGATTGAGAATCGAAGATGGCGCATTGGAAATCGAATGCAACCAGAACGGAAAGACCCGATCCTCGGTCTTCGATCCACCGTCCTCAGTCCTCACTAGTCCATCCGCGATCTTCGATTCTCAATGCTCTATCCTCTATCCTCCATCGTCGATTCCTAATCCTTTATCCTCAATCGTCGATTCTCAAATCCTCTATCCTCCATCGTCAATCCTCTATCCTCGATCGTCGGTCCTCAGTCCTCCGACCGCGGAGGTTTTCTGATGAATGCTTTTTGGCAAGACTTGCGCTACGGCGCGCGAATGTTAATCAAGAAGCCCGGTTTTACGATGATTGCGGTGCTCACCCTCGCTTTAGGCATCGGCGCAAACACTGCGATCTTCAGCGTGGTTGATGCGGTTTTGTTGCGCCCGCTTCCATATGAAGAGGCCGACCGCCTGGTCTTCCTGAGCGAGCGGCATCCGCAATACGAGGAGATGTCCATTTCATACCCGGATTTCAGCGATTGGCGAGCACAGAACCGGGTCTTTGAGGGCATCGGGGTGTACAACTTCGGAAGTTACAATCTTACCGGCAGCGGCGAGCCAGAACGCTTAGCCGCAGCGCAGGTCTCGGCCGATGTCTTTTCAGTGCTGCGTGTGCGCGCAGCTCTGGGCCGAACCTTCACTAACGAAGAGGACAAGCCCGGCGGGCCCGCCGTCGTCGTGCTCAGTCACGGGCTATGGCAACGGCGTTTCGGCGGCGATCCCAACATCCTCAACCAGTCTCTTACACTCAACGATCGACCCTATTCCGTAATCGGCGTGATGCCGGCGACCTTCCGCTTTACTGGCCAGTCCGAGTTGTTGATTCCGGTCGGGCAATTATCTGATCGGCCGTCGTGGCGAGAGCGCGACAATCACCCGGGGCTGCGCGGAGTGGCGCGGCTCAACTCGGGCGTCGGTTTGGAGCAAGCCCGCGCCGAATTGGACGATATCGCGACGCAGCTCGAACAGCAGTATCCCGACTCCAACAAAAATGTGAGAGCGCGAATCATCCCGCTTCTGGAGAACTATGTGCACGATGTGCGTCGCGCACTGTGGGTCTTGCTTGGGGCGGTTGGTCTGGTGCTGCTGATAGCTTGCGCGAACGTCGCCAACTTGTTGCTGGCGCGGGCAGCAAGCCGGCATCGCGAGATGGCCGTGCGCATGGCTTTGGGCGCAAGCCGCTGGCGAGTAGTGCAGCAATTGCTCACTGAGAGTCTGCTGCTTGCCTTGGTTGGCGGCGGACTTGGATTGTTGCTGTCGCAATGGGGCGTGGCGTTGATCCTTGCATTCAGCACAAATAGTATCCCACGCACCAGTGAAATCGGCCTCAACAATCAAGTATTGACCTTCACTCTCGTGGTGTCGACTCTCACCGGCATCGTTTTTGGACTGGCGCCCGCGTTGCAGTCGAGTCGAGCGGACGTGCAGGAAGCGCTAAAGGAAACTTCGCGCAGCACGACCGGCGGACGCCATCGGCTGCGCCAGGTTCTGGTCGTCGCTGAAGTCGCGCTGACTTTGGTACTGCTCATCGGCGCGGGCTTATTGATCCGCAGTTTCTATCGCCTGCAACAAGTCAATCCCGGTTTCGTTGACGAACACGTGCTGCGCTTCGCTGTGTCACTGCCAGAGCGGAATTATCCCGACGAGCATCAGTGGCTCAATTTCTTCCAGCAGGTGACGCAGAGGCTTCGCGCCTTGCCTGGTGTGGAAGAGATCAGCATCGCGTCTCGAGTGCCAATGGGCGAGAACGACTGGCAGAGCGGCTTTCGAGTTGCAGGCGCACCCGCACCACTGCCCGGTCAGGGACCGTCAATGGAAGTTTCTATCGTTGGCCCGGACTATTTCCACGCGATGAGAATTCCGCTGTTGCGCGGACGCTACTTCACCGAGCAAGACAACCGCTCCAACCTGAGCGAGGAGAGACTACGCGGCCTAAGTCAGCGTCAAAGGCTGCGGGCGGGGCTGACGGCGATCATTATTGATGAGGAATTTGCGAGGCGACACTGGCCGGACGAAGACCCTCTGGGCAAGCAGATATTTTGGGGATCAGAGCAGAACGAGCCGCCGCTGACCGTCATCGGCGTGGTGGGACGAGTAAAGCTTTACCGCCCGAATGAGCCGGTGGGGTTTGTCCAAGGATACTTTCCGTTCTTCGAATTGCCTGACCGAGGAATGACCTTCGTGGTCAAAACGAAGCTCGACCCTGAGCAGATGATCGCAGTCGCGCGGCAGCAGGTGCAGACGGTGGACGCAAGCCTGCCGATTTATGACGTCAAGACGCTAAGTCAATTGCGCTTCGAATCCATCGCCCCCCAGCGCTTCAATCTGCTGCTGCTCGGCCTGTTTGCGGCGGTCGCACTGGCGCTGGCAATCGTGGGCATCTACGGCGTGATCAGTTACGCGGTGACACAGCGTACGCACGAGATTGGCCTGCGAATGGCGTTGGGTGCCCAAACGCGCGATGTTTTAAAGCTGGTCGTAGGTCAAGCGATGAAGCTGGCGTTGATTGGGGTCGCAATGGGTCTGGCGGCGTCCCTGGCGTTGACCAGGCTGCTAACGAGTCTGTTGTTTGGAGTGAGCGCGACTGATCCGGTAACATTCATCGCCTTTGCGTTGCTGCTTATCAGCGTGGCGCTCCTGGCGTGTTACCTCCCGGCTCGACGGGCGGCAAAGGTCGATCCGATGGTGG
>CAZOOE010000654.1:0-3634 GCA_964581275.1 uncultured Clostridia bacterium
CGGTCTTTTGCCCTGTCAAAATTCCGAATGTGCCGAAATATCCGTGGGAAAACAGATGAACCGGAGGGCCCTCGCCGTGAATCTCTTAATGAATCTTAACTCCGTCGCGATTAAGCCTAGGCAATTGAATCCTCGGGAGATTTCAGCGGCCATTGAAGCGACCCGGGCGTCTCTCCTTGACAGCCCTAACACCTTCGCGATGATCTTCGGTTTGAAACAGCAGGTTCTGCTCCGCGTGCTCATGATCGGTTTGAGCCCTCACGACATCGGCGAGTCCGCGTCGTATCGTCGCTCTCGTTGAGCGCACTGCGAGGGGTGCACACTCCGCTATCTCGGTCGCAAGTGCTATTGCTTCCTCACGCAGACGATCGGGCGCCGCCAGCACATCGCCGAGCCCCCATTCGACGGCTTCGGCGCCAGCGATACGGCGTCCAGTGTAGAACATCAGGCTTGCGCGCTGGATGCCGATAATCCGAGGGAGGGTGTGGGTGAGTCCGAATCCCGGATGAATACCGAGCCTAACAAAATTCGCCGCAAAGCGCGCATCCGGCGACACGACGCGAAAATCGGCCACCAACGCGAGTCCGAGGCCTCCGCCAATCGCCGGGCCCTGAACAGCCGCGACGACCGGCTTCGCGCAAGCAAAAAGACGAACCGCGTTTCTGTATAGACGGCTGCTGCCGGACGCAACTTCTTCGTTTGGTCCAGACCCACGCGAACCGAAGTCCGCGCCGGCGCAGAATGACTTTCCTTCGGAAGCCAGCACCAGCGCCCGGCAAGCTTGATCGTGGTCGAGTGCTTCGAAAGCGTCGGCGAGATCCTGAATTAGTTTTGCATCGAAATGATTGTGAGGCGGGCGATGAATCTCGACGAGAGCAACATACTCGTCGATCCGAACAGATACGTCTCCGTATGTGGGCTCGATCATAGTGTCCTCGGATCAGAAGGAAAAAGGTTCATTTTCCGTTTTCCACTTGTCATCTTTTTGGCGAGATCGATGTCAACTGCGGATTATCAAAGAATTACAAATGAGAAATGACACAAATGGAAATACTAATGGTCTCATCGAAGTTTCAGCATCTTTCTAGCAATAACCCAGCGATGCACCTCGGACGGTCCGTCATAAATTCTCATGTTGCGGACCTGGCTGGCCATCAATTGCAGCGGCATCTCCTTGGTCATACCCATACCACCGAAGGTCTGCATCGCTTTGTCCACGATGTCCCAGGCCATCTCGGTCGCGAAAACCTTGACCATCGATACTTCGGTCCGCACATCGCGCCCTTGATCCAGTTTCCACGCGGCATCGTAGGCCATCAGCCTGCAGGCATGAATCTGCGTTGCGGCATCGGCGACCCACCACTGAATCGTCTGACGTTCGGCCAGCGGCAATCCGAAGGTCACACGCTGAGGGGCGTAGTCGCACATCAGATCGAGGGCGCGCTGCGCAATTCCTATGCACCAGGCAGCCATTTCAAGCCGCCGCGTCGATAGCCGCACCTGCATCGGAGCGAACCCCTGCCCTTCTTTGCCCAGTAGCTTGGACTCGGGTAATCGGCAATCTTCAAACACCACTTCGTAAGTGAACGCGCCTCCGATCATCGGGATTCTTCGAAGCACATTGAACCCGGGAGTGTCTTTGTCCACGAGAAAAGCGGAGATGCCGCCACGCGCGCCCTTCCCCGGATCTGTAACTGCCATCACAATCGAGAAGTCGGCCTCGGCGGCTCTGCTGAACCATATCTTCCGGCCGTTGATTACCCATTGGCCGTTTGCTTTGACGGCGCGGGTGGTCATCGCCGACGGGTCAGAGCCGGCGCCGGGTTCCGAGATTCCGATTCCTGAAACCGTCTCCCCTCGCACGTAGGGTTCGAGATATTGCGCGCGCTGCTCTGGGGTGACCGTGACCATCAGCATCCGTAGATTTGGCGAGTCCGGAGGGAAGACGTACGGCGTAACAGTCTTTCCAAGCTCTGCATTGACCCCGATCATCGCAACCGCAGGGACTTCTGAAACCCCAGACTTCTCCGGGGAATCGAGCCCCCAGAGGCCAAGTTCACGAGACTTTTTGTCGATCGGTGCCCGTTCCTCGGCGGTCAGTGTTGCTCCCTGTCCCAGCGTTTCGCGTTCGAGCACTGCGCCTTCAAACGGCAAAAGCTCTTCTCGTACGAAACGCGCGACGAGATCTTTAAGCATCCGGTGCTCATCGCTGAGCGCAAAATCCATCGGTCCTCCTCGCGAGCTTTTGAGACTCGCGTCGATACGACTTGAGTGGGCCGTTGATGATCCTATCTAGAAGGAGCCTGGAGTTGGACCAGACCGGTTGCCGGCATCGGCTGCCCGCTCTGTTCGAATCTCCACAGACAGTCGGCCACGCCTTGAGGGCCTTCCATGCGGCCGTCGTAGTCGCGGCACATCTTAGGGCGCGTCTCGTACACGCCGCAGACGTAGTTAGTGGTGCCGCTTGGTGTCTTGATCTCCTGAAGCGCGTCGCAGCGTTTTGGAATTGTGAAATAGTATTCGGTGTGACCTTGTTCTTCTACGTAATCGATCTTTAAACCGTGAAGCTCCATCCAATAAATCTCGTCCCGGGCTTCGTCATCGACCTCGCCACCGGCGAAGGTCATCGCCATGCAGCACTTGCCGCAGATGAGACACAGTTCGGACTTTCGCTTGGCGGACAATTTCTTTTTCATTTATCGAACCTCTTTGAAGGAGCTAACGAAACGAGTCGAGTATACCTGATTCCGCGCAGCGCATGAACTTACGGCTCGGAAAAGTGCCAGTATCAAACCTTTGCACGGACCGTTGCCAGGAATGCAAGCGGAGAGCGAAAGGGCAGACTCCGTAGGAGCCTCCTCTCTATAGACCGCGGCCCGGGAGCAGACGCTTGACTCCTTTAGGAGTCTCCTACTCACTGGTTACTACGGTTCGACCCACTTGAAAAGGTACCTCGTCATGATTGACCTGGAAGCTCTTCAACATCGACAAGTATTCTTCGCGGGCCATATCGATCTGCTTTACGCAGTGTGCGAGATCGCTTGCTCTGAACCCAATGCCGCTTGGGCCGCCGCCAATCGCGCGATCGGTACTCGATATGGCGAACACGACACATAGCTCAATCCCACTCGATGAAAGAACCCAACCGATGAAGGCTCGCCGCCGTGTTCGCCGCAAATGCCGACCTTCAAATCGGGTCGCGTGGCTCGGCCCCTCTCGGTCCCCATCCTCACCAACTGACCCACGCCTTCCTGATCAAGCACCTGAAAGGGATCTTCAGTAAAGACCCGGTTCTCAATATAGTTCAACAAGAATTTGGGCGAGTCGTCTCGAGAGATGCCATAAGTCGTCTGAGTCAGATCGTTGGTGCCGAACGAGAAGAACTCCGCCACCCGGGCAATCTTGTCGGCGGTGAGCGCCGCCCGAGGAAGCTCGATCATAGTGCCGACCATGTATTTGATCTTCTGCTTTGTTTCGTCCATCACTTCCTGGGCGACCCGGCGGACGATGTCGGCCTGCAGCTTACGCTCATTCACATCGCTTACCAGGGGAATCCTAATTTCCGGCAACACCTTGTGTCCCTTCTTTTGGACTAGAGCCCCCGATTCAAAAGCTGGTCTCCTTTGACTTACGG
>CAZOOE010000655.1:0-3633 GCA_964581275.1 uncultured Clostridia bacterium
GGCTAAGAGTATCCTCCTCGAATTCGCGAAGCACATCGATCGCGGGATGCTGCCAAATCGCTTCCCCGACGCCGGCGAGACGCCCGAGTACAACACAGTAGACGCGACGTTGTGGTACTTCGAAGCCATCCGCGCGCTAGGCGAGTACGCGAACGACTACGAGTTCATCAAGACAAACTTCTACGCGGCGCTGGTTGACGTCATCGACTGGCACGAGCGCGGGACCCGATACGGAATCAAAGTTGACGACGACGGTTTGTTGCTTTCTGGCGAGCCCGGCGTGCAGTTGACCTGGATGGACGCGAAGGTCGGCGATTACGTAGTCACTCCTCGTCAGGGGAAAGCCGTCGAAATTCAAGCGCTGTGGTACAACGCGCTGCGAGTTATGGAAGAACTAGCCGCCAAGTTCGGTGATCGAGCGAACAAGAAACGCTTCGGCGATATGGCGTCACGCGCAAAGCGGAGCTTTGAGGATTTGTTCTGGAATGAACAAGCTGGTTGCCTCTACGACGTGGTCAACGGCGACGGTCGCGACGCTTCGATCAGACCGAATCAGATACTTGCTGTGAGTTTGAAGCACTCAATGCTCTCACGCGATAAGTCAAAAAGTGTGGTAGAAGTTGTTGAGGGCGAACTCCTCACGCCGTATGGCCTGAGGAGCCTTGCACCCTCGGATCCGGCGTATCGGCCTCGCTACGAAGGTGGCGTGTGGGACCGCGACACTGCCTATCATCAAGGCACTGTGTGGCCCTGGCTGATGGGTCCGTTCATCACGGCCCGCGTGCGAGCTAACGGCGGCACGAAGCGGGCGCGCGAACAAGCGAGAGAGTTGCTCAGGCCGCTGCAGGATCATCTTTCAGATGCCGGTCTTGGGCATATCTCCGAGATTGTGGATGCGGAGAGTCCCCACGAACCACGCGGCTGCATAGCACAAGCGTGGAGCGTCGCCGAGATCTTGCGGGCAGCCGTCGAGGATGTGTTTGCGGTAAAGCCCGCACCCAAGCGCCAAAAAGCGGTGCGCTCTGTCGCCAGGTATTAGAAAGTGCCCGAGGAGAGCATACCAAGTCTTACCAGGTCTGTCTGGATCGCTGCATAAACAACTCACCCTTTCCATTAAGGCGCGAGACACCATCCAAGGGTTCTCCCGGCGGGAATAAACACACCCGTGACAGGGATATCATGCTCAGAGGCCTTACGCGATAACTTTTTGACCCAATTTGGAGACCTGATATGGATCAGAACGTTCTACTTCGATCGGCTGCTGCATCGGCCCACGCGCCGGCGGTCCAAGGTCACTCTGGATTCCGCGCTCTGATCCCAAATCGGGAGATCAGAGAGGGACGGTACGTCGCACAATTCGCGCGCACAAAAGAAGAATTGCTCGGCGCGCTGAGGCTTAGATTCGAGGTCTTTAATCTCGAGCTCGGCGAAGGGCTTCAGGCTTCGTTCCTCACAGGCCGCGACATGGACGAATTCGACGAACAGTGCCACCACCTGATCGTGGTGGACACCGAGAATCAAGACCGGGTCGTCGGAACCTATCGCATGCAAACCGGTGAAATGGCTCGAGCCGGAAGAGGGTTCTATTCGAACGGAGAGTTTGAATTGTCGACGTTGCCGCCGGAAATGTTGAGCGATTCGATCGAGCTTGGCCGTGCGTGTGTCGCACAGGATCACCGGAACACGGCTGTGCTGTTCTTGTTGTGGAGGGGACTGGCCGCTTACCTGATGCACAACAGAAAGCGATACCTTTTCGGTTGTTGCTCGCTGACCAGCCAGGACCCGGTCGATGGTTTGCGCGTGATGCGTTTGCTTGAACGCAAGGGGCAAGTAGATCCTTCATTCAATGTAACGACCCAGCCCGGCTTCGAGTGTGTTGCGCAAGACGATGTCATCCTTGTCAATCAAGAAGTCCGCCTGCCAAAGCTGTTCCAAATCTATATGCGATACGGTGCGCGAGTTTGCAGTCGGCCGGCGCTGGATCGGCAGTTCAAGACGAACGATTTTCTGGTGCTGTTCGATGTCAAAGCGATAGACGAACAGAGCCGCAAGATGTTCTTTGCGGATCAAGGTGGGAGTAGTGTCCGTCGAACTTCATAGCGCGAGCCCAAGACTTGCATCACTTGATTCTCAGCCTACGATCGGAGTAGATCAATGCAACGCTGCGACACGCTAGTAGCCGATAACATCGCAATTCTGAAACAGGGCATCGAGCTGACATCATGCCTCGGTTCTCTCTATTCGAGCGCCGCGACTCGATGTCTCCAGGGCGGCATCGGCGCCCATTTTCGCCATTGTATCGATTTCTACAACTGCTTCCTTTCGTCTGCTGGCAGTGGACGAATCAACTACGATTTGCGTGCTCGCAACGAGCTTGTCGAAAGCGATCCGGAACTTGCCGCTTTCGAATTGCAGGCCATCATCGATGGACTGCGAAGCTTCTCGTTCGCCGACGGTCATACTGAGCTACTCGTGGTCCTTGAAGGCTCGACGCGAACTCACGAACGTCTTTGCTGGAGCCGGTCGTCGATTGCGCGTGAGCTTCAATCGTTGTTGAGTCACACTGTTCATCACTACGCGTTTATTGTGATAGCTCTCCGATTGCAAGGAATAGAACCCGCGTCCGAGTTTGGTGTTGCGCCCTCGACTCTTGAATATTGGAGACAGACTGCGTGATGTGCACCGTGAGCTGGATCCATCAAGACGACGGCTATCACTATTGTGCAATCGCGATGAACTACACACACGGAAACCGGCTCTTCCGCCAAGCGTCCACGCGCGTAGCGACGTGAGGTTCATCGCCCCGATTGATGGCGACCACTGCGGCTCGTGGATCGGGGTAAACGAGTGTGGGTTGTCGCTGTGCCTGTTGAATCGTTACCAGGACGGTGACCGGGAGAGCCCAACGAGCGGTTCGTCGAGCTCTACAATCTGATCGCCGATCGCTCGCGATAGCGCGCAGAATTTATAGTGTGCTTCCAAAGAACCGGCTACCAACAATCGGTATGTCGCTTCGGCGAATGAACAGAATCACCGCGCTCAAGACAAACACCGTCACTGCCAGCCCGAATAGTAGGCCGCCATCATCTTTCACAACTACTCCAAGTTTGGTCAGATGGCTGAAGATAGCGCCGGTTATCGTCGCCAGCGCAAGCACTGCGCCTATTGTCACCGTCGAAGGAACCAGTAAGAGGATCACAGCAATTAGCTCGACTGCACCCGAACCGATCCTGCCCCATGGCTCGAGCCCGAGCGTGGAGAAGATATATTTAGACTCCTCGGCTCCGGTGAACTTGAAGAAAAGTGTTTGAAAAAGGATCGCGGCAACGACGATCTGAAGCAGCCAGCTTGCGATGTTTTGAGTCTTGCTAAGCATCATTTCATACCTCCTTGAATTCTCTCGATTGAGGAATCCCTAAAGGAACATGAATTATTCCAGAAGGTGCTGTTGGGGTTGTCTGCACGTCCGGATCCGGCACACGGGGAAACGAGTCGAATCAGAACCTTACTTTTTTAAAAGGCGTTGGAATAATAGCGGATCAACCGAGGATAGAGAGGATAGGCAAGAGTGTCAACGGGGTTTGACGGTGAGCCCGGGTAGCGGGCGACAGCATGTAGCCCAGGGCGAGCCCG
>CAZOOE010000656.1:0-3623 GCA_964581275.1 uncultured Clostridia bacterium
CGCTCGTCCGGATCTGTGGAGGGGGTGATTAGTAATAGTCATTCCTACTCCGACTCTGGTTCACTATCAGAATTAATTGAGAGCATAAGCTCTAGTACCGACTCGATCGTCATCCGAACCTTCCGTTTAGTTCTCATCGCTTGTGTGCGGCGATGGATAACTTCTTTTTCTCTACCTCAGCCTTCGCGAGTCCCTCTTCAGCGCGAGGAGTGGTCAGTTGCTGGGTGGTTGAGTCATCAAGTCCAAGAATCTGCGAGAGGAAGTACTGATCCCCGTAGCGATTGAAAACCAGCTTCGGTTCCGACTCCGAAGTTTTCGCTCTGACCGAGCGCGTCGGAACGAACGCCGTAATGTGGCCGTCGGCGCTTTGAATCTTGATTGCATCTGAGCCGCCAACCTGCACAAGCGCCAGGACGTACCCGCCGGCCGGGAGCGTTCTGTCCTTGATCACGAAGTTGAAGGGTAGGTCCGCTGCGATCAATCGATCAGACTGCGCTTGAGCGGAAGTGAAGACGGTTGCCAGCAAAGCCGCGATTACGAGAATGGTGTAAGCTTGCTTCTTCATAACGATCTCCTTTTCGTTTCGATTTCTGAATTTGGTCGATCCACGGCTGCGGACTATAATCGAGCCGCGAATCAGGGTAATGACGAAGCGGTGACAACCGAATGACCGGCGGATGACTTTCTTGTGACTGATGCTAACTGGCTCATTCCTGATTGGTTATACAAATGGACCCTGTTGCAAAAGCTAGCGTTTCATATCGCTTCGACGATGTCTTAGTGGATGGTAGCCGCCTTCGCATCGAAAAAGATGGTCAGCCACACAAGATCACGCCGCGAGCTTTCGATGTATTGGTCTATCTCATCGAACATCGCGACCGGATTGTTGAAAAGCGGGAGCTGTTTGAGCAGATCTGGAAGGAATCGTTTGTCACCGACAACGCGCTGACGAGGACTGTCAAAGAGATTCGGCAGGTGATAGGAGACGATGCTGACGCCCCGCGCTATATCGAAACGCTTCACAAGCGCGGCTATCGCTTCATAGCTGAGGTCAGGAACATCGAAGCGAGGACGATACGAGAAACCGAGTCGGCAGCCTCTGAACAGCCGGTCGGCGATCAGATTGAATCACCAAGCGCCTTCACCGCAGAGGAACCGATTTCTCAGGCAAAGACCGGCGTCGCGAAAGGCTCCACGCTCAGGAAGAGAAAGTTCTTTGGCGCCATCATCTTTGGCGCGGCGGCGATTGCCGCTCTGATCATTTGGAGAATTCAAATCAGCCCCGATCAATCCCCAACGACAGGCGTGCTGAGAAATATGCAGGTCACCACATGGCCCGGTCTCGACGCCTATCCAACGCTCGCACCCGACGGCAACTCTATTGCGTACTGTTCCGATCACAATGGCAGCTTTGAGATTTATGTGCGTCCGCTCACGCCCGGCGCGCGCGAAATTCAAATCACTTCTGACGGGCAGCAAAACTTTCAGCCGGCATGGTCTCCCGATGGAAAGCTGATCGCTTATTACTCACAAAAGCGAGGCGGCATCTGGGAGGTGCCGGCTTCGGGCGGGACGTCCAGACAATTGACCGAGTTTGGCTCGCGCCCGGTATGGTCGCCGGATGGCTCGTTGCTCGCGTTCCAGTCGTACGGACTGACCGATCTGAGCGCAACCTCAATCGGCGCCATATCGCCCTCGACCCTTTGGATCGTTCCAACTCGCGGCGGTGATCCGAGGGCCGTCACCCAGATCGGCAATCCGCCTGGCGGGCACGGGGCTCCATCGTGGTCTCCTGATGGAAGCCGGATTGTCTTCGTTGCTTCTGACGCCAACGTCTCAAGCATGTGGACGGTCTCTGTCAGGGAGAATGAATTGAAGCGGATCAGAGGGGGTCGAGACTTGTTTTATGATCCTATCTACTCCGCTGACGGAGAGCATATCTACTACGGCGGCGTCTCCGAGCAAGGCAGTTTCCTGCTTTACAAACTCCGCGTCTCACGTTCGAGCGGCGAAACCGTAGGAGAGCCTGTGGAAGTTGCCAACACCGGGCTAATGCGAATCAAGAACCTGACGATTTCTGCCGACGGCAAGAGAATCGCATATAGTGCTCCAATGATGATGGGCGGCATCCTTTCGATACAGCTTTCGCCTGGCTCAAGTGAAGCCACTGGCGCCCCGGTTTCGCTTACGCAAGGTACAAATTATCGAAAAGGGTTGCCAAACTTCTCCCCCGATGGGCAACGAATCGCTTACGTTGATTTCCGTGGGGGTATCAATCAGGACGTCTGGCTGATGGACGCCGATGGCAAAAACCCATTGCAACTGACCACCGATCCCGCGATTGACTGGGCCCCAAGCTGGTTTCCCGACAATGATCGAATCGCATTTCAATCTAATCGCCAGGGCCGGCAGGCCTTCTGGTCAATTTCGACAAAGAGCGGTAAAGAAACTCTGCTTGTCGATCCCGGGCTAGCAATCGGATTCCCTATGTTGTCGCCTGACGGCAAACAGATTGTGTTCAATTCCACAAAGAGCGGGACGATCAACGTCTGGGTCGTTCCAGTTGAAGGAGGAGAACCAAGACAACTGACCTTCGATGGCGAGATGGCGGGATGGCCCTGCGTGTCACCGGATGGACGCCTAATCGGGTTTCAAATGAAGCGCGGGGAGAACACTCACATCATGGTTATGCCTGCGGACGGGGGCGAGCCAACGCAATTGACTTTCGATCAGGGCCAGAGTTGGCCGCACAACTGGTCGCCGGACGGAGACAAGATAGTCTTTGCAGGACAGCGGAATGACATCTGGAACGTCTTCTGGGTTTCGCGCTCGACAAAAGAGCAAAAGCAGATGACGACTAATACAAAGCTCAACGCCTACGTTCGATACCCGGCGTGGTCGCCGCTTGGCAATCAAATCGTCTACGAATACAGCGAAAGTACGGGCAACATCTGGCTCCTGGAGCTAAAATAATCGAAGAGATGCCGGCTCAGAAAGTCTGAAGCACTTGCGCTCCAGCCGGGCTCCGTCGCCTGCTCCGCCGGCTAACAAACAGCAACTCGAGAACAGGACACCACCAGAGCGCGGAAGCCGTGGTCGGAAAGCCGAGATTTCGGTTAGACTGTAGATATGAGTTCACCAACTGAAGCCACGATCATTGCCTGTCCCTCTTGCGGGGCCAACAATCGCGTCCCTGAAGCAAAGCTTAACGAGGGACTTCAACCCATCTGCGGCAATGCAAGAGTCCGCTCGCCGTCTCTGCTCACCCGGTAACTGTGACTGACGCCAACTTCGCGGAAGAAGTCGAGCGGTCAGTGCTGCCGGTACTGCTGGACAGGTGGGCGCCGTGGTGCGGCCCTTGCCGAATGATCGCTCCTACGATCGCGCAGCTGGCAGGGGAGCTTTCGGGGCGCGTACAAGTCGCCAAGCTCACTGCAAAGCGGAGGTCGTCGCCTCGTCGCCCGTCCAATTTCCGCCTGAAGCAATCTTGGCTCGATAGCTGAGACAACCGCGAGCGTCATTTCGTCCTGAAGAGCGAAAACGTCTGTTAGTTCACGCTCGAACCTATCCGCCCAAATGTGCGCGCCCATCACCGAATCAATCAACTGCCCTGTGATGCGGAC
>CAZOOE010000657.1:0-3623 GCA_964581275.1 uncultured Clostridia bacterium
ATGGACAGCACATTGAACTACGCGATCGGGTTCGTGATCTTCGCTGGCGCAATCGCGATCGGACTTGCCTATCTGGTCTGGTAGCAGCGGCGGCAGCGCGAGGATGGATGGGTACCTTTGACTACGACGCGCGCCGGGTGTTCGTCCAGCCGCGCGCCGAGGCAACTCCAGCACTGTTTGCTGGCTTTCTTGTGAGTCGTAGATCGACACATGGACGACTGGATAAGCTTTCTCGATCGCTCTCCCAGCCTTCTCAGTCTCTTCAAGACTAGCGAAGGTACTCTTGAGCTGTCGGTCGACTTGCAACCTATAGCGCTCCATCGGAGAGCGCCCCCATCCTGCCGAGCAAGGCGTTAGAGTGCCTTGGTCAGTAGTCGTCCGAAACGAAATCCCGGTGACCCACGCGGCAACGGCCCCATGTCACGGAAGGAAATGAGGCGCCGGCTACCCTCGTCCCACAGCACGAGGCGCACACAACGAAAACTCTGGAGCATCGTAAGCCGGCTCACGCCGCGTAGCTCGGGATGGTCTCGCAAGGCCTTTGGAAGGCGATAATAGGGAATGCGGCTACACAGGTGGTGGACGTGGTGTACTCCGATGTTTGCTGTAAACCAGCGAAGAATTCCCGGTAGGTCGTAGTGCGAACTTCCGTACAAGGCCGCTTCGTGGAGCGTCCACTCGCCATCGCGAGCCCAGAAAGTCGGGTCGAACTGGTGCTGCACGAAGAATAGCCAGACCCCGACTGAGCCGGCGATCAGCGTGATCGGCAAATGCAAAAGCAGAAAAGGCCCGACGCCGACAAACCAGATTACGACGGCGACAGCGAGCGCAATGGCGAAATTGGTCGCCATGGTGCTAAGCCAGGGCTGCCAGCCACCGCCGCGCAACATGCCGACTGGCAGCCGCTGTTGCAGGACAAATAGATAGGCCGGGCCAATGCCAAACATCACGATCGGATGACGGTAGGCGCGATAGCAAAGACGGCCCCACGCCGAGAGCGCCAGATATTCGCGCACCGTGAGGGTGTTGACGTCACCCAAGCCGCGATGGTCCAGATTGCCCGAACTGGCGTGATGAACAGCGTGGGTCCGGCGCCAGAAATCGTAAGGCGTCAGTGTTAGCACGCCAATAACCCTGCCAACCCAATCGTTTGCAAGACGGTGACGGAAGAATGCGCCGTGTCCGCAGTCGTGTTGGATCATGAATAGCCGCACCAGGAACCCAGCGGCCGGTATTGCAATCAGCAGTGAGAGCCACCAGAAGCCGAAGTAGTATGCCGCCCAGGCCAGCGCCCAAAGCGCCACAAATGGTCCGATTGTGATCGCGATCTCCACGATGCTGCGGGCGTGGCTAGGCCCACGATAGCGCGCAAGGATTTGCGTCCAACTGCGCGCGTCGGGCGGCTCTAAATGAACCGCAGTAGCTCGGCCGTCGTTCAAGGATAATTCCGTGATTCGTCTTTCGCGTTGGCTGAACTTATAGCGCGCGGCTGGCAAAAGTGCGACACGCCGTCTGCTGCTTGGTTTTCGCACTAGCCAATTCGGGCGCGGCCGTCGGGGAAGGAACGAGAAGGCGGACGCATCGCAAAGGTGAGCTCCCTCAATGAGGGCCAGACGGTCCAATACGAAATTGTTAACAACCGCGGAAAGGAAGCCGCAGAGAACCTCAAGGTCACTTGACCGGTCCAAGCTTAAGGAAACCGCCGCGTTCGCGCGGCGATTTTAGGTTGATCCGCGACATCCTCCGTACGCACAATTGCCAAATTGATAAAGGCCACCATTTTGTATCCAAGTACTCTTTCTATCGCTAAAGGGGAGAGACAATGGCTAGAGAAGACCAAGCAAAAGCAGAAGCGCAATTCCACAAGACGCTAAAAAAGGCGCAAGAGGCCAAACGAGCCACATCTCAGTATGAGGCAGACGCTCGGGCTGTCGCTGAAAAGACAGCAAGGCTAAGGGCCCTTCGATTGGCCAAAGAGGCGGCCGAGGCGAAAGAGGCGGCGGAGAAAAAGCTGGAGAGCACGAAAGGAAAAAGGTGACGGGTCCTCCGACGAAGCGAAAACTTAGCTCCGGCTGTGTGCGTTGCTCATGGCCAAAAACTTCTGCTTTCCTTTCTGCCCGCGAGGGAACATCAGGAATCCCGAGCGAGCCGACTTTCCTTGGCGACGCGTTCGTGCGGCTCGGTGGCGTTCTTGATCCGATATTGCTGTTCGTCGCCTTCGGGCGGAAGCAGCTTCACGATCTTAAATCTGCCCACGGCAACAAATCGCCCTGGTGCGACATCAGCGGGGATAAGGCTAGAGTCAACAGTTGCCATGGCCGTTTTTGCGTATGCTCTTACGCAGTGATCAAAAGGAGTTATGTGAGATGTCGAATACTCTTTCGGACGAACAGGTAGCTCAACAAATTCTATCGATCTTCAGCCGCCACAAAATTCCTTCGATGGGCCTCCTCAAACGGAACGAGTTCATGGAGATTCGAGATGGCGATTTCAAACGCGGTATGGAACGTGCGATTTACAACAAGTGGATTGAGCTGAATAAGCGGGATCGTTACTGCTACATCCTGACTGACGCAGGTAGGGCAGCATTCTCACATGCTTAGCTCCGCGTGCTCGTTGATTGCACGGCTGCTCCTGGCACTTTTCGGACGTACGGCTTTTGTCTGCTTTTGGAGCTCGGTCACCGGCGCTGTTGCTGAATTATTCCAAGAAGGTCATCCTTGAGACCGGGTGGAAATCCGCTTTTCGCCGTGCGTCCGTAGTTCTCCGGTGGGTGACACATGCCGGTACAAGGTTTGCGTACTGATCCCGAGTTCGGTGCAGAGGTCGGCAACGATCGTTCCCTTCCGTCCCATTGCCGCTTGTGCCAATCGAAAGCTTTGCTGGCGTCATCTTTGGTTTGCGACCACCGCGCCGCCCACGAGCGCGTGCTGCGGCGAGCCCAGCCATCGTCCGTTCCTGGATGAGTTCGCGTTCGAACTCTGCGAGTGCCGCGAAGATGCCAAACACCAGCTTGCCGGCGGATCGTCTTTCTTACCGCTCGCCGTGTCGCTGTAAATGTTGCACTCGGCGACTCCGACAGTAAGCAATGCATCACGCTGTAGGTCGAGCACCTGTGAGCCGTCGGCTTTCGAGACGCGCATGTAGCCAATGAGAGGGGAGAGAGCGGTACTCCGTAAACGGTCGTTTGTGTCGCGCGCGGATTTGTGCTGGCTTTGCGTGATTTCACATCACTAATCCAATCATCTTTTCTACACTCCGCAAATGGTGGGGTGGGGATAGACGTAGAACCTTCCGCTTGGACAGGGAGGCAGTCCATACTGCTCCGGTACACTGGAGTTGGCTCGCTATGACACGGGTAGTTCACGCGCCGATGAGCGCGGTGTAAGTGATGCCTTCTTCGTCGAATCTTGCCGGGCCGTCGCGTGTCCGCCTGCTTGACGAGCTGACGACGCTCGCCTCGCAGGCCGCGGCTGCGATCCTCGCGGTCGACGCCGGCAGCGCTGCGATACGCATCAAGGACGATCGATCGCCGGTCACGCCAGCGGACAAGGCCGCGCAGGCCGTGATCCTCGACGGGCTGGCGCGGCTTCTGCCTGGTGTGCCGGTCGTATCCGAGGAAG
>CAZOOE010000658.1:0-3618 GCA_964581275.1 uncultured Clostridia bacterium
AAGATCATCACCTGCGAAGACCCGGTTGAATATGTAATCGACGGGATATCTCAATGCTCCATCAATGAAAAGATAGGTTTAGGATTCAATGAGACGCTCAAATCAATCGTCAGACAGGACCCGGACATCATCGTAATCGGGGAGATCAGGGACAGATTCTCGGCAGACATTGCCGTTCAGTCCGCGCTGACCGGACACAAAGTCTTTGCTACATTTCACACCGAGGATTCAGTCGGTGCGCTGGTCCGTTTGATCAACATGGAAATCGAGACCTCGCTCATCGCTTCCACGATCGGCGCGGTGCTTGCCCAACGCCTGGTACGGAAGGTCTGTTCGAGCTGCCGTATGAAATACTCGCCCGAAGACCGTGTGCTTCGGCGCTTCGGATTAAACCGAGACGAGCTCAACAAGTTCACGCTGTGGCGGGGCAAGGGATGCTCCGCGTGTAACTTCACAGGCTATCGTGGCCGGCTTGGGATCTATGAGCTGCTTGTGCCGAATGTCGACATACGAGACTCAATTCTGCAGAAGCGCACGATGCAAGAGATAAGGCAGATGAGCCTGGAGTCGTGCAACCTTTGCACAATGCAAGAGGACGGAATGGTTAAGGCGCTACGCGGTGCCACGACTCTCGAGGAGGTGCTTGAGAACGCACCCCGCGTCTTCCATCAGAGGCCGCTCGAGTTCCTGATGAGCATTGTTGGCTAGTACTTGTAAGCGACCCGCCCTGGCATTGCGGCAGGTCGTTTCCGCCTAAACAACCCGCGCCCTTTCCGCTATCCTAAACGCTTAACAAACCAAACAGGGGGGCGTGGATGGATCTCGGGCTTTCAGGGAAAGTAGCGATTGTGGCGGCCGCATCAAGCGGTTTGGGTAAAGCTACGGCGATGGAACTGGCCGTGGAGGGGGCGCGCGTCGTAATCACTGCTCGAAGCGAAGAGCAATTGCGAGCCGCAGCCGCGGAGATTCAGTCGGTGACCGGCGCAGAGGTGCTCGCGGTACCTGGCACCGTCACCAATGAAGACCAGGTACACGAACTTGTCTCGGAAACCAGGAACAAGTTTGGCGGCATCGACATCCTCGTCGCAAATGCCGGCGGCCCGCCCGCTGGGTTCTTCGACGACTTCAGCACCCAGCAGTATCGCGAAGCCGTCGAGCTGAACCTGATCAGCACAATCAATCTCTGCCGCGAAGCCGTCCCTCACATGCGAGAGCGAGGATGGGGCCGGATCATCGCGGTTACATCGATTGCAGCAAAGCAGCCAGTCGACAATCTGATCCTGTCGAACACAGCTCGGGCGGGGGTGTTGGGATTCATGAAGAGTCTGTCTCAACAGATCGCCGCAAGTGGCATCACCGTGAATACAGTCTGTCCGGGATATCATCTAACCGAACGGTTGAAGAGCCTTGCGTCCGTGATTGCGAAGACCGAAGGCGCGAGTGTCGAGGAGATATATTCGCGGTGGGCCGCATCGACCCCAATGAAGAAGATCGGGGATCCCAAGGAGTTCTCGGCCGTCGTAGCATTCCTGTGCTCGGAGCGAGCAAGCTACTTGACCGGCACGGTGATACAGATCGACGGCGGCGCGTACCGGGCTTTGTACTAGTGTTATCTTTGAAACGCCACTCCTCAGCGTCACTCCTTAAAGAACACAACTGTGGAGATACGCGAGTACAGACCAACCGACTTCGAGCAGCTCTACGAAATTGACCACGCGGCGTTCACAAAAGACATCGCGTATTCCCGTCTCGAGCTTCAGTTCTATCTGCGCTCTCGCAAGTGCCGAACGTTTGTCGCCCAGGACCAAGATGAAATCGTGGGATTTGTCGTTGGCTGCAGCGAACCCCGCAAACTAGGACACATCATCACGATAGATGTTATTCCGCATCGTCAGCGCGAGCACATCGGCAGCAGCCTGCTCACCACAATTGAGCACTGGTTGTGGCAGCAAGGAGCCGAAGCGATCTACCTGGAGACGCCGGTTGACGACGCCGGAGCACGCGGGTTCTACGACAAGCATGGCTATTTTGTCTTCGAGCGCCTGGCTGAGTATTACAACGGTTCGCTTGATGCCTACCTGATGATGAAGACGGAGAAACGATAGCTTGTTTGGCAAAACTAGCGCGTGATAACTTGTCACAGAGTCAATCCAGTCCAGCAACGGAGCTCGCTCAATGAAAGTCGAAACGGGTGTTATCGCTGCCGCCGGGTCAGGGACGCGGATGCTGCCGGTCACGTTGGGCTATCCAAAAGAATTGCTCCCCATAATTAACAAACCCGCCATTCAACTCATAATCGAAGAGTTCATCGATGCGGGGCTCAAACGAATCATCATCATAACCGGCGAGAATCCCGACCCGCTGCGCCGCACCTACGACCGTTCAGCCGCAGCCGCCAGGGGCGCGTCTAGAGCTATTGATGAATTCACTGAGAGATTGTCGGGCATCGAGATTGTTATGGAGCCCCAAACCGGCTCTTACGGAAATGGCACGCCGCTTATCGTCGCCAGGAAACACATTCCTGCGAGTGAGGGATTCATTTACGCTTACGGCGACGACCTCATCAAGGCAAAGACTCCGTTTGCCCGGAAACTCATCGAGAAACACAACCAAACGGGCGCGCTCGTTGTGGGCACACAGGAAGTACCATGGGAAGACGTCGTGCGCTATGGGATCGCGGAGATCAAACAGGGCAGCGCCGAGCATGAGATCGAAGACGTCGTCGAGAAGCCCACGCTCGAAGCCGCTCGCTCGAATCTAGCGATGTTCGGCAGATTTCTGTTGTCCGATGAAGTCATTCAGATCTTGACCGAGATTCCCAGGGGAAGGGCTAACGAGTTGTGGCTGACGGACGCTGTACGCGAATACGTTCGGCGAGGCGGACGAGTGGTCGCCGAAGCAGTCGCCGACGGAGAGTGGCTCACGATTGGTGATCCTGTGAACTACCTGAAGACAGTTCTCGAGTACGCCCTCTCCGACGATTTGCTCCGCGGGGCTTTGGAGCCTCGACTACGCACATTGTTGAATGGTTAAAGATAGCGTCAGAAGGAACCGCCAGGAGACTTGGCGGAATCTAGCGAGAAACCAGGTTCTCGCAAAGTCCCAAAGCTACGCAAAGCCCGCCAGCCGGTTCAGTGAGCTTCGGCCATGCGGCGGGCGTCGTCGCTGGTCAGGGCCTTTAGGAATTCAATAAGCTCTCGCTGGACAACACTGGACGCTGTGCTGTTTCCGCGCTCGCGCACGAGCGACAAGTCGAGTCCCGAGAAAGAGAAATCGCTATTACGGTATCGGTTCACTAGCCGCCGATTGCGGCGCCACGGCACGAGCGATTCAGACAGCTCGGCCGGCGATCAGTAAGTCAACCGCGAAGCGTTCGACATGCACGACGCGCCACGCAGGCCACGAAGGGTTCTCGTCGTTGACGACGAGGCGATGATGCGCGATTTGCTGCGCTTGCATCTGGCGATCAACGGGTACGAGGTCTCGGTCGCCGAGGATGCGGTGGTGGCCGGCCATCTTGTCGTGCGCCAGCCCCCCGATCTCATCCTCTTGGATGTAGAGATGCCTTACATGAACGGTTACGAGTTCATCGCGGCGCTGAAGAGCGATCCGACGAAA
>CAZOOE010000659.1:0-3588 GCA_964581275.1 uncultured Clostridia bacterium
GAGACCCGCGACCAGGGTGACCGCGAATCCGCGGATCGGACCGGTCCCAAAAACAAAGAGGAAGACGGCCGAAACGATAGTCGTGACGTGCGTGTCTATGATGGTCAGAAATGCCTTGTTAAATCCGACTTCTACCGCCGAAGCCACTACCTTGCCGGTTCGCATCTCGTCTCGTATGCGTTCGAAGATGAGGACGTTCGAGTCGACGGCCATACCGATGGTCAAAATCACACCGGCGATACCCGGTAAGGTCAGCGTGGCCTCAAACACGATCAGCGCCGCAAGCAACAGGATCAGGTTCAGGATGAGCGCCAGCACCGCGTTGATTCCCGACCCTCGGTAGTAAAAAAGCATGAACACAACTACTGCCAGCATACCGGCGATCGAAGCGGTCACGCCTTGCCGAATTGAATCCGCACCCAGGGACGGACCGACGGTTCGTTCTTCGAGGTAGACGGCCTTAGCCGGAAGAGCGCCCGACCGCAGTATCAACGAGAGGTCTTCAGCCGCCTTCTTTGTGAAGTTGCCGGTTATTTGGCCACGGTCGTTGATCTGGCTGTTGATATTGGGCGCTGATTTCACCTCATTGTTCAGGACGATCGCCAGCCGGTCGTTGACGTGCTTGCCGGTCGCGTCGCCGAATCGCCTGGCGCCATCAGGCACCAGCGAGAAATCAATCTCATAAGCGGCGCCGCCGTATTGCGACGATCGCGCGGAAGCATCACGCATGTCTAACCCGGTGATTACCGGGGTTTTGCCGACGACAACATAACCCTCTTGCGCGGCGCCGCCAGCATCGGGACGCTCGCGATAGAAGACCGTTTCCCACTGGTTCGTGTACTGGTCGTTGCCCGGTGGGGTAGATTTAGCGGCCTGTTCAGCTTGCTCCTTTGTAGGATAGGGGACCTGCGTACCCTTCGCCACAAGCTTCAACTCGAGGTTCGAATCGGCATTGAGAGTGTTTTTGACCCGCTCGGGGTCATCAACGCCGGGCATCTGAATCACTATCTGGTAGGTTCCTTCGCCGCCCTGTCGTTGGATCGTGGGCTCGGTAACGCCGAACGCGTTGACACGTTGTTCGATGATCGCCATCGCCTGTTGTGTCGCCTTTTCACGCAAGTCGTTCTGCTTGCTGTCGGAGAGCGAGGCTGTTACTGAGTTGCCCCTCTCGCCGACTGTCCAGTCTGATCCAAAGTCGCTTTCGAGTTCCCTCACGATGTCTGAGTTCTTCGTGGTGTCCGGCACATCAACGACTACCTTGCCCGGCGTATCGCCGTTGACGTTTGTAAATGCCAGGTTCTTCTCTTGTAGCTTCGCGCGGGCCACTTCCGCATTACGTTGGGTAACTTTCTGGATCACCTCGTCGGTTTGCACTTGCATCACCAGGTGGCTGCCCCCACGAAGATCAAGACCCAGATGAATGTTCTCCGACAGGTTTTGTTTTATTTGGGACCAGCTTGTGAAGTCCCTCGCACCGGGTTTATGGTGCGGTTTGAAGACTATTGCGAGTCCGACGATCGTTACAATCAGGATGATGATGGCCCTGTTTCTAATCTTACTTTGCATACTGCGTCACCTTAAAAACTGGTTCAGAGTACAAGCTTCAGCTTGCTGGTGATGAATGCGCAGCCTGAAGGCTGTACTGTACTCTAAGCTTTCATTTGCTCGCTTCAACTTCCTTCTCGGAGGTCTGCAATCGTGCGATCGCGCTTCGCTCGGCTTCAACCGAGACCGACTGCGCGATTCTCAATTGCACCGTGTCGTCCTTCTCGCGCACCGCGACGATCGTACCGTAGATTCCGCCGGTGGTGACGATCTTGTCGCCAGCCTTGAGCGCTTTCAGCATTGCATCTCGCTCCTGCTGTGCCTGCCGCTGCTTCTTTTGCTGCGGCCGGATCAGCAGGAAGTAGAAAATGACGAATATCAGGATGAACGGCAGCAGGCCGATCAATCCGCCCGAAGCGCCTCCTCCTTGCAGAAAAGCCAAAGAACCGAGATTCATTATTGTGTTCATTGATTACGTGTCGGCACTTCCAGTGGGAGGTTCCGCCCGCGGGGGCTGCGGTCCGAAATCCTTGGTGAGGATCAGTCCTGTCCGCGTGCTAGTCCGCTCAGAAATGAATGACTAAACTCATTAAAAGTGCCAAGCGTGATAGCTTGCCTCATCATACCCATCATGTCAAGGTAGAAGCTAAGGTTGTGCAGCGAGCTCAACACCGATCCCAAGATCTCACCGCTCATATACAAGTGGCGGACATAAGCCCGCGAGTATCGGGTGCAGACCGCGCATTGGCAGGTGTCATCAATCGGCTGCGCATCGTCTCGATAGCGCGCATTCTTGATGTTCAGTTTGCCGCGGCTAGTGAAGACCTGGCCGTTGCGCGCGTTGCGGGTCGGCATCACACAATCAAACATATCGACCCCCAGCCTTACCGCTTCGATGATGTCCTCGGGGGCGCCGACTCCCATCAAATAGCGAGGCCGGTCTTCAGGCAACATTGGAGCGATATGGGAAACGACCTCGAACATTGCGCTCTTTTCTTCTCCGACAGACAGCCCGCCAATCGCATATCCGTCAAAGCCTATCTCGACCAGCCCCTCGAGACTCCGCTCGCGCAGATCGAGGTAAGTACTGCCCTGGTTGATCCCGAATAGCGCCTGGCTCTGATTGACGATCGTCATGCCGGCATTCTGCGCGGCGACGGATTCGAGGTGTAGTTGACTCAGCCGCTGCTTTGATCGTCGCGCCCAGCGTTGGGTGAGCTCCAGGGACGCAGCCGCTTCGTCCCGAGCCGCAGGGAACGGCGTGCACTCGTCGAAAGCCATCGCGATGTCCGAGCCCAGCGCCGCCTGAATCTCCATCGATCGCTCAGGCGAAAGGAAATGAGTCGAGCCGTCTATGTGAGAGTGAAACTCGACACCATCGTCACTCAGCTTGCGAAGCGAGTTCAAACTGAAGACCTGAAATCCGCCGCTGTCCGTCAGGATCGGACGCTTCCAGGACATGAATCGGTGCAGGCCGCCGAGTTGATTGATGGTAATGTGACCGGGCCTCAAATAGAGATGATAGGTGTTGCCGAGAACGATCGACGCGCCGGCCTCTTCGAGCATCTGCTGCGTGAGGGCCTTGACCGTTCCTTGGGTGCCTACGGGCATGAACACCGGCGTGTCAATCACGCCGTGCGCCGTGGTGATGCGTCCCACCCGGGCGGGAGTAGCGGCGTCGGTAGCGATCCTTTCGAATGCGATCTGGTTGTTCATTGTAGTAGCGATCTTGCCAATGTGGTTGGTGGCTCGCAAGCCGGATCACGCGTGGTTGTCTATCGAAGTATTGTGACGGAAACAAAGGAACCGCGTTTGCCCATGTGGCTTGTTCAGCAAGACACGTATTCCGGTCAAGTTTGACGGGCCTTGATGGGAGTGAGAGAATCGCCGAGCGGTTCGGCCAGCCGAAACGGCCGAGTGAGCTTGTAGTCCGGCCTTTGGCGGAAGTTGGTAGTTTGGTTTACGGCCGGCTCCTACGAACCTCCGCTTGAAGGCCGGACTATGAACTCCTTCGTGGAGCGGACTGCAAATGCAACAAGCGCT
>CAZOOE010000660.1:0-3580 GCA_964581275.1 uncultured Clostridia bacterium
GTGCAGATGAAGGAATCGATTGGGCTCAACTTCGCTGCAGCGCTCCGGTCCTTTCTCCGTCAGGATCCGAACACGATCCTGGTGGGAGAGATCCGCGATTTTGAGACGGCGGAGATAGCCGTAAAAGCCGCGCTTACCGGGCACCTGGTGCTTTCGACCTTGCACACGAACGACGCGCCATCAACCATCAGCCGTCTGATGAACATGGGCATCGAGCCGTTTCTGGTCGCAACATCGGTTAATCTCATCCAGGCCCAGCGACTGGTTCGCCGGATCTGCAAAGAGTGCAAAGCCGAAGTGAAGAGCCTGGACGAGGCACTGATCGACGTTGGTTTTCCCGCGAGCGAGTTGACAGAGCTCAAGACTTTCAAAGGGGCAGGCTGCACCAACTGCAACGGCACCGGCTACAAAGGCCGGGTTGGTTTGTATGAGGTGATGGAGATAACCGAAGAGCTCCGGGAGTTGATTCTGGTTGGCGCCTCGGGACTGGAGTTGCGGCGGAAGGCAATAGAAGACGGGATGCTTACGCTGAGGCAGAGCGGGCTGGAAAAAATACGGCTGGGAATGACCACTCTCGATGAAGTGGTTCGAGAGACTGTGAAATAGGACCCAGGAGGAGTTATGCCGGAGATTGCGTTGAGCGAATTGTTGCGAAAGATGATTGAGCATGGTGGTTCGGATCTGCACATAACCACGAACTCTGCTCCGATGGTGCGTGTTCATGGCGTTCTAAGACCGCTTGAGTATTCAGAGTTGACACCGGCCGAGACGAAGCAGCTCGCGTATTCGGTATTGACAGACGCACAAAAGCACCGGTTTGAGGAGACGCTCGAGCTGGATTTCTCATTTGGAATAAAAGGGCTCTCGAGGTTCCGTGCCAACATATTCAACCAGCGAGGTGCGGTGGGGGCCGTCTTTCGCTCGATACCTTACGAGATCAGATCCTTTGAGGAACTTGGCCTCCCGTCGGTGATCGAGAAGCTGTGTGAGAGGCCGCGAGGCCTTATACTGGTTACCGGCCCTACCGGTTCGGGCAAGTCGACTACCCTGGCCGCAATGGTAGACAAGGTCAACCGAGATCGACACGAGCACATCATCACGGTCGAAGACCCTATTGAGTACCTTCACGCCCACAAGAGCTGCTTAGTCAATCAACGGGAGGTGCATTCCGACACCCACAACTTTGCGAGCGCGTTACGCGCTGCGCTCCGGCAAGATCCGGACGTGGTGCTGATCGGCGAAATGCGCGATCTCGAGACTACCGAGACGGCGCTCAGAATTGCGGAGACCGGCCATTTGACTTTCGCCACGCTTCACACCAACTCGGCGGCATCTTCGATCAACCGCATCATCGACATCTTTCCGTCGGGCCAACAGGCTCAGATTCGCACTCAGCTCTCGATGGTGCTCGAGGGAATCGTTACGCAGGCACTACTTCCAAAGGCGAACGGTCAGGGGCGCGCGATGGCGATGGAAGTGCTGGTGCCGAATTCCGCCATCCGAAACCTGATTCGAGAAGACAAGATACACCAGATCTATTCGATGATGCAGACCGGTCAGGACAAGTTCGGAATGCAAACATTCAATCAATCTTTGGCGAGCCTCTATTTCAAGAAGCAAATCACTTTGGAAATGGCGATGGCTCGTTCGTCCAATGCAGACGAGCTTCAGGATCTAATCAATCGCGGGGCTGCCGCGCTTCAAACGCCGCCGCCTCGAGCGCCGGGTTTGCCGGCGCAGGGAACAAAGCCTCAAGCCCCACTGGGAAGAGTTGGGAGATAGCCTGTGAGTGTAATTGGATACGGCAAACTCAGAAGGAATCGTGGCGCTTTCTTGCCCCTAGCCGTATAGCTGATAACCGGGAGATGGGAGACAGAAATGCCGACATATGTTTTTAAGGGCCGCAATCGAGTTAACGAGATTGTCGTCGGTGAGCGCGTGGCAGCCGACCGGGGTGCGCTTGAAGCGATGCTTCGGCGTGAGCAGGTTATTCTGACCAATGCGCGAGAAAAAGGGCGTGAGATTAGCCTGCCCAAGCTGGGTCGTGAAAAGGTCAAGCACAAAGACCTGGCTTTGTTCACCAGGCAATTCTCGGTGATGCTCGACGCTGGACTACCGCTCGTACAGTGCCTTGAGATACTCGGTCAACAGGCGGACAACAAATACTTTCAAAAAGTGATCTTCCAGACGCGCGGAGATGTCGAAGCTGGGATGACCCTTGCGGATGCAATGGCGAAACACCCACGCGTGTTCGAATCGCTGTACACCAACATGGTCGCGGCCGGTGAAACCGGTGGTATTCTTGACGTGATTTTGCAGCGCCTCTCGACTTACCTCGAGAAGATGGTGAAGCTGAAGAGCGACGTCAAGAGCGCGCTGATCTATCCCATAGCAGTGATCGTCATTTCGATCATTGTGATATCGATCATCATGATAGTCGTCATACCCGCGTTTAAGAATATCTTCGAGGGACTGTTGGGCCCGGGTGAGCGCTTGCCCTGGCTAACCGAGATGGTAGTGTCGCTATCGCTGTTCATGGCTAATTACTGGTGGCTAATCTCCTTGGTGATTGGCATCACTGTCTTTGCGGCGAAGAGCTGGTACAAGACGGAAAAGGGGCAACAAGTCATAGACGGTATGATTTTGAAGCTGCCGGTCCTGGGACCGATCATGCGTAAGATTGCGGTTGCGCGGTTCAGCAGGACGCTGTCAACCCTACTCAGTTCGGGCGTGCCGATCCTTGAGTCGCTTGAAATAACGGCGCGCACCGCCGGAAACGTGATTGTCTCTCAAGCGATCCAAAAGGTTCGAGCTGGTATAGAGCAAGGGCAGACCTTTGTAGAACCGCTCAAGAACAGTGGGGTGTTTCCCATAATGGTTTCGCAAATGATCGGAGTTGGTGAGCAGACCGGAGCACTTGACGCGATGCTGTCGAAGATAGCGGACTTCTATGAGCAAGAAGTGGATGCGGCGATTGCAAACCTGCTTAGCCTTATGGAGCCGGCAATGATCCTATTCCTCGGGGTCACAATAGGCACTATCGTGATAGCGATGTATCTACCGCTGTTCACATTAATAGGGAAGCTGGCAGGCGGTCATTGATCGTGGGCGTAGCTATGATTCGTTCACCTCGCTGACTTATCCGAAGGCAGCCAGGCCGGATATCAATCGCCGTTGGTCATTGCAGCCGGATCAACGGCGATTTGATTGTCTTGAATCTTTTGTTGGACCCTCCTCCGTTGTTCTCACCCGGAACGACTCTTGAAGGCTAGTAACCTCATCGAAAACTCTGATCCCTGCCGGCGGTTTGTGAGTTATTACATAAAAAAGGCAGCATTGGCAGTTGACATAGTACTCCAATTAGGTATAATCAACGTTTGCTCGCGACAAGCGTAAGCAGACAAGCGATCTTTGAAAACTAGATAGTGCGTAAAACGAACCAGACGTTCTGAGAGTTTAGCGAAAGTGACCAAGAGTAGAACGGTCATTTTTCGGCTTAGGCTTAAAGATGACCAGGATTTTAACTGAGAGTTTGATCCTGGCTCAGAATCAACGCTGGCGGCGTGCCTAACACATGCAA
>CAZOOE010000661.1:0-3579 GCA_964581275.1 uncultured Clostridia bacterium
AGATCACTGTAGTCACCATCTCGCGGATGCTCCGCTGAAGTTCGGTGTCGTCGGTTATCGGACTGCTGATCGCGACTTCGCAAGCCAGGTGAGGATGAATCCCGCTGCTCACCAGTTGCGCGGCGTAAACCAGCAGCCGAGTGGATACGCCCTCCTCGAGGCCGTGGCCTTTGAGGTTTCGAACTTTTTCGCCGATCAAAACCAGGTCGCGCGCGGTCTGTTCGTCAATCTTACCCTCGTGCACAAGCACCGCGGCTTCGAGGTGAGGAGGTGGATAGTCGAACTCGAGCCCTATGAAACGTTGCCTCGTTGATTGCTTCAGGTCTTTTAGGACGCTTTGATAGCCCGGGTTGTACGAGACCACCAGCATAAACTCCTCCGGCGCCTGCAGGACAGTCCCGCGCCTTTCAACCGGCAGAATTCTGCGGTCGTCGGTGAGAGGGTGAATCAGCACTATCGTGTCTTTGCGAGCCTCGACCACCTCGTCGAGATAGCAGATGGCGCCGTGCTTAACAGCGGTCGTGAGCGGGCCGTCGTGCCAGACGGTTTCGTCGCCTTCCAGCAGAAAACGACCAACCAGGTCGGTTGCCGACAGGTCTTCGTGGCAGGCCACGGTGATTAATGGACGACTCAAACGCCACGCCATGTATTCAATGAAGCGAGTCTTGCCGCAACCGGTTGGCCCCTTCAGCATGACTGGAAGCTTGCCTCGGTAGGCGGCTTCAAACAGCCCTACCTCTTTACCGACGGGCAAATAGTATGGCTCGCGCCCGATAACGTGTTTTTCTATCGCCTGTTCTACTGGGGCTTGATCTGCAGTCATATCCGCCTGAAATGAGTGGGTGCGTGATCGGCCACCCATCCGGTTTCACGCATCACGATTTGGTTCCTTTCCGCAAATTCCCGGCGTTGTGTATAATTCTTAGCTTCGAATGAACTTTGCGCGCTTAGCTGAGCGTTTCACGAGCGGGAATGATAGCATCGCGTAAGCGCGCGGGCAAAGATCGGTAAAAAGAATGACAGTCGCAGTAGCAATGAGCGGCGGTGTAGACAGTTCGGTTGCAGCCGCAATACTGAAGCGTCAGGGCCTCGACGTTGTCGGCTTCACCATGCAGTTATGGAATCAGCGCCGAAGGCTCGCGCCAGACGAAGAACCTCAGCCCTCGCGGTGCTGCTCCCTCGACGACGTCTATGATGCGCGATGCGTGGCTAACGACCTGGGCATTCCGTTCTATGTGCTCAACATGGAAGAAGAATTCGAGCGAGGAGTGGTTCGCCCGTTTGTTGAAGATTATCTGGCTGGCCGCACCCCGATCCCGTGTGTGTCGTGCAATACCAAGCTCAAGTTTGCGCGGATCGTTACCGTGGCGCGTGAAGTTGGCGCCGATCGGGTAGCGACTGGTCACTACGCGCGCGTGGAATATAACGAGCACACCAAGCGATTCATGCTTAAGAAGGGGTGTGATACGTCAAAGGACCAGTCGTACTTTCTTTTTGAGATGACGCAGAAACAGCTCGAGAGGGCGGTCTTCCCCCTGGGCGAGATGACTAAATCGGAAGTTCGTGAGATCGCGCGAGGTGTGGGGCTCGAGACTGCCGGCAAGCCAGAAAGCCAGGAGATATGCTTCGTGCCTGATGGTGATTACGCCCGATTCGTTGAGAATTACGCGCGCTACGAGATGGGTGCGCCGAGCGGCGCTGCCGGCGAGATCACCACCGAGGATGGAAAAGTGATCGGCGAGCACGCCGGGTTGCATCGGTTTACGATCGGTCAGCGCCGCGGAATCGGCATCGCTTCCAGCGAGCCGCTTTACGTAGTCAGAATCGACGTCCCGCACAATCAACTGGTGGTGGGCAGCCGGAACGATTTGTACGGAGAGGCATTGACCGCAACCGGTGTGAACTGGCTGGCGATTGCCCAGCCGGATGAGCCTGTTCGAGCGAATGTGCGCATACGCTATCGCGCGATCGACGCCCCTGCGACCATAATTCCGACGGCCACAGGTCGGGTTCGAGTCGAGTTTGATGAGCCTCAGGCCGCGATTACCCCCGGACAAGCCGCGGTCTTCTATGATGAAGACGTTGTGGTCGGAGGAGGATGGATAGTGTGAGACCGAAAAGGGGAAAATGGCGAAAGGAAGGAATCAAATTTGTCCATTTGCGATTTGTCATTTGTCATTGATCGGTTAGCGGGTCCCCAATGACAATGGTAAATGGAAATGAAAAATGGAAAACGAAGAAAAGGCACAATTCAAGATAGGAAACGCGGTCGCGCTCGGGTTGTTGCTTTTCGCTCTTAGTTTTGTTCTTTCCTCTTGCGGGGCGAGTCGCGGTGGCGCTGTCACGTCGAATGCGGCTTTTGGCTACTGCCCAGTCTGCCATATGAATGTCAAGGCCTCCGACGATTGGACAGCAGAGATCTACTACACCGATCGGACCAAGCTGATGTTTGAATCGCCTGGTGATATGCTCGCGTTCTACACGTCTCCCGGGAGTTACGGAGTAGACCAGGCACACAAGGATCGGGCTAACATAGAGAAGATCCTGGTCAAGGACTACCAATCGAAGCAACCGACCGACGCCGGTCAGTCTGTTTTTGTTTACAAGAGCAAGGTGGAAGGACCGATGGGGGCGGACTTCTTGCCGTTCGGCAAACGCGAGGACGCTGCTGCATTCGTTGCCGCAAACGGGGGAACTTTGTTGTCGATAAACGAAGTGACCGGTGAAATGGCCCGCGACTTGAGGAAGTGAAAGTGAGAATGAAGAAGAAAAAAGCAGACGGTACAGCCGGCGAGCATGTACAGGCGTACCTCCGTGGGCGCCTATCGCCTGCGGATAACGGTCCGCAGCCAAGGGGCGCGGAGCCCATACATGCTGCACTTGCTATCGTGGCTCTCCTCCTTTTGCCGCTGGCGGCGTTCGCTCAGGGAAGCGACCGGGTCGTAAAAGGAAAGGGATACGCATCGACCGATGGCGTGCGGCCGGGCGACAAGTTCAAGGTTGCCATAGCGATCGAAATCGACCCGGGCTATCACATTAATGCGCATAAGCCGTCTCTCGAGTATCTTCAGGCGACAACTGTCCAGTTCGACCCGCCGGCGCAAATTCGAGTTGGCGAGTCGCGGTATCCTGCTCCAGAACTGCGCCGCTTTGAGTTTGCGCCCGATACAGACCTGGCGGTCCACGAAGGCACCGTTTTTGTCACTGCCGAAGCCGAAGCCGGCAAATCCATCGCACCGGGCGATGCGTTCATCCACGCGCGGGTCACGGTGCAATCCTGCAATGACAAACTTTGTCTGGCTCCCGCTGAACTGGCGGTTGAGATTCCCATCAAAGTCATCACCGCGAAACAAACCGCGAAGGACGCGAACGGTGAGATCTTTGCGAAGGCGGCTGCGCAACCCGACAGCTCAAACGCTGCTGAATCATCGGCGGGCCTGGTTCAAAACCAGGGGAGCCCAAAGGACACGGTGGCAAATCTGCTTGCAACACGCGGTATCGTCTCGATTTTTCTTTGGGTGTTTTGTGCGGGGTTTTTGCTTAACACCACCCCTTCCGTGTTTTCCAGTAACCCGATTT
>CAZOOE010000662.1:0-3573 GCA_964581275.1 uncultured Clostridia bacterium
AGGACTGCTCGGCTCGCGGGCTTATGTGTCTGATCATTTCGCAAAACGATTGGGTCCCGAGCCACGCTTCGGTGGCGGTCCCCCGGCGGCGGGCGCAACTCCGGAACCACAAACACCGCCGCAGTTCGAGATAAAGGCCGAACACGAGAAGTTCGCCGGCTATTTCAATCTCGACAACGGCACTGGCAAGATTCGAGGAATCTACCTGCAGGGCAACGACGAAGTGCGGTCGATATTCAGGGCCGGGTTTAGTTCTTTAAGAGATCTCATTGGAGCCGGTCCGGCGCCCGAGGCGAAAACCGGGTCACAGCGGGACCTGCCTATTGCAACGATATCGATCTCGAACACCGGCGGCACCGATCACCAGTCATTCGACGGCGTCGGGCTGCCGGGCTTCCAGTTCATACAGGACCAGATCGAGTACGACACCAGAACTCACCACTCGAATATGGATGTGTACGATCGCATCCAGGAAGACGACATGAAACAGGCGGCCACGATCATGGCGGCGTTTGTGTACAACACAGCGATGCGCGATAAGAAGCTCCCCCGCAAGCCGATGCCAGGCCAGGCGGTGGCTCGGACGCAATAGCGCTCGTCTATCGCCCACGCTAACCAGGCGCGATCTGAGGCCCCGAGCTCGAGGATCGCGCCTTCGCCATTACACTCTCATCTCGCCGTCGCTGGAGTTGACAAGCCAAGACTCTTGAGATAGATGTAGCAGTGCCTTGTTCCCAAAGCGCCGAAGTCAAAGCGCACATTCATCACCGTATCCCAGTCAAAACGTTTTAGCTGGGGCGACGGCTCTTTGTGCGGTGAGCCTAAAACGCCATTCATGACCCGCGCCACGAAGGCTCCTCTCAGCCCGAAAAGGAAGGAGAGAAACTCGTGAACAAACAACTTTGGACAATTCTTGCAACCGCCTGCATCGCCGCGGCAGTAATGGTTTTTCCCCGACCTATCCAGCAGGCGATGTCAGCCGGCAGTCCAGTAACGCCTGTTGCAAGGCCTGATCTCATCGTGGATCAGGCTTCCCTCAGACAGCATTGGGTCGTTCGGGTAGAAGATTTCCCTGCCGAATTCTGTAGCGTTCAGGAGGGCGGCATAACGCCAGGCACTCACACGATTGTGCGCTTTACCGTGTCTACTCCGAACGTAGGTAACGGCGACGTCGACCTCGGTGATCCAAACGCTCACATCGCTGCGAATGACGGTCTCTATGAGTTTGCTACCTGTCACAACCATTTTCACTTCAGGCACTATGCGCTCTACGAACTAGTCGATCCAACCAATGGGCAAGTATGGAAAGCTGCGAAGCGTGGATTCTGCATGATTGACTACGAGAAGTATGGAGCGTATCCGGGCCCGAATAATAACGAAAGAAAATTCCTGAGCTGTGGGTCTCCCGGCGTCGCCGGGAATCAAGGAATCAGCAAGGGTTGGGCTGATACGTACGTCTGGAAGCTCGGCGGTCAGTTCTTCGTTCTCGATGGAGGCGACGGTCAGCCACAAGTGCCGCCAGGAAACTACGTCATAAGGATCACCGTCAATCCAGGATTCGTCCCGTCGCCTACCGAGCCTGCGACCTTTGCTTCTCCCGATCCGAATCATCCAGGCATCTACCATCAGCTACGGGAATCGGATTATGAGAACAACGTCTCGCAAGTAACAATTACGATACCCGAACATCCCGGGCGTCAAGGAGTCGGCCCGCTCAAAAATCAACCGGCGATCATCTCGGAACCAATCGACGACTAGCCCTTTCTTGTGTGATGAAGCGCGTAAAAGGTAACACCGGCGCGACGAGCCAAAGTACGCTTATTCGGTTGTGTTCTGATACGATGCTAACTCACGGACCAATCAAGCGGGTAGACACGATGCCCAAAGCCATCGACATGCACGTGCACCTTCCGACCGCGAGCTTCCTCGACGGCGCGATCAAGCCATTCAAAGAGCCCGCGGAACAATTCTTCCGAAGCACAGTTCGGGTTCGCAAGATGGATGAAGTTGCGCGAGTCTACGAAGAGCTGGACATCGTCGCGGTGCTTCTCGCGTGGGATGCCGAAACCGCTACCGGGCTGCCCCCGCTCACAAACGATGAAGTGGCCGATGTCGTCAAGAAGTACCCGCGCCAGTTCGTCGGCTTCGCTTGCGTCGATCCGTGGAAAGGCAAACGTGCCGTTGACGAGATGCAGCGAGCGATCACCGAGCTGGGCCTGATCGGAGCGAAGTTTCATCCCGGCATTCAGGCTTTCTATCCAAACGACAAGCAGTTCTATCCGCTGTACGAAACGATCCGCGATCTTGGAGTACCAACGCTGTTTCACACCGGCACCAACGGACTGGGAGCGGGGACACCAGGTGGAATGGGCGTACGGCTCGATTACACGCGCCCGATCTATCTCGATCACATAGCCGCCGACTTCCCGCAGTTGACAATCATCGGCGCGCACCCTGCCTGGCCGTGGCACGATGAAATGCTTGCGATTATCGGACACAAGTCCAACGTGTTCATGGATCTGTCAGGCTGGTCTCCCAAGTACGTCCCTAAAGCGATTATGGACGAAGCGCGCGGCCGCTTGCAGGATCGCATATTGTTTGGAAGCGATTATCCGTTTATCATGCCCCAGCGTTGGCTTGCGGACTTCGACGCGTTGGAAGGGTTCTCACCGGCCGTCCGGCAGAAGATTCTGCATGACAATGCAGCGAGACTGTTGAAGCTTGCGTCCGCGTAGCTCCCGGATCGCGTATTACCGACCTGCCCCCTATTATTGACTCTCTAAGTTTGCGCCGTTACCCTCAACCGCTGAGAGTTCGCATAACCAGGTGAGGCTGATGACGAAACTGATCTGGATCAATCTGAGCTTGCTCCTATGTCTGGCGCTCGCATTGAGCCTCGGGCCCCAGCGTTCCCGCGCGAGCTCCGCGCCTCTTGTCGACGAGAGTTTGGTGGTTGGCGCGCGAGCGCTTGTGCGAGGCACGGTTCGGTCTGTGGTGAGTGCAGCTGACGAAGAAAATCAAAGGGTCTACACCTACATAAGGCTAAAGGTAGAGGAGGTCTTTAAGGGCGAGATCTCCCGGAGTGAGCTCGTCCTCAAAGAGGAGGGCGGTGAGGCGGCCAGGATCGGTGAGCGCGTCTCCGGCACGCCGACGTTCGCGATCGGGGAAGACGTGATCGTGCATCTTGACACCTGGGCCGACGGCAGCCTCCGCGTCTATCAAATGTTTCTCGGCAAGATGACCGTCAGGCACCAACCCGACAATGGGCGCGCGCACGTAACCCGCGATTTGACGGACGCCGACCGGGCAATGCTCACGGCTGCGGGGCGAGAGGCTTTCGCGCCAAACGCGGAAGTAGACGCGACAGAGTATTGTGCGTCCCTCAAACGCGCGGTAATTGCAGTCCGGAGACGGTCCCGTCGGTTCGCTGACCGCTACTATCGCGATGCGCCCCTGCTCGAGCTCCCGGCCGAATACAATAGAGTTGTTGAAAGCGGAGAGGGTTCTACGCAATGGGCGATTTACCCCGTCCCTGAGGGATTGTTACGACCGGACCCGACGACGCACTGCCCC
>CAZOOE010000663.1:0-3567 GCA_964581275.1 uncultured Clostridia bacterium
TCGGGGCACCGTTCTCAATGGGCACGACAAGCTGGCAGCTTGTCGAGGATCGGGGCACCGTTCTCAATGGGCACGACAAGCTGGCAGCTTGTCGAGGATCGGGGCACCGTTCTCAATGGGCACGACAAGCTGGCAGCTTGTCGAGGATCGGGGACCGTTCTCAATGGGCACGACAAGCTGGCAGCTTGTCGGACCAAGTTCCGCATGAAGGCCGTACTACGAACGTTCTTCTAGGAGTCACAATGAACGTCACCCATCTCTACTGCTCATCGTGCGACAAGCAGTTCGAATCAGGAAGCCTTTACAACTTGTGTGAGTGCGCCAAACCGCTGCTGGTTGCTTACGACCTTGAGGCTGCTGCGCGAACCCTCAGTCCAGAGTCCCTTGCCGGGCGCGAAGCTTCGCTGTGGCGATATCGCGAGGTCCTGCCGGTCCGCGACGACAACAACATCCTGACCCTTGGCGAAGGAATGACCCCGCTGCTTAAGGCCAAACGACTCGGCAGCAAACTCGGACTATCGGACCTCTATATCAAAGACGAAGGGGTGAACCCGACCGGTTCCTTCAAGGCTCGAGGCATGGCTGTCGCGATTTCGATGGCGAAAGAGCTCGGAGTGGAGAAGCTCGCTGTCCCCTCAGCCGGCAATGCGGCGGGCGCGTTGGCGGCCTACGCGGCAAAAGCCGGCCTCCCGGCATTCATCTTCATGCCGAACGATACCCCAAAGGCAAACATCATCGAGTGTCTACAAACCGGGGCTAACGTTACGTTGATCGATGGGTTGATTACCGACTGCGGAAACATCATCGCCGAACGCAAACAGGCTGAAGGCTGGTTTGACGTCTCGACGTTGAAAGAGCCTTATCGGGTCGAAGGTAAGAAAACGATGGGCTATGAGTTGGCAGAGCAACTCAACTGGGAGTTACCAGATGTCATTATGTATCCAACCGGCGGCGGCACCGGCTTGATAGGGATGTGGAAAGCCTTTGACGAAATGGAACGAATGGGATGGATCGGAAGCCGGCGCCCTCGAATGGTCACCGTTCAGGCACAAGGCTGCGCGCCAATCGTGAGAGCTTTCGAGGCTGGCGCAACCTCAGGGGCGGACGTTCCAAACGCACACACTGTGGCATCGGGGTTGAGAGTCCCAAAAGCTGTTGGCGATTTCATAATGCTCGATATCTTACGCAAGAGCGGTGGCTTTGCGGTCGCGGTGACTGACGACGAGTTGCTCGCAGCGGTGAAAGAGATCGGATCAACCGAAGGAATCTTCGCCGCGCCTGAGGGCGCGGCCTGTTTGCCTGCGCTCAGGAGTCTGCTTAAAAGCGGTGACATTGATCCCGCTGATCGAGTCGTCTTGTTCAATACCGGCTCCGGGTTAAAGTACCTGGAAGCGTTTGGCGAATCCGGCAATTGGCCGTCACTTACTCGAAGCATCTGAGTCAAAAATGCGGGACGATCGCGTGGGAGGCTGTGGCCGAGATTAATGCCAGGCATGCCCAGGATCAGGCGGCAGTAACGAAGGCTGCCGCGCTCGAGCTCTTGCGCCAAAACAGTCTCCAGGCGGCGGCCGCGGTAAGCGCCTTCACGATGACGAGTTGGACCGAGCAGCGCCATTTTCGCTTAGCTTCGGCGCGCCTGTCACCACCCAGTTCGTCATCGAGGATCACGCGCTACGACACAGCTGGCACCACCTGGCGCGCATTCGCAGAGCGTTGGGCCGGTGACCTCAGCGGCTAGGCAGCTCTTAACCACTGATCAGGAGGCTGATGCATTGGTGAGCCACGCGGTTACTGTGGCGCGGATCTGCGCCAGATGCGCCTCGCTATCCGCTTCAAACCTCATCACTATGACCGGCTGAGTGTTCGAAGCTCGCACCAGTCCCCACCCGTTCTCAAACAGGATCCGAGCGCCATCGATGTCGATTACTTCGTGAGTTTTCTTGAACTCCCCGGTCAGCGCTCGGACCACTTCAAACTTTTTCTCGTCGGGGCAATCGACCCGGATCTCCGGCGTATTGAACGTGCTGGGGATATCCGCGAGCTGGTTTGAAACCGGTTCGTCAGAATTGCTCATTATCTCGATCAATCGCGCGCCGGCATAGATCCCGTCATCGTATCCGAAATATCGGTCGGCAAAAAACAGGTGCCCACTCATCTCACCTGCCATCGCAGCGTGAGTCTCCTTCATCTTCGACTTGATCAGTGAGTGGCCGACTCTCCACATTATAGGATTGCCGCCGTGGAGCCTAATATCGTCGAACAGGTTCTGCGAGCACTTCACTTCGCCGATGAATGTCGCTCCGGGCATCTTTTTTAGGATGTGCCGGGCAAAGATGATCATCAATTGATCTCCCCAGATGATCTTTCCTTGTTCATCGACCACTCCGATGCGATCTGCGTCCCCGTCAAATGCGATTGCGAGGTCAGCCTTCTGTTTTCTCACCGCGTCGATCGCGAATTCCATATTTTCAACGACCGTTGGATCGGGATGATGATTTGGGAAGCGGCTATCAGGCTCGCAGAACAACTCGATCACTTCGCACCCCAGCGCTCTATAGAGGGGGGCGCTAATAAAACCGCCCATCCCATTACCGGCGTCAACGACTACCTTTAATTTGCGCGGACCAATCTTGATTGTCGATCGAATATGCTCGCTGTAAGCGTAAACGACGTCGCGCTCTTCTTTCTTTCCTTCCCCGGTCGCGAACCTTTGTGACAGCGCGAGGCGTTTGATCTCTGCAATGTGCTCGCCGAAGATTGTGCTCTTCCCCAGACACACCTTGAAGCCGTTATTGTCTGCGGGATTGTGACTCCCGGTTATCATCACGCCACCGTCGACTGGCTCGCTGAACAGCGTGAAGTAGAGAACCGGCGTCGGCACCATCCCAACATCTAGCACGTCGCAGCCAGTCTCCGTCAGCCCTCTGATCATGATGTCGCGAAAACGCGGCGAGCTTTCGCGCGCGTCACGACCCAGACTCGCGCGCCTAGCGCAGTTGGCCCGGAAGAACGTTCCGATCGCTCGAGCCAGGTCGTAGACGATCTCATCTGTGAGGTCTTTGTCGACCACTCCTCTGATGTCGTATTCGCGAAAGATGTACTCGTTCATCTGTTCGAAGATTCTTACGCACCAGAAGGCAAAGAGCAACAAGGTCGCGGCTCTTGGTTTCCTGGTCTCTGGTTCCGAACTCGGAGTTTTCTGACTGATGTCCGAGTGCCGAGCTACGTAGAGTCACCTACTCGAGAATCGGAGCTGGAAAACCCGACCTCTGACCTCCAAACCAGAAACCATTACCGTGTTCGATTGTGGGTATTCTGATTCCCACGGGCGGAAAGCGGCGCTCTCGGGCTCGGTGCGGCCTGGAAGCTCGTGCTTGGCGTCATATTCGTCCTGCTGGTGTGCTTCCTGCGTCACGGCTTGATCGGCGGCCTGCGCGATCTCGTGAATTACTTCGTCGAAAAAAAGCACCCTCCGGCACCCGAGGAGGCGCCCGAGCTCGCTGCCCCGCCTGCCATGGCCACCGTCGGACCATCCCGCCGCCGCAACGAGACGCCGTTCTCCGGTCC
>CAZOOE010000664.1:0-3546 GCA_964581275.1 uncultured Clostridia bacterium
CGTGCATTGTCGAGCGCCTGCTGCGCCATTGCGCCTGAGGCCACTAGTTTCTCGGTGCGTGTGAGTTCCCGATCGGCGTTGGTTTCGTCAGCGCGCGCCCGTTCCAGGTCAGCCATTGCCTGCGCCAACTCCGCTTCACGATATCCCTCCGACGCGGCGCGCGCCTCGGCAATTTCTTCGGGACGCGATCCTCGCACCATCTTTGCCAGATTAGCGCGAGCAGATTCGACCCTCCCCTGAGCTTGCAGAAGCTGACCTTCGAGTTCCGCGCTGTCAAAGGTCACGAGCAACTGATTTGATTCAACACGATCGCCCTCGCGAGCCAGCACCTGGGTGACGCGCCCCCCGACCTTCGAGCCGACATTGATGTTGCGCGCCTCCAGAGTGCCCGAGGCGACCAGCGGATCAGGGCGCTGGCCTTTCCAGCTAAAGGCTAAGGTGAAACTGCCAACCGTAAGAACCCCTGCGATAAGTGCGATTTTCTTTTTCATTGTCATCCTCTACATTTCTGGAGCTGGCTAGTAGGTTCGGCTACGCCGGAATGCTCCGATTCTGTTCGGCTGCAATCATTGTGTTTCCGATGGAACATGGTTGCGAGCTCACGAGCTCCGGTTCTTCGCTGCTATTCCCCCGCCGCTCGATGACTGCCTGCAGTGCCCATGCGGCCTGGGAATAAGTCCATTCACAGGTCCGGTCGTCAAGCTCGAGAAGCAGTGCAGTATCGCGCCGCGAATAGCCCTCGAGAGCCCGGAGGACAAACACAAAGCGCTGGACCGCGTCGAGCTGCAGCAGCCTCCGCTGCAGCTCTTCAGCTGGCTGGGCCAGCACGCTCTCCAGGTCGTGCGAAATCACCAGACCAGGCGTGGCGAGCTGGGGGAAATAAGGTCGTTGGGTAATGTTCGAGGCCGCAGGACGAACGATTGCGATACAAACCTTGATCGTCAGCCGTCGCGCCCAGCTCAACATCCATTCGCGAAACACCCCATCGGCACCTTTCAAAGACTGTTCCAACGCCGCATCAAGAACCTTGGAAGTCAGTTCTTCGTCGCCCGTCAGCGTGTAGCAAAGCCAGTGAAGCTGGGCTGTGCAGGAACCGAAGAGCCTCCGGAAATCGTTCTGTTTGCACATGTCGTTGACTGAATTCCTTTTCACCGTTCGACCTCCGCTTTGGTATCGGGTTGCGCCGAATTATCGTTCGAGCCATTTGCCACATCTTCGGTTTCAGGCCGCTGGATCTCTTCAATCAGGGCGGACATCATCGGACCGCTGCCCAGAAGTCTGGCGCCAGCGTTGTGCATCTCGGCAAGAAGTTTCCGCCCAGCATCGTCGACGAACGAAACGTCCAGAAGATCGACCACTACTCTCTTAACTTTGCCCGTGTGGTTTGCGTGCACGTCGACTCCGTTCATAGCGCCTTCATGCAGGGCAGAAAGGGCCGCCCATGCCTTTTCGGCCTCGTACACCCATTCGTGAGCCAGCTTTCCTTCCACTTTGAAACGTGTTGTATGCACGCCGTTCATAACGCTGATTCGCAGCATCTACTCTCCTAAAGGGGCCGGTTGCTTGACTGGATCTTGCCCAGCTCCAGGATGTCGGCCTTCATCTGGTTGCGAGCTTCTATCGAAAGCGACTGGTAAGCCATGCGTAGCGATTGCAGTAGTTCAACCGCTTGCTCACGCGTCCGGTAAGGCAAGTGCCGGTACTCCAGATTCCTTACTCCCAGGTTTTCGACATCGCGGGTGTCATGCCATCGCAAAATGCACCTGCCGTGCCAAATGCAGGACGGGAGAGCCAGTCTGAAGATTGTTGATTCGACGGGAGTTTGGGTGTCGCACGTTATTGCAGTGGTGTCGCATTGCCAAACCTGCCTGCCGAATCGTTTGGCACTCTGCCAGTAGTTGGGCAGCCATGTTCAGCGGACGCTTCGCCGCATGGTAGTCATGCGGAACCCGGCAACGGGCCGGGCAAAGCCAACGTATTAATAAGAAGAGGCAGTCGCTTCCAGAATTGTCAGTCGACGTGCTGTGGTCAAGTGCTCAAGTGGCTATCGACTTGGCACAGCAGTTGCAAGTTTGATCTGCGACGGCGCCTTTAGTCACTTTGAATTATTAACCGGAAGGGAAGAGTCATGCCTAGGAATCATCGTTTGTTCCAGCATCATCCTCTCAACGGATCAGCCCTCATTTCGACTGGGGAAGTCCCGACGCCCTATCACATTTACAACGGCCACGGCGTTTTGATCGGGGGAACGGTGGATATGGCCTCTACCTGCCAGTTATTAAGGAGCGAAACTTTCACGCCGGTGCAAACTCCACACTGCCGCACCTTCATGGGTATTTGGGTCTATAACTTTAGATGCGAGTTTGGGTCCGCACCATGAATTGCAAATCTCATTCTTTGGATCCAAGCGTCGCGTCGAGCCGTCCTCTCATCCGTTGAGCCTGCTTGCTCTCATGACGCATCCCGAGGTTCAGACGATGTGCCATGGTTTGTGGAATAACGCTCCACTTGTCGTAGCTTACAATCGCGAACTGCTTAGCCTTGGTGCACAGCTCGCGAACAGCCAGATCTCCGACGAATTCCACATGTTCACCTTCAATTTTGAGGACAAGAAGACCGGCAGAGGCATCCTGGCAGGCAACTTGGCCAAGTGCGGCGCCTTTCCCTGCGTGCGAATTGGGATTTGATCGCGCTGCTGGGTTCAGCCGCTTGTGGGAGCTTGTTCAACAGCCATGGATGAGCCTGCAAATACTAAATCCGAAAGGCGTAATCCTGACTCGAAACGCTGTCGCCGAGACATTCAGTAGGAACGACACCAATCTGGTGCATTACTTCGATGGTCAAAGCGCTCGTCTTGAATTTGGCGACACATCTTATCGCGACTTGGACTTCAAGCCGCAATTCGCCCAATATATGAAAGGCTTCAAATTCGTGTATCTGCCGCCAAAATGAACCGCAATTGCAAGCTAATGCGAAGCAGGCCACCAGTGATCCCGCGTGATACCCAATTTCTTTATCTTGTACTGGAGAGTCGTACGTTTCAGCCCCAGGCGGGATGCCGCCCCGTTCGGGCCGGCGAGGACGCCTCTGGTTTCGCGCAGCACCTTGATAATGTGCTCGCGATCGGACGCTTCCAGAGTTGAGACTGAGGAAGTCGAAGGTGAGGCGGCACCGGTTGGCGGCTTCATATCAGACAATGGAACCTGCAACGCGCTTCCGTTTGTGAGGATGACGGCTCTTTCGATCAGGTTCTCGAGTTCCCTCACATTCCCAGGCCAATGCCACATTTGCAGCCTATTCATTGTCTCTGACGGAATTGACTCGATAGGCTTCTGCATCTGGCGCGCAAATTTATCCGCAAAATAGCGCGCCAGCAAGGCAATGTCTTCCTGGCGTTCGCGAAGCGGAGGAATACGAATGGGAAAAACGTTAAGCCGGTAGTACAAGTCACTGCGAAATTCCCGGGCCGCGATCATTTGTTCCAGATCGCGATTGGTCGCGGCCACCAGACGCACGTTCACTCTTTTGGTATGAGTACTGCCCAGC
>CAZOOE010000665.1:0-3536 GCA_964581275.1 uncultured Clostridia bacterium
CGACGCTGGTGGTGTAATAAATCGTATAGGGCGCTTGCAGGTCGGGAGCCAACACACGGCGAATCGTTTTCAATGGATCAACCGCCGCGCCCGAATTGGCGCCCAGCGGGTTGATCGGGTCGAAGATCGGATTGCGAATGACAATGTTCAGTTGGGTGACGCCGTCGAAACGCAGCGTGTTTTCGTAGAGACTCCCGGCCAGACGATTGAAAAAGATCCCGCCGCCGGTCCGCACGGTGGTCTTGCGGTCTTTGGAGGGAGACCAGGCAATGCCCAGCCGAGGCGCGAAGTTGAGCTTGTCACGAAGGTGCGACTGGAACTCGTATCTCAGACCGGCCGAGAGCGTGAACGTCGGGCGCAGCCGAATGTCGTCCTGGATGAATAATGAAGCCTGGTACTGGCGGTAGCGAGTCACCGGATCGCCCTGATTGATCGTGAACTGCGTCGCCCGAACCAGCGGACTGGTGGGATTATTTGGATCCAAATGCTCTCCGGCGATCGCTTGGCGATACTGGTCCAGACTCGAGAACGTGTAAGTGCCGTTGAAATTACTCTCGCTCAGATCTCGGTGGTTTTCATACTGAAGCTGGAACCCTCCTCGAATGGTTTGCTTCTTAAAGGTGTACGTAAGGTAGTCTTGAAAATCGAGCTGATCCAGCCGAGAGCTGTTCGGGCAGCAGGTGGCCCCTCCGCCGTTAAATGCATCTAGAACGTTGATCGCTACTCCCGGAGTCTTGGCGGTCGCATCGGTGAATTCATGCTGGAATCGCAATCTCGATTCATGGATCAGCCGCGAGTTGACGACAAAGGTCTCCGAGATTGTGAACGTTTGATTTGTGTTGTCGGTAGTCGAACCGCGGTCGGGCAACGTGAAGCCGCCTCCATTGCTGGCCCGCTCCGACTGCTGATAGTTGTAGCCAACGCTGAGGACGTTGCGCTTATTGAGAGTCGCTCCAACGCGGAGTCCAAAAAATCGGCTCTCGATGGTAGACGGAACATTGGTGATCACCGGACCGTTGAGCGTGATCGCGTTGACGATAACACTGCTGTCGAATGTGCGCTGGTCACCGTTGAAGAAGAAGGAGATCTTCTTCTTGATAATCGGACCGCTTAGCGTGAACGAGTAGTGGCGCTGGTCGACATCCGGTTTGGTCAGCGCAAATGCGTTTCGCGCATCGAGGGCAGCGTTGCGGAGATTGACGCCGACGCTGCTATGCCACTGCTCGGTGCCCGGCTTGGTGATTATTTCAATTCGACCCTGACCCGGATGTGAATACTCCGCCGATAACGGGTTCTGGTTGATGCGGATTTGCAGAATCGATTCGCGCGGAGGCAGGCGCCCGCCCGGAAAGCCGTCAATATAGATTTGCGGTCCGTCTTGTCCGCCGCTGACACCGCCCGCCGCCGGACCGGCAAGCGATTGCAGAAACTCCAGCAAGTCGTCCTCGTTGTCGGGCAGCAAATCCATGATCATCTTTTCATCCAGGATGATCGCGTTCATGTTTTGATCGGGCTCGACCGAAACGCCGGGGTTCTCCGCATTCACCTCGGTTTCGGCCTTCAGCGGAGCGACCGCCAAGGTGATCTTCAACGTGGATGTCGCTGGAAGCTGCAACTCTTCATCGACGTGATTCTGAAATCCCTTGAACTCGACTGTCAAAGTATAGGTGCCAGGCTGGACGTTCGGGATCGTAAACTCCCCATTGGCGTTGGCTGCCGCGCTGCGCTTCTTGCCGTCCGTCGCGACGAGAGTCGCGCGCGCCCCGGGAATCACTGCTCCCTGCTCATCCACGACCTGGCCTCGAAATGAAGACGCATTTTGCGCGAATAACAACGAGGTCGAAATCAACACTCCGAACAGAACGCCCAGTAGCCGGGCACCCCTATTCTTCATCTCTACTCCGACACCAATAATTGAACGAACGCGCGAGACCGCCACCAAGATCTCGTGCCCCTGTGGTCGCCGATCACTGCTTAGTGAAAACGAGGGTGAATTCCTGCGAGCCTTGCGGCCCGTCCACCGTTCGGTTGACCTTAAGCGACTTGCCCCCGTCGGCGAGTTCCCAACGCTCTTTAGTCGTGCGAGTCGTTTCGTTTCCCTGGAAGTTAAAACTGCGGCTATTCGTCAGTTCCAACGCTTTCCCGCCATCCTTCCACTGAGCCTTAAGCGTGGCCGAGCCGCCTCTCCCTCCGGCAGATTCAATCTTGTTCTCGGTCCCATCGAGCTTGTAGGTGGCGGTGGGCATCCCCATACCGAATCCGCCTCTTCCGCGCCCGCCGCCTTGGCCGCCGCCTTGGCCGCCGGCTCCATCTGGCCGGCGGCCGCCTCCTTGTCCGCCAACGCCGTCCGGTCTGCGGCCGTCGCCCCGTCCGATCGCCCCGGGCTCGCCGCCTCTAGGACGCCCGCCGCCGGTGATCTTTGACTCGACTGTGAGTTGCTGATCATCTTGAGTGACCGTCATTGTGTAGCTTTCGACGTTCTCGATCTGGGGCGGTAACCCCTGACTCTTGCTCTTGTCGAGGACCCAAACGCCGGAGAAATCTGTCGAGGCGGCGGCGACAACCCACACGCCGGTTAGGAATACGAGGGCAACAAAACACCCAGTTAGAAATCCTTTCATGATACTGCAACCTCCTTAGAAACCATTTGTTCGTAGTCCAGCTTTTAAGGTGGAAGTTAGTAGGCGAGCTCATACCAAGTACAAACTTCCGCCTGACTGAAGGCCGCACTACGAACTTCTTCTGGAACAATCTAATTCTGATCTGGGGGTCTCATTCCCCCCCGCCGAGCTCCGCGATCATACGTCCGTTCCGTTATCGTGTAATCAGCCGGGACATCAAACAGGGACTTTGCGGGCTCGCTGCGGCTGATGTTGGTCAGCCGGTAGACGTGCTCACCCATGCGCGGATCGGTGTGCTTGCTCAAGACTATTACCTGCAACTCTCGCGAGTACCAGCGCTCGGAGACGATCTCGAGCGGCTGATCGTTGCCGATCTGACCTGCGGGGATCGTCAACGTGGAGCGCGTACCCTGGGCCTCGACCCCCTCGATGGTCTTTGTGCCGAGAGGTTCCGTCTTGGCTTGCGATGATGACGGCGGATGGTTCCTTGGGGGAGGACCGTTCCGGGTCTTCATCTTCTGCGCAGTTCGGGTACGAGCGTCGAGGACATATTGGTCGCCGGCCACCGGATCTTCAATAAAGGTCATTCGAGGCGCCTCGCCAGCGGCCGGAAACGGACCAATGGAACCAAAGGTCTGTTCGCGACGCGTACGGCCGTCGCTATCCCGATAGACCGACGCGGTCGTCTTACGGCTGATTCGCGTTCCGTTGGCCAGGGTTTGGACGGCCTCGGTGATTGCTGTTGCGGAATAGGGAGCCCCTTTGACAGTCGGACCCCCAAACCGCATCTCGGATCCCACAAAGTTGACCGTCCCGTAAGGCAGGTAGGGTCCGGATCCCGCACCCATAGTCCGCATATCACCAACCATCCAAAGCTCTGCAGTGCATGACGTGGTTCGCGGCTTGTCACTCGAC
>CAZOOE010000666.1:0-3528 GCA_964581275.1 uncultured Clostridia bacterium
TCAAGACCGTGCTTCCCTACTGCGCACTCAACTGGCACCTCTTCCGACTGGACGACGAGGTCTACTTCGCGGCCGTCACGCAGCCACCGACCCCGCCTGGTCACGAGATCGAGACCGTGATGGTGTACTGGTATCCGCTGACGGCCGGAGTGAAGCGGGAATCCAGCAGTCCCGAACGTACTAGCGTCGGCAGATCGGCATAGTTGCCGCGCGACGATGATGAGTAGGCGCTTTCCGCAGCGACAATTGTCCTGAGATTCGCAACGGCCGAAGCTTCATTGGCCGCTTGCCGCGAGCGCAATAAACTGGGGATTGCTACTGTCGCAACCATTAGCGTCACAACCATGATCGGTCTGCCCGCGAAATTGAGGCAAAGCCTCAACCGCCTGTAGCAATGCCGACTGAACAAGGTCCGACGCATCGATTTTCTTTTGCAGCACACCCCTCGACCGCAACGCAACTTGAGCCAGAACACGAAGATAGCTTCGAAGTAGTTCGGGCTGAAACTGTTTCGGTTCAATCATGGACATCTCAGTCAGGCGAGTTGGGATCATAAACCCGACAAAGATCAGCGAAGCAAGAATCGTTCGATCCAACGTGACTACCCTCACGAGAACCCACGGTCGATATGCCGACCGCTCGTCGTCTATTCCAATAGCGGAAGAGCAATGCTTGGTCCCCGCTGGCCCGCGTTTATACTGCGCGGAGATGGGACCAATCTTGACTTCAACGTATACGACAGCGTGGAGGTGCCACCATGAAACTCGATGAAGAGGTAATTCCCACAACCGATGTCTTGAAGAAGGAGGTCGTGTACGACGGCGAAGGCTACACCCGGCGGTCCATCGGACAGATCTTGTGGATTATCAGGGGAAGCACACCTCGACTTGAAGAAGTTCGGCGATCTCTCGAAAGCGTATGACCGGTTGTCCAAGGAGATGACGCAAGACATTAGCGAGCATAAAACCGCGATGGAGTACCTCGGCAACATCGTCACATTCGACGAAATCGGAATGCGGGGGAAACATCGATGATCATCCCGATCAGTCATGAGGACATGCGCGGCCGGCGTTGGCCAGTGGTTACCTTCGGCATCATTGCGCTCAACGTTCTGATTTTCCTGTTCACCAACAGCGCCATCGAGCGCCAGCAGGAGCTGTACATCGAGAAAGCGCGCCAAGCTTTCCTCTATTACAACGACCATCCCTGGCTAAAGGCCACCCCGCCGCTGGACAAGCTGATCGAGCAGGACAAGAAATCGTCGCGGAAGAGCCAGTTGACGATCGAGGCGATGCAGGTGCTGCACCAGGATGCGGTGGACGCGCGCGGCGGCGTCGATGACGAAACCAAGGCCCAGCAACAGGCCGAGCTCGACAACATGGTCGCCGACATGGTGCGCGCCAAGACCGCCTCCCCGCTGGCCCGCTACGCCTACACGCCCGGCGAGAACACTGTTTTCGGGCTGATCACTTCGCAGTTCCTGCACGGTGGCTGGCTGCACCTGATCGGCAACATGCTGTTCCTGTGGCTGAGCGGCTGCAATGTGGAGGACCGCTGGGGAAGGGTCCTCTTCCCCATCTTCTATTTGAGCGCCGGGGTGGTGGCGGCGCTGGTGCACAAGGCTGGCAACCCGCACAGCATGGCGCCGCTGATCGGCGCTTCGGGCGCGATTGCCGGGGTGATGGGCGCGTTCCTGATCAAGTTCGCCAAGACGCGCATCAAATTCCTTCTCTTCATCGGCTTCCGCCCGCGCACCTTCACTGCGCCGGCTTACCTGATGCTGCCGTTGTGGCTGCTGGAGCAGCTCTTCTACGGCCTGATGACCGCCGGCGGCGATAGCGGCGTGGCGTTCTGGGCGCACGTGGGCGGATTCATTTACGGCATGGCGTTCGCGCTGGTGCTGCCAATGACGGGCATGGAGCAGAAAGTCGATCAGCGCATCGAAGGCCAGGTCTCGCTCCAGCAGGCGCCGGAAATCCTGGAGGCTAGCGAGCTCATCGAGCAGGGTAAAGCAGCCGAAGCGATCGAAGTGCTGGAAAAATTCGCGGCCAGCGCTCCCACCAACGTCGAAGCGCAACTGGAATTGCTGCGCGCCGCGAAGGCCACCCAGGACACCGACCGCGAGCGCCGCGCTTATCTGCGCCTGATCGGGCTGTTCATGCGGGAGAACGCGCCCGACACGGCGTTGCAGTTATACCAGGAGATGCAGCAGCTCGGGATCGATTCCGACGTGGCGCCAGCGATGCGCCTGCGCCTGGCACGGTACCTCGAGAAACTCGAGCTGCCGGACCAGGCCATTAACGAATACGTTAACATCTACAGCAACGGCAAAGCCGACCAGACCGCGTTCCAGGGGCTGCTGGCTCATGCCAACCTGATGCTGAAGCTCAAGCGCAAGGAAGAAGCGATCAAGCTGTTCACCGTGGCACAGAACTCGCCCGTTCCCCACCTCGATTGGGACACCATGATCGCGCACGGTCTGAGGCAGGCCGAGGTGCTGCCCAACACCAAGGCTGGTTCCGCGACCTAGGGCCCGAAAAGCCACCACCATGCCACGAAGAACGGGGGGCAATGAATAAGCCCACCGTCTATGAATTTAATAATTTAATTTACTCTTAAGCAAATTTGCTCGTTGGCCGTTGGAGCGTTGCTGATTGGTTTGGTTCTTCTCACTTGGCGCAAGAGGGCGCATCCCTGATCGCTCCCAACATCCGCGTGCTTTCGCCAAACTCTCTCTGTTTTGATTAGCGGCTACGAGCGCTCGATGCTGAACCGGGAGGAGCTTGGGAAGCCAGCGTCAGCGCCATCGTTGCCCAACTTGTCCCGGCGGCCGAAATGAATTGATCGACGCCATGCGGGAATCCGGTGTCGAAGTAGGGCTGGAAGGCGAGTGCGCGTGTTCTGACGTACCAAGATCCATCTTCGAGTTGGGTATCCAGCAAGAACTGCACGCCTTTCTGGAATGCAGGATGAGATACTGGGATTCCAGCAGTCTGGAGAGCAAACAAAGCCCTTCCGGTCTGATACGCATCGGCTATCCGTAAAAGTGCCGGGCGGGTTCAAACTGACACGGTTGGGAGAACGCAAGGTTTTCGGACGTTCCAGATATGTTCCAAAAGTACTCCCGCCGAAAAAGACGCCCCCCGCTGATAGCTCCAGCATTACCGGTACACAAAACGAACATTTGATGCCGTTCCGAAAGTTTGAAGTTTTGGAACAGCTAAAATGAGTTCGATCCGTTCTCCCGTAGCGCCGGTTTAATGAATAGAAGTTCGGTCTCGGTCAGCGAGAATACTTTTGGAAGGGTAAATTAGAATTCACGCATCCGCCCAATGCGGACCACCCTGCTTGGACCATACGTGCCGTTTGAGTGGACGGTTCGAAGGAGAAAGGTTCCAACACCAAATTCTCCACGCAGATATTCGAAGATATTATCGCTGTGTGAAAAATCGGAAAACAGCACTTCGCCGACGCGCGTCTGCTTTCTAAAATGAGTTCGGTGTTGCTTCTGAAGAGGTTCAAGCCGAT
>CAZOOE010000667.1:0-3500 GCA_964581275.1 uncultured Clostridia bacterium
CGTGAACTACGGCGTGCCCGCGGACTACGATGAGCTGGCAAAACTTGGCGTGGATGTAAAAGGCAAGATAGTGATCACCCGCTACGGCGGAAGCTGGCGCGGGATCAAACCCAAAGTAGCCGCTGAGCACGGCGCCGTCGGGTGCTTGATCTATTCCGATCCAAGAGACGACGGCTACTATCAAGGCGATGTTTTTCCGAAGGGGCCGTATCGGCCCGAGCAAGGCGCGCAGCGCGGCTCGGTGATGGATATGCCGATTCATCCCGGCGACCCGCTGACTCCAGGTGTGGGCGCGGTGAAGGGCGCAAAAAGAATTCGCCGCGAAGACGCAGAAGTCATAACAAAGATCCCGGTGCTTCCGATTTCATACGGCGATGCCTTACCGATGCTTCGCGAGCTGACCGGCCCGGTTGCGCCAGACTCCTGGCGCGGCGCGCTGCCGATTACTTATCACGTCGGCTCGGGACCCGCGCGTGTACATTTGAAACTCTCGTTTGATTGGTCGATTAAGACACTCTACGAAGTTGTTGCCCGAATCGACGGCAGCGTCTACCCCGATGAGTGGGTGATCTTCGGCAATCATCACGATGCATGGGTGAACGGAGCGGATGATCCAACCAGCGGGCAGGTCGCGCTTATGGAAACCGGACGCGCGCTGGGCGAGTTGCTCAAACAAGGCTGGAAGCCGAAACGGACGATCATCCTTTGCGCGTGGGACGGCGAAGAGGAAGGACTGTTGGGTTCGACCGAATGGGTTGAGACGCATGCGGACGAGCTCAGCCAGAAAGCGGTCGCGTATCTAAACTCCGACAGCACCAGCAAAGGGCGGCTGAATGTTGGTGCTTCGCATTCGCTCGAGCGATTCATAAACGAGGTCGCTCGCGATGTGCCGCAGCCTGGCGGTAAGAAGTCGATTTTGGAGGCGATGAAGGAGCGCCGCGTAGAACAAGCGCACAACGACGAGGACAAGAAAGAGATTAACGAGCGGGCGGACCTACGCGTCGGCGCCCTGGGTTCGGGCTCGGACTACACACCGTTTCTTCAGCACCTTGGGATTGCCTCGATGAATACGGGCTTTGGCGGGGATGGCGGAGGAGGTGTTTATCACTCGATCTACGATTCGTTTGCGTGGTACACGAAGTTTGGGGACCCAACGTTTGAACACGGCCGCGCACTGTCTCAAGTGAATGGAACGATCGTAATGCGGCTGGCAGATGCCGACGTGCTGCCGTTCGAGTTTACAGATCTCGCCGAGACATTGGGACGCTATGTGGATGACATCGAGAAGCTCAGTCTGAAGGGTAAGCGGCAAAGAGACATCGATCTGACGCCTTTGAAGTCGGCGGTAAAATCGATGGCCGGCGCCGCGCGGAGCTATGAAGACGCGATTGGAAAGGCTAGCGCGAATGGATTCAAGGATGTAAAGCAGTCGAAGGCGCTCAACCAACTGCTTTATCAGTCCGAGAGGAAGCTCACCAACGAACAAGGGCTTCCGCGGAGACCCTGGTTCAGACATCAGATCTACGCGCCGGGGTTTTATACCGGTTACGGGGTGAAGACGATACCCGGTGTGCGCGAAGCGATCGAAGAAAAGCACTGGGACGAAGTTGGGCCGGGAATGAAAAAAGCCGTCGCCGCGATTCAGGCGATCGCGTCACAGATTGAATCGGCAACGAGGATATTGGAGGAGAAGTAGAGGGAGAAACTTTTCGCGGAGCGTTGAGGACGCCGGGAAAGAGGGATATAGATGATGGACCGCTGCCGGAGCGCACCAAGTAACACCGATAGTCTTGCTTGAGAGGACTGTCACTGCAGCAGAAGGTCTGCAATCTGGCTCGACAGGCTAGCCAGCCCGCCGCCGATGTTCTCGAGGTTGGTCATCAACACAACAGCCAGTCCCTTATCAGGAATCGTGTACAAGTAGGTGCTCACGCGTTGTTGAGCTCCACCGTGCGAAACTTCTTTCATCCCGTTTCGCTCGCCAACTCCCCAACCCAGTCCGTATCCCGTAGGCTTGCCGTCGCGAGTCTTTAGCGACGTCCACATTTGATCGATTGTCTCTTTCTTCACAAGCGCGCCGGTCTGCATCGCGATCGCGAACTTGGCGAGGTCTTCGACGGTCGAGATGAATCCTCCCCCGGGAATCTTGTAGCTGGTATCGGCCAGTCCCGAGTTTCGTAACTCTCCGGTTTGAGTCTTAACATATCCCTGCGCGCGATTTGGAATGATGTCCGCGACGTTGTCAACACGAATACGATCCATGCCAGCCGGCTTGAACACGTTCTCGCGAATGTAATCCGAAAAACTCATTGCCGAGGCGCCTTCGACAGCGCAACCGAGCACCGCATACCCATGGGTCGTATAGCTGTATTTCGTGCCCGGCTCGAACAGCAACGGGTCGTTCTTGAACATCTCCATGCCCTCGACGATGCTGCTGTAGTGTCGTGTGCTCTCAAACTCTGCATCGCCCTTGTAGTGACGGACGCCGCTTAGGTGTCCAAGCAGTAGCCGAGCGGTGACCGGCCATTGCTTCTCCTGAAACGCCGGGCAGTACTTTTGAATCGGCGCATCGAGATCGAGCTTTCCTCTCTCGACCAGTTGCATCACCGCTGCCGCGGTGATCGGCTTCGAGATCGAGCCGAGCCGATAAGCGGTCAACGCTTTCGCGGGAACATAGTTCTCGACATCGGCGAGTCCGTAGCCGTTTGACCATCTGAGCTTGTGATCGACGACGACAGCTACTGAGAGGCCCGGTATGCCGAGCCGCGACATCTGCGCCGAGATAGCTTTCTCGATCTTTTCCAGCTTGTCGGCAGGAAGCCCGGCACGTTGCTGCGCGTGAGCAGCCGATGAAGCCAGAGCGAGCACTACAATCAGCGAACCCGCGCGTCGCGTGCAATACCGCATGTTTCACCTCCAAAAGTTAAGGGAGTCTGGGCTCAAACATCTTTGCGGAACTTTGCGCCTTGACGCGAAGCCTGTTCATAAAAGGCGCGGAATCGTTTCGCGCTAAGACGCAAGAACCCGCAGAGACGCGAAGCTACATCTCGGTTAGTACCCGACAATCTGCCGCACCCGTAGCGAAGTTATGGCTTGCGGTTATCGGTGTCAAGTCAGCAAACTGGTGGCTCGTAACAGATACTAGTGATGGTCCGACAAGCTGCCAGCTTGTCGGAGATAAGGGCACCGTTATCAATGGGCACGACAAGCTGGCAGCTTGTCGGACCATCTTTCGGAGGTACGATGCTGAAACTCCTATTCCGCCGACCAGGCGTACCCTTGCTGTTGCTCGCCATTTCGTGCATCGCCAGTCTCTCAGCACCCGCCCAGGTTCCGAAGCCGCTGCCATCGTTGCGCGAGCAGGCTGCGAGTCAGCAGCAGTGGTTGAAGCTCCGGCTCGAGCGTGTGCTTCCCAAGCTCATGCGCAAGCACGGCGTCGCGATGTGGCTAGTCATCTGCCGCGAATACAACGAAGACCCGGTGTTCTTCCCCCTTGTCCC
>CAZOOE010000668.1:0-3486 GCA_964581275.1 uncultured Clostridia bacterium
TGGGTTTCGCCGATAGAAGTAGAATGGGTGCTGCTTTCATACGAGGCGGTGTCAGAAGCGGCTGTGGTTTCTAGCGTCGACGACAGCGGGTTGGCAACCGCACGGGCTTACGTGGTCATCCGACAGGTTGAGCGAAGCGAGGCGCTCAAAGACGAGATACGCAGGTTCGCAGGCTCGCGGCTTCCACAATACAAGGTTCCGTCCCAGATCGAGTTCGTTGACGAGATGCCTCGAACTTCGACTGGAAAAGTTCAAAGGTACAGACTGCGAGCGGGAACCCGTCGGACCTGATGCGGAGGATCGGATGATCAATCGAAAGAGAATTGCGCGGACATTGGCTCTCGGGCTCTTGGCGGCCGGCGTGTGCGGCGTTGCAGTTGCACAACAGGGGTGGGCACGACTGCAAACAATCAAGACCCCCGGGACGGATTCCGGAATAAACTCGGTCTTTTACGACGGGGATGACATCTGGGTCGTTGGCGCTCACGGTCTCATTGCGAGGTCACACGACGACGGGCAGACGTTTCAACAGATGAATCAGGGCGTCGATGCGGGGCTTAACGATGTTTACATTAGAAAAGAGAGAATCTGTATCGTCGGCGATGCCGGTACGATATTGAGAAGCACCGATGCAGGCCGCAGCTTCGTCAAGATTCTGCGTTCGACTCGTCCCGCCGGAGCCCCAGGTGGCGAGGCTGATCTCTATTCTGTTCAGTCAGCGGATGACAATCATGTTTACATCGTGGGCGATCGCGGGCTGATTCTGGTCTCAACTGACGGGGGAGCAACTTGGCGCGAGCAGCACAGTGGATCTGACGCGCAACTGTTTCACTTAAGCTTTCGTGGCGAACGGGGTTGGGCCATCGGCACCGGCGGTACGATTCTTCATACTGACAATGCGGGTCGAAACTGGTATCCGCAACGGTCGGGGGTGAATGAGGACCTGAACCGCGTGTATATGATCACGGATCGCATCGGGCTCATCAGCGGGGACAACGGGACCCTGCTAAGAACAGAGAATGCGGGCGCGACGTGGGAGCGGGTCTCCGTAAGAGTTCCTGAACCGCTGTTCGGCATGAGCTTTATTGACAACAAGACGGGCTGGGTAGTCGGCTATAAGGGACGCATCATTCGCACCTATGATGGCGGGCGCAACTGGGTCGAACAAAATAGCAACACCGGGGCAGATCTCTTTTCAGTTTCCTTCCACAAGAATCGCGGTTACGCCATCGGGCGCGACGGACTGGTCATGAGGTATTACGAGAAGCGATAGTCAACGCGAAGCCCGGTCGGCGACGGTATTAAGCGGGTCGACTCCGACGGAGCCGGCCCGTTTCCGGTTAGACGGCTTCTCCAATACAAGCGGTATTCGCCTGCGCCGGATTCATGACAGGAAAAACCGTAAAGAAAATTTTCCGTCCGCAATGAACCCCTGCTTTGCAGCCTGGACCGATCGGATCGAATTTCAATTCCGTCACCGCTGTATACAAGAAGTTGAAATTAAACTGGAAAGATAGTTATTGACTGCTATGGAGTTTTTTGTTATTTTCGGACCTCATCGAGCACAGATGGGTAATGGTTGAAATAGCAACGATCCAAGTTGGGGTTTAGCCCAACGGATTGGCCGGATCGGAGCAACGTCGCAGGGTTGGTTGCAGGTCACCCCAGACCTGCACAGGCTAGTCGAGACAAGGCGCGCAATAATGTTCCAACCTCTATTTGTCCGATCGTTGACGCCAGAAGAGCGCGAAGGACTCAAGCAATACGCCAGCTCGACAAACAAGGAAGAGGCGGTTCGGGCTCGGGTTATTTTGGCTTCAGCCGAAGGCAAGACAGCGGTCGAGATTAGCCTGTCGCTCGGCTCTCATCCCTCGAACATCAAGAAGTGGATTAGAAAGTTCAACTCGAAGGGTCTTGAAGGGATAACTGCAAAGAAACGCGGTCCGCAGGGCGGACCGCGACCAAAGTTCACGTTGTCACAGATCGAAGAGCTGCTCAGCTTTGCGGTTACTGAACCGTCTGTTGCGGGCTACGAATTTAAGGATTGGAGTCCTCAAAAGTTAGCCACCGCCGCGATGGAACGCGGAATTGTAGATCGAATAAGCCACGTTACCGTAAGGCAGATCCTTAAGCGACAAGGCGAGGGGAATGGCTCGGCGAGGTCTGCCATAGCGACTGCTCCGGCGCGAGTTGAGCAGGGACGTCCCGGCGCCGACGGGACGCCGTTTCAGCATGGAGAAGCGGCATTGGCGCAGTCACGCTATGAGGCGGCGGCCGAACATTTTCACGCGGCGCTGGGTGAGCCCGGCGCAATGCCCGAAGAAGAAGCTGTGACCCGGTCGCTGTTGAGTAAGGCGCTCGAGGAACTCAGCAAGTACGAAGAGGCTTATAGTGTCATAGAAAAGTACGACGACCCTCGCATGGTCGCAGCGTTATCGCGCCGAACTCGCGCTCGCGTGAAACTGCGTCTCGGTTGGGTCCACAGCTTCCTCCGAAACAACCCCAAGGCAATCGCTGGGTTGAACGAGGCCAAAAGACTCTTTCTAGAACTCGCCGACGACCTCGGAATGAGCGAGGCTCATTACGCGCTTGGACGCACATACATCGAGATAAACGAATTTCGAATCGCGAGGGACCATCTCGTTGCAGCAGCCAGTTTCCAAAAGACGTCGCTTGATCGAGAGCTGCTCGCACAGATATATCGACGACTGGGGATGGTCGATTTCAGCGAGGGTGCTTTCGCAAGTTCAAAAGAGAATTATATGAGGGCACTAGACCTCGCCGAAGGGTCCACCAATACGAATCTTATCGGCGGCGTTCTTCTTGACCTCGGCACCATACTAATCCATGGGTTTCCTGGTGAGAATGAAGAGTCGGCGAGGTACCTGGAGCGGGGGATAGAGTACCTTGAGAGGGGCGGCCACAAGGATTATCTGGCCCTTGCTTACAACAATCTTGGAGATAACCTTCGCCACTCCGGGTCGTGGGACGAGGCGATTGAGAATCTGAATAAGGCGATCGGTGTTTCGAAGCAGTTTACCAAACCGAGCCACGAGGCTACCGGTCGGATTACACTCGGGGAAATACTGTCGGCTAGAGGTCAATACGCCGACGCTGAGCATCACCTAAAGAAGAGTCTCGAGCTGATCGAGGTCATTGGAGACAAATGGCTCGAAAGCAATGCCCTCAGGATACTGGCAACCGTGCATCGAGGCACTGGTCGGTTCGACCTAGCGCTCAAGACCCTGAGGGAGACCATGCAGCTTTCCACGTCAATCGGTGATCTGTACGGGGTTACCCTGGCGATGGTTGGGCTTGCGGAGTTCCACATTTCCCAAGGTGGGCACGAGCAGGCGGGTGAGTACCTGGAGCTGGCGCAAGGAAGGTTGAAGGAAGAGATGTACCTGCCGGTCTCTGGCCTGATCCAGAGACTGACGGGGCAGCTCGAAGCTGCCTCGGGACGGCTCCCAGAAGCAAAACAGCACA
>CAZOOE010000669.1:0-3482 GCA_964581275.1 uncultured Clostridia bacterium
CAGCCCTTCCTATCGCCGGCTTAAAGCTCTACCCAAACTCCGAAAGGGTGGACTTTTCGGCCGGGAAGGAAGTGCCCGACTTTTCTTGTTCGCAAAACCACTTCCACACGCACCGACTCGCCTCGCCGGACGGTTGCGTCTACCTTATCGAGAGGGGCGATGACCTCAACCGGGGCAGTTATAAAAGCCTGTTGCGCGCCAAAATTCATCGACTCTTCGCCGACCGCGAACGTGCTCGCCAGACGCGGTTCTTCCTGACCCGAGTTCTTCTTTTCGGTTGCCGGTGTAGTTTCAGCGGCCCGAGTTATGCCGAAAATGTCGATCGACACCTGCCCGTCTTGCAAAAAGTCTTGAGTAGTCTTCAACTGCTCTGCGTCTTGATTGACGAAAGGCAGAGCGGTGTTTGCTCCGGGAAACCGATGTGAGTGTACCTTTCCATCTCGGGCGGCCGGATCGGCGGAAGCGATAAGCGGCATGTGACAGTCGGCACATTTTTGCGGCTTTGCTGGATAGTAAAACGAGCGCGCACCTTCGCCTGAGACGCCGGACGCCTGCCAGTTATCGTACTCATTGAAACCGCGAAACCAGCGATAGCCGTTCACCGGAACGTCGAGGTGAACCTTGTGACAGGTTGAACAGAATTCAGGAGTCTGGCTGGTGTGAAAGCTCTTCAAAAACGTCTCGCGATGAGGCTGCGGATCAACGTACAGAAGGTAATCGTGGGTCCATCTCAAGAATTTGTTGTTGCTGACCACCAGATCGTGCAGTGGCGGATACTCAATCGTGAAATCACCCTGGCCGGCGGTGCTCTTGACGTGAACTATCGAATGACACGAAGTGCACCCCAACCCGTTCTGGGCTTCCGGAGTATCGATTTGCTCCTTGATGGGACGATCGAATCTTCCGTTGAAAAACACAGCGTGATCGTGACAGCCGGCACACCACTTCGATGGGCGCGTTCCTATAACGTCCTGCATGTACTCGATTGATTTTCGGTACCACTGATTATTGAACGAAGCGAAGTGATGCGCCGAGGCGTTGAACTGATCGTAGATGTCTTTGTGACAGCGAGCACACTCTTTACTGGTCATGAAGAAGGTCGACGGTATCGTCCCGCCGACATTTGTCTCTGCTGAGGACGGAAAGAATGGACTGTTTGGTCCGGCTCCTTCGCCTTCCATGGTCGTAGGAACGGCGTCGGAATTGACGATTCTGTCCCGCGCCTCCCTGGCGTAGCGATTGTAAGCGGTCGAGGCGACCGGAAAGACAAACACGAAACAAGCGATTGCCACGTAAGCCAGCGATCGGCGTCGTGAGGCCGAATAGTTTCGCGCCGCTTTGAGAAGAATAAACAGAAGCGGAATCGATCCGGCGACCGCAAACACGATGTGAGAGTAGAGCGCCCAACGGTACTGACGCGTCGCTCCGAACCTCATCATGAACAGCCCGAGTGCGGCGCTGACGGCGAGCAGGATCACCGCAAGCTTCATCGTTCCGGAAAACAGCCTGAAGCGACTAAAGGCATGAATGGCAAATACAATCGCTAGGACAACGCCAAGAATCAAATGCAGCGCAACGTTTCCAAAGTAGAACAATGTAGGATCGGCGTAGGCTGCCAGGTACGAGCTGTTGGCAAGCATGATCACATAGCCGGCCACTATTAATTTGACGCTTTTTTTGGGAACTTCTTGCGCGCTCATAATGAGCCCTCACATAAAGTTAGGGAAAAATCCCACTCGAGCGGGGAGAGGCGACCCCAACACCATTATCCTTATGTCAAGATTGGCGAATTATAGTGAGGTCGCCGAGAAAAAACCAATCGATCAGAAAGACGACAATTGTTACTTCGCCGCGATAACTACGTAGCTGCGCCCGGCATAAAGACGCAGGGCGCCGCCTTCGATCGCCATCATCAAGGGCCTGGGCCGTCGCATCGCAGCGTCTTTAGCCGCGCCGGCCGATGTCACAAGATTGCCGCCTACGTCAAAGACGTTGAACTTCGCGTCGTCGGAAAAGCCGAAGCCGTATGCCCCGGCACCCAATTGCTTTTCCCCGATCGCGATAGGTGAATCGGTGATCAGAAAGCCTTGATACTTCGCTCGTATTCCAGTTGAATAACCCGACGTGTCGACCAGCCCGGCGATGACGTTGCGTTTTGTTCCGAACCGCGCGGCTGCCGAGTTGCGCATCTGCGTCGGCGCGCTCTGACCTTCAAAGTAGAAACTGGTCGGAACGACGTGCGCTGAGTCTTTCTCGTTCAGAACGAGTGGCGTCTCCTGCGCCGCGGCGATTGCAAAAGAGCCAACGAGAAGCGAAGTCACGATGCAAATTGACAAACAGAAGCGGCTGGATAATTTCATCTTCCCTCCAATTCAGATCTCCGTGATTTCTTTTGTGCAAACGAATAATAGATGGGCGAGCCGAGCACGACAACTGCACGTTCGCGGTCCAGGAAGAGCAATCAATCGCCAAGTCCGCGTTTCACCTCATCGATGAGCTCATTGTTGCGCTCGTATGAAAGCGTTGCATCACCGCTTGCGTCGAGGTGTCTTGGCGGGTAACGATGGCTTCGATAAACCGGGTATGCCTCTGTCCGCAGATGCGCGAGCATGTGATGCCCCCGACGAGAGCGACGCTCGTGACGAAGCGCGCTGATGTCTATTGGCGCGACCACGATCCTCTCGCCTGGACCGGGCGACGCTTGCGACAGCAGCCGGCCATCGCAATCCACTACCTGACTTCCACCGGGCCACGAATACGGCGGATACATCTTCAGGCTCGCGCCCTGATTTGCGGCCACGACGTACGCAATGTTCTCGATCGCGCGGCAGCGATTTACCACCGTCCACCAGTCCATCGGCTCGGTCGCGCCCCACGGGTCCATGTAAGCCGAGACCCTAACCAGCACCTCGGCGCCGTTAGCTGCAAGTTGCCGAATCGCTTCCGGGAACAGCCAGTCGTAACAGGTCGCGCAACCAATGCGACCGATGGGCGTGTCGGCCACCGGGAACAAGGGCTCGTCGTAGCCCTCGAGATCATGCGGGCTTGTGTGAACCTCGTAAGGAATCCACGTATTCACCTTACGATACTTGTAGAGCATGCCTTCGGGTCCGATCAGACAGGTCGTATTGAAAACACGACCCGGCCATTTCGAATCGAGCTCCAACATCGAGCCAGTTTGAACATAGATGTGGTGCTCCCGAGCCTTCTGCTCGAGGCGCTCTGTGTGTTCATTCGGAATTTGAACCGCGAGTTTCTCCAGCAGCTCGGAGACGGTTGGAAAAACCGGCGCGGCGTGAGCGAACTCCGGAAAGACCACCAGCCGAACGGGCAAGAAGGGTGCACTGCCTTGAACCGCGGAGTCGATCATCGAGAGCATGCGGTCGGTGTTGGCTCGCATTTGGCGACGTTCGATCGGATTTGGGAGATCGGTCTGGCACGCGGCTAATGTTCTGCTCGGGCGTTGCCTTGGCATCAGGTGT
>CAZOOE010000670.1:0-3480 GCA_964581275.1 uncultured Clostridia bacterium
TCTCATCTCGATTCGCCCGAAAGATCAGGACGATCGCAAAATCATGATGACCCAGTCGCAGCTCAGCTGGGTACGCATGGTCAGCCAATTCGTCTTCCCGCTGACCGTAGTCTTCGCAGGCGTAGCCGTCTGGTGGCGCCGCAGATAGCGAGTTGTTTGGGATCGCCGTGATCGCTTCAGGCCAACTTCGATGAAATCCACTGGACTGCTTATCGCTGCTGCTGTTCTCCTTGCGCTGACAGGCGCACTCTATTGGTCGGACCATCACAAGCCAAGCGAAACTACCCAGGCGTCCTAGTCGGCGGCTAGTGCCGAAGCCCCAGCGCCGAAGATTCTGACTCTGAAGGATGCCGACGTTTCCGCGATCGCCATCAAGAAAAAAGGCGCCGATCAAGTAACCCTCTCGAAAGACGCGAGCGGAAAGTGGCAAATCACCGCTCCGAAGCCGCTGGCAGCTGATCAGGACGCCGTCGCCAGCCTGGTTTCGACCGTCTCATCTCTCAGCTCCGAACGCCTGGTTGATGAAAAGCCCGCGGATGTAAAGCAGTTCGGTCTGGGCCAGCCATCGCTTGAAGTGAGCGTCACGACCAAGGACAAATCACAAAGGCTCTTACTCGGCGACGACACGCCTACCGGAAGCGCCGTCTACGCCGCGCTCTCCGGTGATCCGCGCGTCTTCACCATTGCCAGCTACACCAAGACCAGTCTCGACAAATCCTCCTCCGATCTTCGCGACAAGCGCCTGCTCACTGCCGATTTCGACAAACTTACTCAGATCGAACTCGCCGCGAAGAAACAGAGCGTCACCTTCGCCCACGACAAAGACACCTGGCAAATCGTAAAGCCCAAACCGCTGCGCGCTGACAATTCCTCCGTCGACGACCTCTCGCGCAAACTCAAAGACGCCAAGATGGATCCCGCAGCCGCTGCTGCCACCGACGAGAAGAAAACGGCAGCCGCCTTTGCTTCCGGCACGCTAGTTGCCACGGCCCGGATTACAGGCGCATCCGGCACCCAGGAGCTGCAGGTTCGCAAGAATAAAGACGACTACTACGCCAAGTCGAGCGCGGTCGCGGGCATCTACAAGGTCCCAGCCGATCTCGGTACCGGGCTCGACAAATCTCTCGACGACTTCCGCAACAAAAAGCTCTTCGATTTCGGTTTCACAGACATCACGAAACTCGAAGTCCACGACGGCGCCAAAGCGGCCTATCTGAGCAAAGGCGGCCAGGATTGGTGGCTCGATGGCAAAAAAATGGACCCGACCAGCGTCGAAGCCCTGGTCGACAAAGTCCGCGAACTTTCTGCGTCGAAGTTCGTCGACTCCGGCTTCACAACGCCCACAATCGAGCTGAGCGTCACGTCGCAAGACGGCAAGCGCATCGAAAAACTCTCGGTCGCAAAGTCCGGCGACACCTACATCGCGAAGCGTGAAAACGAACCTGCCCTCTACGAATTGGCCTCCACATCCATCACCGATCTGCAAAAAGCCGCCGCCGACATTAAGCCGCTGCCAGAACCAAAGCCTGCAACCCCGCCCACAAAGAAGTGATCAGGAGCACCGAGCGACCATCGCTTTCTTCCATCCGTTAACAATCTTTGGCGCAACCGTGGTGTACGATATGTCCTCGTCTCACCTACTTTGACTTCCCGAAAGGCTACATTTCTTCCGTCCATGCAGGTCCAAGGCTACTTCCGCGTCTTCAACTTCTTCGATCTAGGTGAAGCTTTCGACCTGGAAAAGCTTCGCACTCTCCTTGGGCCCAACGCTCCGGCACATCCCTCTGCCAGCATCCAGCGGGCTCCCGAGTACTCTCAAACCCAAAACATCTCGATCCAGGAGGCAGTCGGACCGATCAAATTGCCGACTGGCGAGTCCCTGGAAGCGAGTCTGAAGTATTACTGGTTTGGCGTAGCCTCAGTGGAACTCGCAACTCCTTTCCGCTGCGAGTTCGATTCCTTCAGTTGCGAATCATCACGCTGGATGAATGCTCCCGAAGTGGAAACCGCCGCGGAAGAGCTCCTGCGCGCGCGGCTTCAAGAGATGGGGCCGGTCGTAATTCGCCCCGCCACGAAGTGGCTTGACGAAGACTATCTCGTGATCGATCTCCATTCGGCGCGGCATCCCGACGGCCGCGCGGCCAGCACCGCCGAACTTCTGCAGACGTATGGGGATCAGATTGCCGAGCTTGTCCGCGGCGAAACCATTGCGCTGGCCGCCTCCGAGCGCGAGGAGATTCTGCGTTCCGCGCTCTCTTACTATCCGACGGACCTTGTTGTGGTTGGCTGGGGCGCCGCACTCGTCTACGACAAGGCCGACGCCACCTCCGCCGTCATCGACATCCTCGAATACGCGAACACCCAGCTCCTCGAGTTTCGCTACTATGACGAACTGCTCACCACGTTGCTGTCCAACGTGTACAGCTCGCTCGAAGGCCATGAGAGTTTTTGGTCACGATGGCGGCTCTCCCGCCGCGCCGGCCGTCTAAATCGTCTTCGCCTGGACGTGATGGACCTCGCCGAACGTACGGAATACAGCGTGAAGTTTATCAGCGATACGTTTTACGCTCGTGTGTATCGCGTCAGCTCCGCAAGGATCGGCGTGGAAGACTACAAGAAGCTGGTCAGTGAGAAACTCAAAACTGCCGGCGAACTTTATGATTTTATGGTCGCCGAATTCAACGAGCGGCGCATGTTTGCCGTCGAAATCGTGGTCGCCGTCTTGGTTCTGCTCGACGTTATCCTGCTGCTGCGCGGTAAGTGAGAGCGTCAGACCACATGATCATTCTAGTTATGGGTGTCACGGGCTCAGGCAAGACAACGCGCGGCCAGCTTCTCTCCCAGCCCCTCCCCTGGCAATTCGCCGCACCCGACGATTTTCATTCCGCTGCCAACAAGGACAAGATGCATCGCGGCATCCCGCTGACCGACGCCGATCGCTGGCCGTGGCTCGACGCGATCCACGCAAAGCTCGCAGAGCTGCAGAACGAAAAGCAAAACGCCATACTGGGCTGCTCTGCCCTCAAAAAGACGTATCGGGCTCGCTTGGCGGACGGAATCGACATGGAAGTGGTCTATCTGAAGGAATCGTACGATTTCATCGCCGGCCGCTTGCACTCGCGCAAGAACCACTTCGCCGACGAACACATCTTGGCTGGCCAATTCCGCGACCTGGAAGAACCCACGGACTCCGAAGCGATCGTAATCGATATCGAGCTTTCGCCCGAAGCCATTTTGGATCGAATCATCGCCAAGCTGGAATTGTCACTATGACTCAAGATGCCGTTCACGCCGTCAGTGTACCGCTTGCGTCGATGCCGTAGCGCTCGCGCCATTCGTCCTTCATCTGCTGCGATGCCGGCCATTGAAAGCCCAGGTTGTAGCCGTCGGGATCGCTCACGTACAACTCCCTCCTTCCGTACCCCCAGATCTCCGGCGCCTTCACGGGCGGTTTCGGTGTGCTGAGGTGGGCATACCGTC
>CAZOOE010000671.1:0-3461 GCA_964581275.1 uncultured Clostridia bacterium
CTTTCGGCCGAGCTACCGATGATCGAGGGCGATGCTTCGCACTTGCGCCAGCTGTATTCTGTTCCCCAATAGCGTGCTAGGTTTTGAGTCGTCTCCAGTTGTACTCCTTGGGATGCATCCGTGACCGTTTCCCGCTCCGGCCAACGAGTGGCGTTAATCCGTCGGCGGAGATCGGTCAGTTCGGCCTCCGAAACACTCACCACCTGAAACGGACGAATGGCATACTTGTCAGCTGCCTGTGCGCTGCCTTGTTGTGTAGGATTTGTTTGCGTCATGGTGTCTCCTTTTGAGTCGTTAACGTTATCTTCCCGTTCAATCCACTTCCGGATAAAGGCCGGGCAATTCTCGATCTCGATGCCATCCGTTTCGCAGCGTCCCAAGAAACTGACAACGCCTTGATCCACCAGCATCAGGTCTTTCAGGTCAAAAACGATACGGCGTCCACCGGTTTCTGCACTGAGCAGAGTCTCCAGCTCACCTATATCTCCTGCCCCCATTCGGCCGATGAGCCTGAAGACCACTTCTCCATTCGCGAGCCTCGTGATCCTCAGCATCCGCTCGCTCGGTAGAATCCCCGTCTCGTTGGTGTCCGTCCCATACCAATGGGATGGCAATCACAAGGCCAACGCTAAGTGATTGAAAATAGTGCTAGGGAATTGAAGGTCGCGTTTCGAGTTTTCGGAAATTTCCGAAAGTTCGAAACCGTGCTTTTCAAGCGTGCCCGCAGGAGGCGCTTAACCGCTATCCGTGGCGGGGTCGATAGTCTTGAAGCGATTCTTATCGATCTTGAGTGACCGGATCTTCGAGTCTAAAGTGGATCCAGGAATACCGAGTTTGGCAGCCGCGCCTGACACTCCGGAAACCCGTCCTTCGCTTTCGCGTAGGGCCGTCTCAATCATCTCCCTCTCCCGGACAGCAAGTTTTCGGGATAGCTCCGGCTGGCTCTTCGGCTCGCTTACAGGAGGCTGCCGCGAGAGCCAGCTCTCGTCCACCGAGAAAGTCTCCGTGTCGCACAGGATGACCGATCGTTCGATAACGTTCTGAAGTTCGCGAATATTGCCAGGCCACGGGTAGGACTGAAATAACTCCAGGCTCTTTGTGCTCACCGTGCGGAAACTCTTTCCCGCTCTCCTCGCATAGCGGTCGATGAAGTACGCAACAAGAACTGGAATGTCTTCCTGTCGCTCCCGAAGCGAAGGCACCTCAATCGGGAAGACATTGAGGCGGTAGAATAGGTCACTACGGAAAGCGCCAGCAGTGATGGCAGACTGCAAGTCACGGTTCGTGGCAGCTATCACCCGGACGTCCGTTTGGATGGATTTAGTTCCGCCAACACGCTCAAATTCATGTTCTTGCAGAACACGCAAGAGAGCAATCTGGGTCTCGGCAGGGAGCTCTCCGACTTCGTCGAGGAAAATCGTGCCCCCTGCGGCCAATTCAAAGCGGCCCAATCGTTGCTGAGTTGCCCCCGTAAAGGCGCCCTTCTCGTGGCCGAACAATTCTGAGGCGATCAAGTCACGGGGGGTTGCGGCGCAGTTCAGGCTCACAAATGCGTGTGACGAGCGATGAGACCGCTTGTGGATGGCGCGTGCGACAAGTTCCTTGCCGGTGCCGGTTTCTCCGGTGATCAGCACCGTGGAATCGGTGGGAGCGACTTTGGATACACGAGAAAGAAGCAATTGCAAGACAGCAGAAGTTCCGACGATCTCCTCGAACATCGACACCTTGTCGATTTCTTCTCGCAGAACAATATTTTCTTTGTAGAGCTGATCCTGAAGTGTTCTAATCTCTTTGTTCCGCTGTTCCAGCTCTTCAGTCCTAACTCGAACCCGCTCTTCCAGTGTGTTGGCTAGTGCACGCAGCGCTCTTTCCGCCTTCTCTCGCTCGGCGACTTGGTGTTTGAGATCCTCGATAAGCGCCAGGGTTTGATAAGCCGACGAGGCAAAGTGTCCGAGAGACTCCACGAGGCGCTGATCCTCTGCGTCAAACCTGCGACGATCATCATGCATGATCGCCCATATAGTCCCTACTGCCTTGCTCTCAACGTAAAAAGGAACCAGCAAACATTCCTCGGCAGCAGGCTCGACGGGCATCAAATAGGGGTAACGCCGCTCGAAGTGTTGGAACAACAGGGTACAATTGCGATCAAGCACGTCTCCGCAGGGACCAAAATCGCGTGGTGTCCCGCCTCCAGTATGGGGTTTCCATCTGCCGGCGATGGCTGGCCAATAGAATCTTTTCCCCCCATCATCTTTCGTTAGAAGACTGAGGCCGGATGAGTCGGACTGAGTGACCTCCAGGATGGCTTCGGCCAGCGTCTCAAGGATGGTGTGAGGTGAGTCAGCCAGCGCACTCCTCAGCGCCACAAGCGCGCGGTTCTCCCTCTCGTAATCTGGCGGGCGCGATGGGCGACGACGCAACTGCTCCGTGCACAGGATCGATTCCAGAGAAGCCGCGCCATCTGGGAGAGGAGAAGGAAATGGTGTCGCCATCTGAAGCCTCTAAATACGGATGAACTCGAATCTGGCTGTGTCTACCGGGTCGGGCTCGGAGTTTGTCACCGAAGACAACGCGCCTCGCCCGAGTGGCACGCTCCACTTGCGGAAAAGCCTACCACAAAATAACTGCCGATTAATCAGTTCAGAAGAGGCTAATCTGCGGATAGCCGGAATAAAGCGGGGGCTGTCGCGGATCAAGTGGCGATGCACTGCGGCCGATTCCCAAGAAGTGCTTTATGGTAGCCCGGGGAGCGACCGAACGGGTTGCGTGGGCCCGAACACAGCCTCTTTTGCCGTGAAGTCACGACGGCGGCTCAACTCGTCATCGGTACTGCAAACATCTTCTTGCCGCCCCACTCGTATTCGCGACACGCCGAACAGAAGTACTCCTAGCCGTCCACACTTGTCGCCTCGACAGCTCGCGTACACGAGCGGCCTTCACCTCAATGCCACCGCTTCCGATCACGTTTGCTCTCTAGCGTGATCTCGCCGTAATTCTTCCAATACTGTCTGCCGCATTTGGCGCAATGCCACAGCACGCGGACAAATCGAACACTGTCGATGCGATGCTTCTTTTCCATCCTGCCGCCACAGAAGAAGCAGTCAATCGCCTCCGGTTCGTCGTTCTTGCTCATCGCGAAAGAAGAATACCGAACGTGTGTACGGTATTCCAGAGGTAGCTCGGGCCAAAAAGCAAAAGCGCCACCCGATTGAGTCGCTTATTCCAACCCGGTGGCGCTCGTCCTAGGCCGTTGATGGCAAGAGGACGTGACGATTGTGACCGTCGAACCGCATATTAAACCCGAGAGGCCATCGTGTGGTATCAGATTAACACTAATAAGTGGCGTCGGATTACCACTGACACGGACGGGATTTTCATGCCGGGCGGTTCGGGCATCTCGCGGGCCGTTCGAGAAGGTAATCGGTGACAGACGGATCAGAGCCGGTTACGCGCGAGCATCG
>CAZOOE010000672.1:0-3444 GCA_964581275.1 uncultured Clostridia bacterium
GCATAGTACACGAAGGGTACCGGCTCACGATTATGGAAATGGACAGCCGGCGCATTGCCAAGGTTAAAGTGGAGAAGCTCAACATCGACGCGCCGCCTACCGCAACACATGAGAGCGGACAGCTCAGCAATGCTTGAAGAAAGTCCAAGGGGTCTTTCAGTTTGGAGTCTGCAGTCTGGACTGTTGTGGATTCTCGTCGTCATTGACATCGAGTGATCTGAGGCCCGCTCACCTGCTCCCACCCTGGCACATACGCCGCCATCAGACTCCTGAACAGCTTTCCGTGGTTGGGCACGAGGAAGTGGAGCAGTTCATGCACGATGACCACCTGCTGAAACGCAGCAGTCTCTGAAAGCAGATCACTGTTAAAGCAAATCCGGCCAGCAGGTGAGCAGGAAGCCCACTTCGTCGTCATGCGCTGGATTTGTACTCGTTTGGGCTGTACGCCGATCTTCGCTGCCCAGCGACGGACCTCGGCCTTAAAAGCTGCGGGGTCTCGGGCAAAGACCTGCTTGTCGCACTGGGTTGCCACGTTCGCCGTTTCTCTCCTATCTTCGTGTAGGGGCGAGGCATGCCTCGCCCTCCCCCGAACTGGGTCGTCCCTACGGTTTGCGTTGCAGGCGTAGAATTCGCTCCGCGAGTTCCACCATCCGTTCCTTGCCGACCGCGGGCAGGAACACTTTGTACATCTCGGCCTTGAGCTGGCGTAGCGCGGCAGCATTGTGCTTGTAATAAGGGAAGCGCCTAAAGGCCGCTCCAGTGCAAGGGCAAGCTGTTCCGGCTCGGGGACCCCTGCCTGTTTCAGCACCCAGTAGATCGTGAAAGTATTGAGGTTGAAGCCTGCCTTCTCGCGTTCCTTGCGCGCCTGTACAAACTCAGAGAGAAGCTTCTCCAACTCACGCAGCGCCTCTTGTGTACTGACCTATCGGTCGTCGTAGGATTCGAGAATCGTCTCCGCCCGCTCGCCGATAGGGATAAGATATGGCTGCTGTTCTCCCTCTTCAGCTACAGTCCGAACCAGGCTCTTGCCAAGGTTGAGGATCTTTGCGGAATCTGACGACCCCTTGCTCTTCAACGCTGCGAGTGTCTCCTCATTAATTTTGACGAGCGGGAGTGTAGTAGTCAGTCCATAGCTCTCGACTCGCTCACGAACCAGAAATTCTGTCTTCTTGGCGAGATCTTTGTAGAGGGCTACCTGCTTACTGAAGGCATTATGGACGATCTGGTGTAGGGTCGAAAGCATGCCGTAATCATCAAGGTACTTCCGCAGAAACACGTCCGGCGAGATGATTTCATAGAGCGTCTCTAGCTCTTTGTAGAATCGGTAAAATGTCTCGTGCCGCTCGTTGTCGGCACAAGCATCAATAACCCAATCCATAGGCCTTGAGGTTGCCGAAAAGCTGGCTCTCCAATTCATTGCGGTCCACTAACATGATGACCATCGGTTTCTCGAAGGCAGAATGAGCGAGGATTTGCTCAGCCGCCGCGATCATAGTGAAGGTCTTACCCGAGCCCTGGGTGTGCTACACTAAACCCGTACTTTTTACAGGATCGAGCGCCCGCTCGACCACCTTCTCGACGGCGCGGGTCTGGTGTTGGCGCAAGATGATCTTGCGCAGTTCGTCGTCTTTCTTGAAGAAGACGATCCAGTCGCCGAGGAGTTTGAGAAAGCGTTCCCGTGCGAAGAAACGTTTGACCTTGCGCTCGAAGTTGCCCGGTTCTTCATCCTTCCAGTTGAAGAGGTCCTTCCGGTCGAGGTTCCAGGTAACGCCGTAGTAGAAGTCGATGAGGTAAGTAACATCGAAGACCTGCGGCGCCGTCAGTATCTCCGGCATCCCATGATGATAACGGCGGATCTGGGTGATTCCCTCGTCGATGCCGTCCCGTTTCTTTGCGCCTTTAGTCTCGACCAACGCGACAGGAATGCCGTTGATGAGGAACATGGCATCGGCGCGGTTGGTGTGCTGGCCATTAGTGTACTGCCACTCATCCGTGACTTAAAAAGGGTTGTTCGTTGGATGTTCGAAATCGATAAGGGTCACATTGCGTTGGCGTTTCTCGCTTTCGAGGTAGACCGAACGCTCGCCCCGCAGCCACGCCAACACTTCGGCGCCGCCTTCGATATTGTTGCGGACACTCTCTAGCTTGGTGATGACTTGGTCGGCGTTGTCCACCGTAACCACGCCAGGATTAAGAGCGATGAGCTTATCGTGGAGGGTCTGGTAGAGTAGCGTACCGCTCTCGCCGCGGCGAAGCATCAGCGCCTCCTCGGGCGGGAGGTAGGCCCAGCCGATCTCGACCGCGTAACGGATGAGTGGCTCTTGCACTGTCAGACGTTCGGAGCCGAGGCTAGTAGTCAGTCAGTATGGATTTGATGGGTCATTGCGAGGAGCGGAGCGCCGAAGCAATCTCGCCAACCTGGCACCCCCCACGGAGATTGCTTCGCTTTGCTCGCAATGACAACCCCTCATTTTCAAACTGACTGAGTACTAGGGGGCATAGATAACTTTTCCTTCCCTGAGCACCAGATGGTAGATCAGACCGATCGTGTCCTTGTGACGCTCGATGTCTTCAGGTGTCGCGACGATGATGTCTGGCGGGATGGTTATTCCTATAAGACTTTCCTCGATTTTTTGTGCAGTCACCCGCCGGTGGACGTTGGATTTTACGATGAGGAGATCAAGATCGCTGTCCGGTCCCATTTCACCTCGGACGGTAGAGCCGAAGAGGATGATCTTTTCCGGTGCGACTGTCTCGACAATGCGGCGAACGATCTCTTGGAAAGTCTCCTCGCTGATAGTTCTCTTTGAGGAAGCGTACTGTTCCATATGAGCCTCCTTCAATTACGCCGAATTACGCTGAAGACAGGCATTACGACACCCGAAAAAACACCGAATCATAACGAGTTGCGGCAACGCATTGCGCCAAGATTACGCTAATGTCCCTCATTCTAGATGCCGGCTTTGACAGTAAAGCCAATCGCAAGGGCGTCTTCAATACCGGGCTGAAGCCGAACATCAAGGAGAATCCGCGCAACCGCCAAAAACTCAAACGGGGCCGCAAACGCTTCTTTGATGCTACGCTCTACAAACTGCGCTTCCTCGTGGAGCGCACCTTTGCCTGGGAGGATAAATGCAAACGTCTGCTGCTGTGCTTTGAGACTAAACGGATTCCTCCTCGTGGATTCAAACTCGTCGCCTTCACGCTCATCAACCGCCGAGAGTTTTGTGGGGGCTGAAACTTGCAACCAGTTCGTAATTAAAATCATGTGATGCGTCAAATGATCTTTATCGTGAAAGAACTTGCATTGTTCTGCGCAGACGCTTGACAGGCAGGGCAGGAAAATGGCACAGGAGATCACACTTTAATCATACTAGAACGTACAGGGGGGAACGAATCGATGGGACTGACACGAACTGATAACATTATCGTGCGAGCTGTTGG
>CAZOOE010000673.1:0-3436 GCA_964581275.1 uncultured Clostridia bacterium
AAGCTTTGCGGGAGCCTCGGTGATCTGTTTGATTGCTTGCAGTACCTCGTCGTCCGTGGGGGGGCCGTCGAGTTTGAAATATCCAATCGGGAATCGAAGATCAGTCATTGGTACTCCTGTGACAAGCGTTCGTAGTTCGGCCTTCCTTCAAAATACTCACCGCGCCGGCTCTTTGAGCGCCCTTCTGTCTATCTTCCCGCGGTCGTTCTTCGGAAGATCCTCTCGAAACTCGACCCATCGCGGATACTTGTACCCGGCGAGTCTCGTCCTTACATACTCCTTCAACTCAGTTACAAGTTCGGCGTCCGCGGTGAAGCCATCGGCAAGTACAACGAAAGCCTTCGGCTTGATCAGCTTCTGTTCATCGGTCGCTCCGATCACCGCGCATTCGAGCACCGCTTCGTGTTCCTGCAGGCAGTTCTCGATCTCCGTAGGCGAAACAAAGATGCCGCCGACCTTTAGCATCTCGTCCGTGCGGCCGCAGTACCAGTAGTAACCGCGCTCGTCCACCCGCAACTGATCGCCCGTCGTACACCAGTCCCCCGCAAAGGTCGCCTTGGATGCTTCGTGCGCGTTCCAGTAGCACAACGCCGCTGAATCGCCTCTAATCTTAAGCGTTCCCATTTGGCCAGTTGCCACTTCTCGGCCTTCGGCGCCAACGATGCTCGCTTCGTACCCGGGAACGATCTTTCCAAGACTGCCGAGGACCACATCGCCCGGATAGTTGGTGATGTAGATGTGAAACATCTCGGCCGAGCCAATGCCGTCGAGGATCTCGACCCCAAACGTTTCCACCCAGCGCTGATAGAGTTCCGGCGGAAGCGCTTCGCCGGCGGAGAGACAAAATCGCAACGACGAAAGATCGTAGCGAGCGCTTGCGCCTTCGACCTGAAGCATCGCGTTGATCATCGTCGGAACGCTGGTCAGGATTGTAGGCCGGTATTTCTCGATCATCTCGAACATCGTCTCGGCAGACGATCGCTCAGAAAACAAGGCGGTTGCACCGCCCACCGCAAACGGAAACAGCAAGTTTGTACCGGTCGCATAACCGAAGAACAGCTTCGGCACCGAAAGCGTGATGTCATCTTTCGTAATACCCAACACCTGTTTCGCGTAGCACTCGGTGTTGTACGGCAAGTCGTGTTGAAGATGAACCGCAGCCTTGGGGTGTCCGGTCGAGCCCGATGTGAATAACCATATCGCTATGTCGTCGCACGTGGTCGGCGCAGTCTCTAGCGTGTCGGGCACCTCCATCGTCACCCGCCCAAAAGACCTGATCGACGAACGTCCCTCCAGGCCTTCGAGACTCCCGGACACTTTCGTTCCGACTACGATCGTGTGTTTTAGATAGGGCGAGGTTGAAGCGGCGGGAGTGAATCGTTCCATAACCGAAGCGTCAACAACTGCAACCTTCGCGCGCGTGTGGTCGAGGTAGTATTCGTAGTCGGCCGAGGGAAGGATCGTGTTTACCATCGTTATGACCGCGCCGATCTTAGCGATGCCGAACCAGGTGGCTACGAACTCGATCGAGTCGGGCAGGACCATCAGCACCCGGTCTTCCATCTCCACCCCAAGTCGCAGCAGCGCGTTGCCCACTTCATTGGACATCTGCTGCACTTCGCGATAGGTGTACCGTTTTTTACCGCAATAAACCGCAATCCTATCGCCAAGCCCTTCCTCGACCCGCGCATCCAGGAAGTAGGTCGCCATGTTGAATTGTTCAGGAAAAGTGAGGGCCATGGTTCATTCAGGGATCCGTGCAAATCACTTCGATCGGGATCTATTGAGTTGGGGTTGATGATCGACTACGGATGACATCGGTTTGACGGATCCTCGGGATATCAAGTTGTCGTTATGGAGGACTTTCACCCAGGAACCTCACGCCGAGCTTCGTGCTCTCGAATCTTGTCTTCGTGCTGGAGGGTCAGCCCAATATCGTCCAGACCTTTGAGCAGGCATTCGCGGCGAAAGGGATCCACCTCGAAGCTGAACCTTAGACCGCCGTCATCAGTCACCCACTGCCGTTGCAGGTCCACCGTCAATTGGTAACCTGGATTGCCGGCGGCCCGTTCGAAGAGTTCCTCGACCTGTACTTCTGAGAGTACCACCGGGAGCATCCCGTTCTTGAAGCAGTTGTTGTAGAAGATGTCCGCGAACGACGGGGCGACAATCGAGCGGAACCCGTAATCGAGCAGTGCCCAGGGGGCGTGCTCGCGAGAGGACCCACAACCGAAGTTCGCGCGAGCCAACAGAATAGTAGCCCCGCGAAAGCGAGGTTGGTTCAATTCGAACTCGGGCTTGACCGATCCGTCGGCGTTGAATCGCCAGTCGTAAAACAGGAATTGACCGAACCCTGTCCGTTCGATCCGCTTGAGGAACTGCTTTGGAATTATCTGGTCGGTGTCGACGTTGAGTCGATCAAGTGTCGCAACCAGACCGGTGTGACTTGAAAATGAATTCATCTTGGATTTTCGATTGCCAGAGTTTCAACCGCGGGGAACACGGGGATCACAGATGTATTTTGCATCTCCCGTTATCCCAGTGTTCCCCGTGGTTCGTTACGTTCAATCCCACTCACGAACATCCACAAAGTGACCGGCGATCGCTGCCGCTGCTGCCATCGCGGGGCTGACAAGGTGGGTTCGGCCTTCCCGGCCCTGGCGGCCCTCGAAATTGCGATTCGAAGTCGACGCGCATCGCTCGCCCGGCTGTAGAATATCCGGGTTCATGCCGAGGCACATGCTGCAGCCCGACTCTCGCCAATCGAACCCGGCCTGCCGGAAAACCTGATCCAGTCCTTCTCGCTCCGCCTGTTGCTTTATCTTCTGCGAACCCGGCACGACCATCGCATAGAGTCCGACTGCGACTTTCTTACCCTTGATCACACTCGCCGCCGAACGAAGGTCCTCGATACGCGAGTTGGTACACGAACCGATGAACACTCGATCAACCTTTATTTCTTGAATCGCGGTCCCAGGCTGCAATGCCATGTACTCGAGCGCGCGTCTGGCAGCCTTGCGCGCGTTGTCGTCGGGCATCGATTCAGGATCGGGAATCGTCCCGGTCACATCGGTAACCATTCCGGGGTTCGTTCCCCAGCTCACCTGAGGTGCAAGCGAGGAAACGTCGATAGTCAGCTCACGGTCAAACGCTGCGCCGGCGTCCGTGGGCAGCGTCTTCCAGTGCGCGACTGCGGCCTCGAACGCGTTGCCTTTCGGTGCGAACGCGCGTCCCTCCAGATAGGAATAAGTCTTGTCGTCGGGAGCGATCATTCCGGCGCGCGCGCCAGCTTCGATCGACATGTTGCAAACGGTCATGCGCTCTTCCATCGTCAGGCCGCGAATCGTCTCACCGGCGTACCCGATAACGTGACCGGTTTCGCCGTCGGTTCCGATTTAAAGAATCAAACACAGAGACACGGCCTTTGCTGTTAAAA
>CAZOOE010000674.1:0-3436 GCA_964581275.1 uncultured Clostridia bacterium
GTCGACCATGGGCCCGGGCATCAAGCTGAATACAGCCGAGTTTTAGCTCAGGATTACCTACAGGGACAATCTGACCTGTAGGGCCTATTGCCCAATAGAACAGGGGATTGAATCGTGAAGACAAGACTTCAGAAAGAAAAAGAGATCGAGGTGCTTCATCGCGAGTTCGAAGAATCACCCAACGCGCTTCTGGTCGGGTTTCAAGGGATCAAGGTGTCCGCGGACGAGCGGCTGCGTCGTGAGCTTCGCCAGGCGAATATATCTTACCGGGTGGTTAAGAACACGCTAGCGATTCGCGCTGCAAAGGGCACGGCGATCGAGCAGGTGAAAGGGCAATTCGAAGGCGCAACCGCGGTAGCGCTTTCAAAGAGTGATCCGGTGGCGCTGGCAAAGCTGCTTTCGAAGTGGGCGAAAGAAAGTCCGGTGTTTTCGTTCAAGGCGGCGGTGGTCGAAGGCAAGGCCTTCGATGTCAAGGACATCGAGTCACTCTCGAACCTGCCTTCTAAGGAAGAACTGGTCTCGAAGGTAATGTTCTTGATTAATAGCAGCGCCCAGCGACTTGCAGTGGTGACTGCCGGGGTTGCGCGGAATCTGGTAATCGTGATGGACCAGGTCCGCGCTCAAAAGGAATCGCAGGGTTAGGGATTGCGGAGTGGCGCGGCTTTGGTCGGCGGCCCCAGGGCCAAGTGGACCAACACTGCATCACTTCCCGATCCAAATCGGGTTCGGGCTTGTGGAGGCTCGCGCTCGGTTGTCGCGATAGTAACGCCGCTCGGTGATATGTCAGTGCAGCGGCTTGGATGGCTCGTGGCAGCCGGAGATGCGCCGGTGTTGCGGCCGACAATTGGGGCATTAAAAAAGTGCCTTCACGCGCCAGGAAGTAATCCAGGAGGACAGGAAAGTCATGTCAGAGAAGCTTCAGGGTATAGTTGATCAGGTGAAAGACCTCACATTATTGGAGGCATCGCAGCTGGTCAAGATGATGGAAGAGACGTTCGGCGTTTCGGCTGCGGCTGCCGCGGTAGCTGCGGCCCCAGCTGCGGGAGCCGGTGCGGCGGCTGCCCCGGCGGTCGAGGAGAAGGACGAGTTCGACGTTATGCTGACGGGCATGGCCGATCCCGCCAAGAAGATCGGGATCATAAAGGTCGTGCGCGAGATCACCGCGCTCGGGTTGAAGGAAGCAAAGGACCTTGTTGAGGCGGCACCCAAGGCAGTCAAGGAAGCCGTTCCCAAGGATGAGGCCGAAGCTCTCAAGAAGAAACTAACCGACGCCGGAGCGACCGTCGAACTCAAATAGTATCGTATAGGACCTATGGTCGCATAGGTCCTATTCAAACCGACCTTGACCGATGGCGTTTCGTTGTGTAGTATCTGGTCATAGCAACGTATAGGGCGGCGACGAGAATAAAGTTTATTTGGCGCTCAAAAATACGCGGAGATCGCGGTCGGGGAAAGTGTCTTCGGCCGTGCTTCGCCTTTTTAGTTGTAAATTGTCTTGAGCTTGCAGCGGGTATCAAACGGTCCGGTTTTGAGAGATTTCCTCGCGTGAACTACCCCGTTTTGCGTGGACAACCACCTCCCAACAAAGCTGGGATTCGTGCGTCCCGCTGCAAGTGTCTTCTTCCTGCCTGCTAACCGAGGAGAGATATGTCAGCACTAGCGAATACTGGAAACGGCATAGGCCGAGAGCGGTACGATTTTTCTCGAATCAAAACGGCCATTAGAATACCGAATCTCATCGAGGTTCAACGACAATCATATAACCGGTTTCTTCAAATGGATCTGCTTCCGGCGGAGCGTGAGAACACCGGACTCCAGGCTGTATTCAGGTCAGTGTTTCCGATCACAGACTTTCGCGAGACATCGCAGCTCGAGTTTGTCGAGTACTCAATCGGCAACTGGCAGTGCAAGTGTGGGCAGCTCGAAGGGCTGTATCATCTGCGGACCAACTGCCGGTCTTGTGGCGCGATCCTCCGAGTCAACCCGTATGCAGCCGAAGAGCAGACCTGTCCTCAATGCGGGACAATGAACACTGTCTCGCCTGTCCTGTGCGACAACTGCGGCGAACCGGTGACCCTTCAGCATAAGCACTCCGAGAAGGAGTGTCAGGAAAAGTCGATGACCTTCGCAGTGCCGCTCAAGGTAAAGATTCGCCTGACGGTTTGGGACACCGACGAGGACACCGGTCAGAAATCGATCCGCGACATCAAGGAAGAGGAGGTTTTCTTTGGTGAGATTCCGTTGATGACCGACAACGGAACGTTCATCATCAACGGAACGGAACGCGTGATAGTGAGTCAGCTCCACCGCTCGCCGGGTGTGTTCTTCGAGAAGGAGAACAACAACACTTACTTCCTGGCGAAAGTAATCCCGTATAGAGGTTCCTGGGTCGAGTTCGAATACGACGCCAAGAACCTGCTCTACGTGCGCATCGATCGCAAGCGCAAATTCCTGGGAACGGTTTTCCTTCGCGCGTTAGGTTTGATGGAGAAGGTCGATATCGACCGCGTGGGCACTGATTCGCACCTGGAAGACGAGATCAAGCGAGCGAGCTTCACCGACGCCGAGGTGCTTCGAATGTTTTACACCGCGCAAAAAGCGACCTTCAAAGATGGCCAGTTGCATTTCGAGCCGTCAGAAGGACTCGTGGGTCTGCATCTTGCAGAGACTGTCGAGGATCGCTCGGGCGAGACTGTCGTGCGAGGTGGCGCGCACGCGAAGAAGCTCACCAAACGCGACATCGAAGCGCTTCGTAAGGCAAAAATCAAGACCGTGATCGTTGACCCGCAAGAGATCGAGGGCGCGTTCCTCAACGAAGACGTGGTTAACACCGACACCGGCGAAGTTATTGCCGAAGCGAACACCGAGCTGACTTCGCGCGAGTGGCAACAGATCGCAGAGTCGGGCGTTGGTCATGTCGAGATAATCTTCCCGGAGCGAGACGATGTTGGCGTTGTTGTCAGCCAAACGCTCAAGAAAGACTCGGTCAAGACTCCTCGCGATGCGATTCTCGAGATATATCGCAAGATGCGGCCCGGCGACCCGCCGACGATCCTCACCGCGTGGAATCTGTTCCGCGGGATGTTCTTCGACGAACGCAAATTCGATTTCTCACGGGTAGGGCGACTGAAAGCCAATATCAAACTCGGGAAACCCGAGCGCGATCGTTTGGATCAACAGACTCTGTCAACTCGTGACTTCGTCGATGTGATCGCCTATGTGCTCAAGATGCGCAAAGGCATAGGCGAAGCGGACGACATCGATCATCTGGGCAACCGTCGAGTCCGAGCCGTTGGCGAGCTTCTTGAAAATCAGTTTCGAATCGGGCTCGTTCGCATGGAGCGCGCGATCAAAGAGAAGATGTCGATCCATCAGGAGATGCAGACCGCGATGCCGCGCGATCTGATCAACGCCAAACCGGTCACCGCAGCGGTTC
>CAZOOE010000675.1:0-3428 GCA_964581275.1 uncultured Clostridia bacterium
GGGCTCATATGGCACTGGTAAAGGAAGGCGACACCATCACCCTGCACTACAAAGGGTCGCTTGATGACGGTACGGTGTTTGATTCGTCCGAAGGCCGCGAACCTCTCAGCTTCAAGGTTGGCGAGGGCCAGGTCATTCAGGGTTTTGATGACGGCGTGCGCGGCATGGCACCTGGTGAGAGCCGCCAGATAAACATACCCGCCGATCAAGCCTACGGCGAATACTACGAAGACCTGGTGAGGGTAGTGCCCAAGACCGCGTTCCCTGCACACACCGCGCCAACCATCGGTCTGGCGTTCGAAATGGAGCTGCCCGACGGAGAGTCGATGACGGTCCGTATCATCGATGTCGAAGGCGACGAGGTAACCCTCGATGCCAATCATCTGCTCGCAGGCGAGGCGCTGCATTTCGACGTGCACCTTGTCAGCATCGATAGTGAATGAGCCCGCGCAAGCAGAAGAGTTCGCCTGATCCCATCAGGATCGGAATAGACACCGGCGGTACGTTCACCGATTTCGTCGCCGCGCGCGGCTCAACCCTGGCCGCCTTCAAAGCGCCCTCCACTCCACACAATCCCGCAGAAGCAATCTTGTCCGGGATCGCCCGGATACTCGCAGACGACGAGACGCTCGCATTTGAAATCGTCCACGGCACGACGGTAGCCACCAACGCGCTGCTGGAACGCAAGGGAGCCCGTACCGCGCTGATAACGACCGAAGGCTTCGAAGATGTAATTGAGATAGGCCGGCAGGCTCGTCCGGATCTTTACAACTTGATGGTCACAAGGGCAGCGCCGCTCGTGCCGCGCGAGCTGCGACTTGGGGTGAGCGAGCGAACAGGTACGGCTGGCGAACTCATCACACCGCTCGATGAACACTCTGTCGCACAGGTAGTCAAGGTAATCTCCAATCACAAGCCCAGGGTCGAGTCTGCCGCAGTCTGCCTGCTGTTCTCGTTTGCGAACCCGGCGCACGAACAACTCATCACCCGAGCGCTCGAAACAATCGGCATTCCGGTTTCGCAGTCTCACAAGATACTTCCCGAGTACCGCGAGTACGAACGAACATCAACGGTTGTTATCAACGCTTATCTGGTGCCGTTAATGTCTCGCTATTTGAGCGCGCTGGCAGATGGATTGCAGTCCGTAGCCTGGGAGCGCGGACATCCCTGCCTGCCTGCCCCACCGAAGGCACGCTCTCTGAGAAACGAGACGGTTTGCGAAAGCAAGCGGGCAGGGATTGTTGCGCTCCCAGGTGCAACGAGCTACGGACTGCGAGTTATGCAATCCAACGGCGGATCGGTGTCCTCTTCGACTGCTGCTGCCGAACCGGTCCGAGCAATTCTTTCGGGCCCGGCCGGAGGTGTTGTGGGCGCGTTGCGAGTCTGCGCCGCCGCAGGAATACGTGACATCATTACTTTCGACATGGGAGGCACCTCGACCGATGTCGCCCTTTGCCGCGGAGAGGCGCGCACTACCAATGAGGCTCTGGTCGCCGGTTTGCCGGTGGCGGTGCCGGTGATCGACATTCACACCGTGGGCGCGGGTGGCGGATCCATCGCGCGAGTCGACGCCGCCGGAGCGCTCCGCGTGGGACCCGAATCGGCCGGAGCCGAACCCGGACCAGCTTGTTACGGGCGCGGGGAAGAAGTCACGGTCACTGACGCGAATCTCGTGCTTGGCCGTTTTGGCGGCTCGGGCCTTCTGGGCGGCGAGATGCCGATCCACTTCGATCGCGCAAGATCCGTCCTGTGGCGGCTCGCTAAAGAGATGGCTCGCTTCGCAGAGAGACCGGTCAGTGCCGAGCATGCCGCGCTCGGAGTCATTCGAGTGGCAAATGCAAACATGGAAGCCGCACTTCGGGTGGTATCAGTCGAACGAGGTCAAGATCCAAGATTGTTCACCCTGGTGAGTTTCGGCGGCGCGGGCGGGTTGCACGTCTGCGATCTAGCCGCGGCGCTTCGGGTCCCCCGGGTGATCGTGCCGCGTTCGCCGGGCACACTTTCAGCGCTTGGGGTGTTGCTTGGCGATGTAGTCAAAGACTATTCGCGCACGGTGATGATGAAGACCGCCGGGCTCGATATGCGAATTCTTGAGCGCGGCTTTGCTGTGCTCGAACGAGAAGCGATACGAGCCTTGAAGCACGAAGGGTTTGGCAAGGATCGGTTGAAGCTGACTCGGTCGGCCGCGATGCGATACGCCGGCCAGTCATTCGAGATCGACGTCCCCTGGAGCAAGCGTTTCGAGTCAATGTTTCACGCCGCGCACCGTGAACGGTATGGCTACGCGGACAGCTCGCGGGACATCGAAGTGGTATCGCTGCGCCTCCGCGCGGCCGGCGTGACTCAGAAGCCTCGCATCGAACGTCAGCGTCAGGGCAGGCCGCACCGCGTAATCGCTTCAAACACCGAGGTCGTCTATCTAACGGAGCGCGCGGTCCGTGTTCCGGTTCTTGCACGCGACCAGTTGGCCGCCGGAACTAAGTTCGCTGGACCGGCGATCATCACTGAGTACAGCTCCACAACGTTGATTCCACCGCGGTGCGGAGTCGAAGTAGATCCATGGCTGAACCTGGTGATAGAAGTAGGATAGATCGCTAAGCAACTTGTAAGAATCGCTCCTAGCATGTCCGCATAAACGAAATTCTTGACGGGCGTCAGCGGCCGCGTGCCCCTGGACGCGGTGGCTATTCACAACCCTTGGACGAACATAAGGTTCAACAACACGGCCGAATCATGTGCTGATTCCTTGCCCAATCCTGTGCTGATTCCTTTACCTTCGCGGCACCGCTGTGATAGTTTCACCAACCTGAAGAACGCTTAGGAGGCGGTTATGGACATCAAAGAGCGGGTTGTTGGAGGAGTCAGCATTCTTGATCTATCAGGCAAGGTCGTGCTGGGAGAAGGCGATCTGCAGGTGAAGGAACGAATCAAGGACCTGCTCGCTGACGGGCAGCGGCGGATACTGTTGAATCTGGCCGAGGTCAACTACATCGATTCGGCGGGCCTGGGATCGCTCATCAGCAGCTACACTACGGCGAAACGCGAGGGCGGAAGCTTGAAGCTGGTGAATCTGACTAAACGCATCCAGGACCTGCTTGCGATAACCAAGCTCATTACGGTGTTCGAGACTTTTGACAATGAACCCGATGCTCTGGCGTCGTTTAGTTCTTGACCTCTGAATTTTGAATCCCAAGCATTCTCTCAGCCTCATGGTTGCTGTGATGCCAGCGCTCGAACCCTGTCAACCTTTTCCTTGATCGCAGCGTCACCGGACGCGGCAAAGGCCTTCTCATATATCCGCAGCGCCTGCTGATACTGCTTATCGGCTTCGTAAACGTAACCAAGTTCCGACAAAGCAGGGACGGACTCGGGGATCAGTTGAATTGTGATCTCGAGCGCCTCCATCGCCCGCCTCAGGAAATATGTTC
>CAZOOE010000676.1:0-3424 GCA_964581275.1 uncultured Clostridia bacterium
CCCTCCTCGCCTCCTCCTCCACTCCTCTGCTCCTCCACTCCCCCTCCTCCGCCCTCCTACCCCGCTGCTCCCTTAAACGTGCACCTCACCATATGCGAGCTAGCCGCTAGCCTCTCTGTGCTTGACCATTATGTAGAACATCCAGCTATAGAAAGATAGAACGAGGACCACCACAACCCAACCGGGCACATAGCCTATCGCCGCGTTCTTGAACAACTCGCCGGTTGAGTGAACGATCTGGGCCGCGCCGGAAGCTTGTAACATGCTGGTGGTAGTCTTAAGCAGCCAGGCCAGCATCAGGATCAAGAATAGCCACATGTAATTGCCCCGCAAACGCCTGGCCATCGCCTGAGTGCTGCTGATAGTAAACCGCGGCAGCCGCAGGTCTTCGCCGAGCTGACTCATCCAATGCGCGGGGTCAACCAGATCGCGCGGCGCAAAGATCCGAACGTAGTAGTTGCGCTCGATCAGGCGCACGCGGCTGCGATAGACGTGAAAGAATCGATACCGCCGCGACTCTATGAACAGTAACAGGAAGATGAGCACCATAGCGAACAATAACACCCCGTGATGCGACTGCGCCGACGACAGTGAGATCGACAGCATCGCGCCGACTCCGGTGATCGCCCAGTTGGTGGTGCGGTCGAGCCGGTCGCGCCAGCTCATCATTCGAGCCATTTCGCCCCGGTAGTAGTGCGAAAGCGCGTTGACGAACTCGACCGAATTGGTCGGAAATATAGGTGGTCCGAGTCTCGCGGCGGTGTCAGGTCTGATAGTTATGTCTTTTTCCGAAATCATAGTGCGCCTCGCCAGGGGAAGAATGATGAAAGATGAGCGGGGCGTCGCCCGCTCGCACAGACGCGGTTTATCACACCGTCTGGAAAAAGTTCAACCCGAGGACACTCCGAGCAAGCTTAGCCTTGAAGTGAGAAGTCTCTTTGGCCTTCTATGTTTGACGGCGGGTCAGTTCGGCCTTCAGGCTCTCTCGGGCCTGCGAATCGCAGAAAACGTGAACGGCCCTTTCCTTGTTCCTTGACGCTCTGAAGGAATTAGCGCACAGATGCGAGGCTTACTTTTCATCGGAGAACCGGGCTGACGTCAGTGCGTCCGTTCATTGCCTCTCGCCGCGATGGCGACTTGCGTTTTCGGCGAGAACACGCGCGCGGTCAAGCGATTCAAACGCCTTTCGAATTTGGACATCGTCTAGCAGATAGACCTGTTCGCCCGCTTCCGGCCCGTAAGCAGCGGTCATGATCTCACGACGCATTTGCGTGCGGATATAGTTCAGGTTCGCGTTGATGCGCTCTTCCGAAACGTTGAACTGCGGCTTGTTCGATATGTATTGTCGGAACGCAGCGAGCAGTTCATCGGTGATCGGGAAACGATTGATATCTTCAGGCGAGACCTTGGTCTTATTCTGACACTCGGCGATCCGATACGCGCGCAAGCCTTGCATTTGGCCCGCGACCAACTGACGAACGAAGTCGAATATCCCGTAAAACAACCGGCTGGACAACGGCGGTGTCTTGATCTCCACATCGGGGGTGATGCCGCCGCCGCCGTACACCATGCGGCCCAGATCGGTGCGAAGTGCGTCGCCGTGCGGCGGGGTGTTCGGCGCGTTTTGGTCTTCGCTCCGGTTCAGGTAATAGTCATAAAAAGAAACGTTCGCGTAGTTCCGCTGTATCGAGCGCCCGGTCGGGGTGTAATACTTTGCGGTAGTAAGCACCAGCCCGGTGCCGCCCCACAGGCGAAACACTCCCTGCACAAGCCCCTTGCCAAAGGTGTTTTCTCCTACAATCAGCGCGCGGTCGTGGTCTTGCAACGCGCCGGCTACAATCTCAGAAGCCGAAGCGGTCTGGCGATCGACCAATACCACCATGGGAATTGTCTCGGGTTCGTTGTTGTCTGGAACCGCGTAGGTGTGCGCAGGTGATTCCTCGTCTCGCCCGCGGACCTCCAAAATCTTCTCGCCGGGCGCAAGGAATTTGGTGGAGACTTTGATCGCTTCATCCAGGAGCCCGCCTGGATTGCCTCGGAGGTCTAGAACAAGTTGGCGCATACCATCTTGCTTAAGCTGGGTCAGCGCCTCGGTCAGTTCCTCGTCAGTCTTGCTGGAGAAGCCGCCGGTCAAGGCGATGTAGCCGGTGCCCCCCTGCCCCGCCATGAAGGCGTTTCGCACCGAGGGCAGCTTCACTTCGTCACGTCGCACACGCACGGTGATCGGGTTGGGCGTGCCCGCACGCTCGATGGTTATCTCAACCGGCTCGCCCTTTTCGCCTCGCACGCGATGCATAACCTGTTGGCTTGTCCATTCGTCGACGTTCTGTTTGTCGATGGCCACTATCGCGTCACCGTAGCGAAGCCCCGCACGATGCCCGGGCGCGCCCGGAGTCGCGGAGAGAATGTAGACGTGATCATAGCGCTTGGCAATCGTGACGCCGATGCCGTAGATTCGGCTGCTTTGTTCGGTTTGAACTTCGTCAAATTCGGCTTTGGTAAAGAATGCAGAATGTGGATCCAGCTGATGGAGCATGCCTTGTATGGAGTTCTTGCCAAGCAACTCGAGGTCAGTCTTCCCGGCATAGCTCTCCTGTATTTCGGAGATCGCTTCCTTGAAATCATCCGCGAGTTGATCGGTCAGAGCAGAGTCGGCTTCGGTTACGTGCGCGGGGCGCGCCGACCCATAATAGCCGCCAGCCAGTGTTGCCAACGCAATCACTGCGATCGCAAGCAAGGGCAGCGCCCGATTCCTCATACTGCAAGTACTCCTTCGCTTGAGAATAATACAAAAGCCAACGAGGCGTCAAAAGGAGGCTGGTCAGGGGTAAAGGACGGGAGTCGGGAGTCAGAAGTTGGGAGTCGGAGTCAGGAGTCAGTTGCGAGCACGAGGATGTTTGTGAATACTTCTACGGGCCAACTGACTACTGACCACGGACTTCTGACTACTACGGACTACTGACTTCCTATGACCAATACAGCAGATGTGGTGATTATCGGGGGGGGCATTGTTGGGTCCAGCGTGGCTTATCACCTGACCGAGGCTGGCTGCACGAATGTCCTGATCGTCGAGCGCGAACAACAGCCGGGCATGGGTTCTACTGCCAAGAGTATGGGCGGCGTCCGCGCTCAATTTGCAACTCCCATCAACATCAAGATGTCGCTTTACTCGATTGACCTCTTCTCAAAGTTTGAAGAAGTGACCGGTCATACAGCGGGCTACCGTGCGCACGGCTATCTGTTCGTTGCGACGAATGAAAGACACCTCGATTACCTCAAAGCCAATCTCCGGCAGCAGCGGGCCTGCGGTCTAAACAACGCAGAAATGGTCACCCGCGAAGACATCGTGAAGACAGTTCCGCAGCTAATCGCGGATGATGTCGTCGGAGGGAGCTTTTGTCCGACCGACGGGTTCGTCGATCCA
>CAZOOE010000677.1:0-3421 GCA_964581275.1 uncultured Clostridia bacterium
AGCGCACGGGCGGACCGGATCGCTGGAAGGATCATCGAGCACTACCTCCACCAGCGAATCCATGTTGCCGGCGCGAGCGAGGGCTTCGCGGATCGGCTCGGGGAGGACCGCCAGCATCAAGTCCAGGTTGTCGGTTGAGACTTGTTCCTTGTCGCCTATTGTCGTGACCATGCAGCTTTGCTCTTTTCGAATCCGCGTCCCCGACAAGTCTACAAGAAAGATCCGCGTGACGCACTAGCCCTCGCTCCTGGGAGCGCATGCATCCTTCCCTGCCTCTTGTTTATTCGTCGCAACCGACCGGCAGCATGCAGGTATGCCTGCGTTCCCAGGTTAAGCTGCCCTCACAGATATCTCCTTTGGGCAGGTTCCGCGCGGAATAACGATTGCCTTCTCAATGTCCGCCTTCGGTCCTCACCCCCAACGGTCCCCAACACTAACTCGCCCTTATTCATTGTAGTAGGCGCAAGAAAGCGCCGGCTCAGGGACTTTTCTCTGAGAACGATTACCACGAAGTGTAAGTACGCTTCTGCCACATTTTGTAACCATATGTTTCGATCAAAGCTGGTCAGCGATTCAGGAATAAAGCAACGGCAACGCGGCTTCTCGGTCATAGAAATGGCGGTAGTTCTATTGATCATTGGCGTCATCGCGGCGTTTGTTGTGCCCCAGGTCATTGCTTACATGAGAATGTACCGACTGGGCGTTGGCGGCCGCAATGTGGCGACCGCGCTGCAGCGAGCGAGGTATTTGGCGACTTCGAATAACACTCTGGCTGGCGTGTCTGTCGCGGAATTGCAGCGCGTCGACATAGAGCAGTACGACCCTATGGGCAGGACGCCGCCGCAAAACATGGGCATGGTGCAATTGCCAGGCGGGGTCAGCGTTTCTTCCGATGCTCCCAAACAGATCGCCTTCGATGGCCGCGGCGTGATCACGCCGATGCCGAAGGAAAGCCCGACGATTCGACTCAACGGATCAGATGGTTACTACCTGTTCGTGACTGTATCGCCGACTGGTCAGGTAACCGTTTCGGAGGCGAAGCGAGACGATCGTACTTAGCCGAAGTGCGACGCCAACCAGTGAAGAGCAGAGTCAAAGATGGCATCACTTAATCGGAGAACAGAGGCACTAAATTGCAAGGCGCGAATTGTTGGCAGCAGCGCAGCAGGCTTCACCCTAATCGAAGCCGTCATTGCAATGATGGTCACGGTGGTCGGGCTTGTCAGCATAGCCGGCATGTTTACCCTGGCGATGAAAACAAACGCCAGCTCGCGCAACTTCACGACCGCCACCACCTTCGCCCAGGACAAACTGGAGACGCTTGGAGCCGCTTCCTTTCAGCGGTTGGTCGACCCCGCGAGAATGACCGCTAATCCGGGCAGTCACGGGCCCGACGATGCCTACATAGTCGGTAGCATAGAATACGACGCCACCGCGAGCGACGGGTCTTACTACTTCGACAAGATCATCATTGCGGGCCGCGATGATGTCGAGCCCGAAGGCACGGTGACTGTACTCAACCCGAATGGCACGGCGGAGACCCGAAGGCCCGATGGAACAATCGTGGCCGCGAATCCCTTTGGCGACGATCGAGTTACCTACTCGCGACGCTGGGTGATCATGTCCAGCAGCGAGCAGAACCCGGCGGACCGACGCCTGACGATAGCCGTACGTGTGAAGAGCGAAAATCCGCCGGCGGGCAAGGCGCCGGAGCTGGTCGATCTGTTCACGGTGATGACCAATCAATAGCCGAGAGGAAGAATTCATGACGACAACAGTCAACAGCAAACCGTCGATCGAAGACCCGCGGATGCGAGCTCGCGAGAATGCTGCCTCGGGCGTGTGGTCTCGCAGGGCCCAGCGCGGATTTACGATGGCCGAGCTGATGATAGCAATGGCGGTGTTCACTCTGATCATCGGCTCAGTGGTTGCCCTGCTTGGCAAGAGCCAAACCATCTTTCGCACCGAGCAAGGTGTGTCGGAGATGGATCAGAACGCGCGGCTGCTGATGGATTTCCTTACGCGTGACATACAGCAATCGAAAGAGAACGCGCTGGGCCTCGGCCCGCGGTTCCGCTCGATTTACTCTTACAACGGTCCTGAAGGAAAGACCGACGAAGTCACAATTGTTTCCTCGGACACCGAATCGAAACTACCATCGGGAGCGCTTCCGCTGACCGCCGCCTCGAACAAACCGTTCTCTACTGGCGATCGCTATGTTGAGATCCTGCCGAACGGCGCTTCTCGCATCGAGCCGATGTCGGTGATCAACGCGCTGTTGCCGGACGAGGAGTTTCTGATCAGTGCTTCGCTTCAAGATGGATCTCTCCAGTTCGACTTCATCAAGATCAAGTCCGCGAAGCTTACCGCGGAAGGCGCGGTTGGCGTCAGTTTCGAACCCGTTGAGCATCGCGGCGTTGAACCGGAAGTTGCCTTCGGAGGCATATACGAAGGCGGATCGTTTAGCCTGCGCCCTTGCACCATCAAGCGCTACTTCGTCGACCGTAAGACCGATCACGAACACCCGGTGTTTGCGTTATCTGTGAATGATGGCCAGGCCATCACCATCGCCCGAAACGTAGTCGCATTTCAAGTTCGTTATCTGGAAGTCAAAGACGGCGAAGTCGAAGGCCAGTGGGTTAAGCAGCAAAACATCTCGAGGCAATACAAGACCTCGGCGCTTGAAGTCACTATGACCGCACGCACCGAGATCAAGAGCGATCAGCAAGCCGAGCGCCTGGTCACTCTTGCCAGCGTCATCCGGCCCAGGTTCATTTCCGGAGGAGCCTTTGGATCATCTCCGGGTGGTGGAGGCGGCACTAGTTCGCCAGGTCTTCCTGGTGACGGCGGCACGGGTGGCGGCAGCGGATACGGCGGCGGCGACGGTTCTGGCGGAAACGGCGGTGGTGGCGGATACCCAGGGAGTTCCGGGTCAAGTGGCCGAGGCGGGTTCGGATCCGACGGCAGCGGTGACGAATCAGGCGGGTTTGGCAACGGAGGCTACAACCATGAGACCAGACGGATCGGTAAGCAACCAAAACTAGGTGAGCGATTGAACCCGAGACCGGAATAAAAAACTCATTGAGTTCAGGCCCTGGCGTGTGCGCAAGAAAGTAGAAAGCGAGTCTGGGAGGCTATGCGATGTTGAAGAGAGGGAGCTACAACCAACGGCAACCGCGGCAAATGGCTGCGAGAGATGTCACAACGGCCTATCAACCTGAGAATGAACGAGGCATGGCGTTGATAGGTGTGATGCTGATCATGTCGTTGCTGCTGATGCTTGCGCTCGCGGTGACTTTCACTTCGCTCTCCGACAAGTCCATCACCTCGAACTTCAAGAACTTGACTAGCGGCTTCTACGCGGCAGAGGCGGGGGTCAACAATCTACATCGCCTGCTCAGAAACGACAGGTTTGTGATGG
>CAZOOE010000678.1:0-3420 GCA_964581275.1 uncultured Clostridia bacterium
TCGCACCCGCGGCCGGCCCTATTTCCAATTGGGTGCGATGGGCCAGCTCATTCTCGGCAGGATCAGCCTGTTCGTGAATGCCGAGAATTTGCTCGATATCCGCCAGACCAAATATGACCCTCTCCTCCTGTCGCAGCGCGCGCCCGATGGCAGCTGGACGGTTGACGCCTGGGCGCCGCTCGAGGGCCGCCTGATCCACGGCGGCCTCCGCTTCAAGTTCGGCGGGCGTGATCCGGACGCCCCCGGCGCGGAACTCCACGAATCCCGTCAGATCGAGGGGCGCGAGCCGCTTGAATAGCTCACGCCTTCCACTGGCGAGATCGATCCGGTAGAGCGTCAACGGCATCTCCTCGGCTCCGCGAACCACGATCGACTTGCCGTCGCCGCTCCACTGCACGAGATGGTCGGTGGGCTGGGCGCCGTCGATCGCCTTCGCGCGGCCCGTGCCATCCGCGCGGTAAATGAGCTGAAGGCCCTCCGCCGTCTCGCCGGCGATCGTGTTTCCATCCTTGTTAATGGCGATCGAGTATCCGAGCCAATCCATGAACTCGACGTTCGAGGCTTTGAGATATGCGGTCTGAGTCCAGGAGCCTCCCGTTCGTGCAAAAACATAGATCGCGCCGGAGCCTCGCCTCTCGCGATCCTGAGGTCCGTTGATCGATCGGGCCGAACTGCCCTCGTCATAAGAGCTGGCAGCGAGCGTGCTGCCATCGCCGGATAAACCCACGGAATACCCAAACCTCCGATTTTTTGCCGGGTTTGGGGCCTTGACGTAAACCTTTTTCCGACCCGTTTTTCCCTTTTGTTTTGATTACTTAAACCCACCCCCGCCCCGGGTTTCCCAAAAACTATCAATCCGGCACTTATTTCTGCCGCGTAGGCTACAATCACCGCGGCTTGTTCGCCGCGTCGTGAGGTGTGCTCAATGGCGATCTGCGAGCGATCGAACCCCGACAGCACCTGCGAAAACCGCTGCTCTATGAGCTGATCGACGGCTTCGCAGAGCTTTTCATCTGTAGACGCGCCGTCCAGCAGTCCCTCCTTGACGGCGATTCTTAGAGCGCTTTCGGTCTGGACATGTAGTAAGTAGAGCTTGGCTTCAAGCTGTTCTGCCAGATCGCGCGCCCGTTCGAACGCCCGCTGAGAATGCTCGCTAAAGTCGGTGGGAACAAGAATGGTCTTGATCATTTGTTTTAGACCTCCCTGGCGTGATGTGACCGGGGACAATGCGCTGTCATCCATCACGAAGCATTCCTCATGCTCTGCTCACCAATGTTCGCGCATCAGCTTTGGAAAGACGGCGAACGCTTCAAAGTTGCTCCGCCGTTTGACGGCCACGCCCACAATGACTGCCGCCCAGATGAAATACAAAGCCGTAATGATTTCCTTGCCTCGATGCGCAAGCGACTCGATCGGTTCGGCGCCGACCGACAGCCAGCCGGCAAGGGCCACCGCAAAACTGTTGTGAGGCATCGTCGGATCAATGGGTCTTTCGAATCCGGACAACACGAACTGAACCGCCCATAACGTGAACAACAGCGCTGCTTCCCACCAGGTGAATCTCATGTTGGCAAGCAACAACGCTCCGAGCAGCGACTGACCAATAGTCATCAACACCTCGAGCTCCTGGTGCGAGTCGAAATCAATCGTGCCCAGGTGCCCGAGAGCCAGCGCATAGGCTATCGGCAGCATCGCCGCCAACATCGTCCACTGGTTAATATTTGAGCTGACCATGTTCATCAGAGCCATGGGCGCGCTGGTCACCCGTCGCGCCCAGTTGAACGCGGAAACCTTTTCCGGAAACTCCGACAAGAACGGTGCGACCCATTGAACGAACACGAACGTCGAGATGCCGAGCCCCACCGCTAGGGCCTTCAGGCTTTCGAGAAACGGATGCGCCGCGAAGTACAGGATCAATCCGCCGCCGGCGAACATAGACCCTATCATCGCGTTCCGAGCCGGGCGGCGTTGGCGCAAGATGAATCGAGGGATCCGGTCGAGGTCCTCGATCTTCTCTTCCCCTTGCGGCGGGATCTTTTTCAGGAAATAAAGATAGACGAAGTAGATAATTGAAAGGGCAATCGTATCGACCCAACTGAGCGTGCCTTTTATCCAGATCACTGCAAAGTAGCCGATCGCTATAAACAGGAAGACAATTTCGACGGCGTGCTCCTGTTCGAGCTTGATCTCTCTCAGGCGTTGCTTGCTCTGTCTCCGATAAAACGTCGCCGCGGTAGCGTAAATCATCGGCCAGCCGAGTCCCACCAGAAGCCGCAGGCTCCCGGTCAGGTTCGCGGTCATCAACGCTGTCGCGTGTGATTTTACGGCGGAGGAGACAGATGGATCGCTGGCCGTCTGGCCTGCTTGCCAGGCGATCACTGCTTCGACTGCGAATTCCGGCAGGGTCTGAAGCCAGGCCAACATGGCGAGCGCGAGCCCTTGCGAGATCAGAAACTGTGCGGCTTCGGCGGCCCAGGCGATCAGCATCGCCGAGCCGAGCACCGATGGAAACGTCCAGGCGGCGGCTCCGGCACCTTGAATAAAACCAAGGACGGCCGCAAACGGCTTTGTGATTGATTTGAATATCGCGAGACCTAGCATCGAGATTTGAGAGGATTCTATCGGGTTGGGCGATGGGTCATCATTCCATATTCATCGGCGTGCTACTCAAAGTTGATAGCATACTGGTCGAAGAGCGGATACAGCAAGAACCCACTACAGGCGGACTCTGGCGCGTTCCGAGTATTCGGATATAATCCTGTGCAGCGCAAGTTCAATAGGAGGGGCGATGCGAAGGCGAAAGGGTCGCACAAGACTTCCAATTGGTAGCAATCCGGGAGTTTCAGAGACTCTTCTTATGATGGACTCGCTAATTTTGAAAGCGTGAACCGTACGTTCTTATTCGCGGTGGCGAATCGGGATTCATGATCTACTCTTTCCGGGGGTCGGAGAATGAAAAAAACAGTTATGACCGTGATTGTGTCACTAGCCGTTGCCGCTATCATACACCTCGTTCCTGGTAGCGCCGGCGACGCAAACTCTTTTATCGAGCCAATGCCGGTTCCGACTTCTCCGGGGGCAGCCTCCAGTGCTCAAGCCGGCTGTCCCATCATCTTCCCCGACGGCCCGTTAGCGGTGGCGCCGAATCAACCGGCGGTCCAGAATCAATCGACAATCGGGATCATCAACGCGCTATGCGATGTGACGCTGGACTTCATCGGATGCGGCTTCACGCCTTCATCGGTCACGCTTGGCTGTGATACAAACGGCGATGGAGTATCGGACATGTCGATCCGTCTCAAGGACATCAACCCAATCAACCGAATCCTGTTCCACGCTACCATCCCGGTTCTTGCGAACACCCCGGGCACTTCGTTTCATCTTTTCATTTGTGCAGGCATGCCGACCATCACATTCAAA
>CAZOOE010000679.1:0-3403 GCA_964581275.1 uncultured Clostridia bacterium
ATCGGGGCCAATTGACACGACAAGCTGCCAGCTTGTCGGGGATCGGGGCCAATGGGACACGACAAGCTGGCAGCTTGTCGGACTGGGCACGCCAAGCTGGCAGCTTGTCGGACCATCACTAGCGAAGTCTCTGTTACATGCACTAGGAGTGTAGTCCTACAAAAAACGGGACTATGGTCCGATGCGCTTGTTTCTGGCTTTCAGTATTCTCTGGAAGACAGTTTGGGGGGGGGTTGTTCTCACACTCGGGTAAATACCTAAACTCGCGACACGCAGGTTGTTGGTCAGCAATCGATCCAATGATAAAGACGAGGCATTGATCAATTGGTAGGGCTTGAAACAGTTCCTAGCGAGTCGCCGGGTGGGGCAGCGCTCGCAGGCGATAAAGGGCCGGAGCGTCACTTCTTCCCAGAGTGCGTATCTGGCCCTTTATTCAGCTAACCCAATTATTCAGCTAAACCAAATTGAAAGGCATCTGCAACAGATCCTAGCGCTCACAAAAGGGAATTAATCGATGGAACCCGATGAGGCAGTTGATTAAGCCTATAAGCGTTTGCGCGAAGCCGTAGCGATCCGCAAGTCCAGGTTGAGTTCGAGCCCCTAGGTCTCGAGCAATCTACTAAACTATCAAATTACGAAAGCCGCACCGCAATAAACCAAGCCGTTATGGCTGTGAGTGCTACCAGGGCTAAGATTAGCAGTGCGCGCTTAGACTTCTTAAAGATTTTGGGCCAGGGACTTTCACCACTGCGTAGCCAACCTCGCCATTTACAATTGGAACATCGATACGTCTTGTAAGAGCTCAGACTTTTGACTAGCCTTTCAGGACCTCGAGCGTGTGAGCGCCTTAGCTTATCGACTCCACATTGAGGACAGGTGAGCATCGTAGCGTTGATATTAGTACGCACATTGGTGGTTTTCAATACATATTTCTAGCCGGGTAGGCGTCGCAAGGCTGATACTGCTGTCGGGGAGACGCGCGATCAGTAGGAAGAAATATCTCGCGGTTTTGTGAAAGGATCGCATCGGGTAGCGACGGATGAATCCAAGCTTTGGCCGGAGTCGTCCCGCCGCTACGTGACGCGTTGTCGTTGATTGGCCGCCGTACCTGCAGGCCTGGGGGAAGCCCGCGTAAGTCCAGCGGTTCCCACTTGAGGGCAAGACTCTCGAAGACTACTTACAGCCCAAACTACGGAGTGCTCTTGAGGCAATCCTTTTCGGGGGATTGGTCTGGGACCGTGCAAGCTCGCAGCGAAACTCGCCAAAGTGGCTACGCACCTCCCGTATTCACGTCGGGCTTCTTTCGCGATCTGTCCGATCGACATCCCATCGACTAGCGTTCGTCTACCTATCTTTTTCGACGGCAGGCACTATTTTGGTGAGGATGAATTCTTCGAGCCGGGCAAAGTCTACGCGACCGTGTTCTTGAGGTCAATATTAATCGGAACAGCAACCAGCAAAGGGCTGGCGCAACAGAGTTTGCGCCAGTGTTCGAGAGGCCGGGTCTAATGCTTTGACCTCAGCTTAGCATTTAGCCCTTTGCCCTTTTGCTGATCTTCGTGCGCGTGTTATCGTTACGCTGCAAGACGGTCTCCGACCTTGGTCACTCCGCCGCGCTAACACATTGAGGAATTCCGTGAGCAGCTACATTCGAGCCCGCGAGGCTCTTCAAAGACATTTCGGCTTCACTAACTTTCTTGAAGGCCAAGCCGAAGTCATCGAGTCGGTACTGGCCGATCAAAACGCCGTCGTGGTGATGCCGACCGGCGGCGGCAAGTCGCTCTGCTATCAGTTACCGGCGCTGATGATCGACGGCGTAACCCTGGTAGTTTCGCCGCTCATCGCGTTGATGAAGGATCAGGTCGATGCGCTTGCTTCCCGAAACATTCCAACAACTTTTATCAACAGCTCGCTCGGTTATGCTGAAACCAACAAACGGCTGAGCGAAATCCGGCGCGGCCTGTACAAGCTCGTTTACATCGCCCCCGAACGCTTTCGAAGCCAGGCTTTCATGGACGCGATCGCGGGTGTCAAGGTGAGATTGTTCGCTGTCGATGAAGCACACTGCATATCTCATTGGGGGCACGACTTCAGACCGGACTATCTGAGACTCAAAGATGCCGTCGAGCGCCTGGGCCGTCCCCAAATCATAGCCCTGACCGCGACCGCGACTCAGAAGGTCCGGGCGGATATCAGCGAACAACTTGGTTTGACCGATCCTCGCTATCTGGTGGCCGGCTTCGACCGTCCGAACTTGGCGCTTCGAGTCGTGCACGTCTCAGCCGAGAAGGAAAAGCTGGAGTCGCTCAAGCAAGTAATCAGGACATCGACCGGTTCCGGGATCATCTACGCCGCGACACGCAAGAGTGTCGAGCAGATTACTGCAAAGCTCAAAATGGCCGGGCTCAGCGTTGAACCATATCACGGAGGGATGGGTGAGCTTGAGCGAACTCGCGCGCAGGACAGCTTCATGAGCGGCCGCGTGCAAGCCATCGTCGCCACCAATGCGTTTGGCATGGGAATCGACAAACGAGACATACGCTTCGTAGTTCACTATCATCTACCCGGCTCGATCGAAGCTTACTATCAAGAGGTCGGGCGCGCGGGCCGGGACGGGCTTCCCGCCAATTGTCTGCTGCTGTTCAACTATGCCGACACGCGCACGCAACAGTTCTTCATCGAAGGCAATCATCCGCCCCCGGAGTTGATCCGGCGGGTCTATCACGAGATCGCGTCATTCGGAGTTGAGAAGATCGAGATGTCCGCGCGCGAGCTCGCTCAGCGGCTGGGCGAGAAGAACGACATGTCAATCTACTCCGCACTGGTCGTGCTTGAAAAGGCCGGTCACATCGAGCGCGGCCGTTCGACTGACAAGAATATCATCGCCCGCCTTACCGCGCGGGTGGACGAAGCGCTCGATCAGCTGACTGTCGATTCAGTAGAAGCCACCGTGTTGCGCGAGCTGATCTTCCATCGAGACATTAATGATCGTGACCAGACTGAAATCGATCTGAATGCTATGGCGCGGGCGCTGGATCTCGACGACCGGCAATTGCGGCGCGCCATTCGAGGGCTCGCGACGCGCGGGGTCATATCGTACCGCAACGCGTACCAGGGCCGTGGTATTCGGCTGCTGGACAATCCTACGGCCAGGACGCTGCGAATCGACACAAAGGAATTAGCTGCGCGCGCAGCCGCCGAACAGTGGAAGCTGCGGAGGATGATCGACTACTGTTATCACAAAGCCTGCCTGCGACGATTCATCTTGAATTATTTCGGCGACCGCAAACGGGTCGAACGCTGCCAGACGTGCTCGGTGTGCGCACCACATCCGTCGAGCTACGTGGACGACTCGCGCTCGGCAAGGGCTCGGGCGGGCGCGGGGACTTTGAGCATTGGTTCG
>CAZOOE010000680.1:0-3392 GCA_964581275.1 uncultured Clostridia bacterium
CTTCTATCTGGTGTGCGGCATAGCTGCATCGTTCTCCCAGATTTTTGTTGACCCAAATTCTCCGATTCCTTCGTTGGGAGCCTCGGGCGCGATCGCCGGAGTTCTCGGCGCATATCTGATAATGTTTCCGCGAAATCGAGTTCGGACGTTGCTACCTCTGTTCGGATTCCTGTTCACCACCATAGAACTGCCGGCAGTTGTCGTCCTTGGATTTTGGATTGTGATTCAAATATTCAGCCAGTACACCGCCTCGTTTCAGCATTCTGCGCAAGGCGGTGTCGCTTATATGGCTCACATTGGTGGCTTCGCAACCGGACTCCTGCTTTGCTTGCTCTTTCGCCGCCGCAGCAATGTCTCCTATCGGTACCCGTGAACCCAGCCTACATTTGAAGCCAGTGAATCTACGCTGGTAGACTCTTCCCTCGCGAGGCGAACAAATAATCGAAGCGCGTTCCTGAAACCTGAACCTGTAAGGTCAGTCTAAAACCTCTCCGAGCATTGGAGGGGCAAAAGGAGCCTAATATGGCAACAGAAGTGCTGGAGCAGTCGGGGTTGATCATAGATGAAACGCCACACGAGGCGATGAATCTCCCGGAACTGGACACCTTCGAATACAAATACCAGGGCAAAGAGATCAACATTTCGTTCACCTGTCCTGAATTCACCGCGATTTGTCCGTTCTCCGACTTTCCGGACTTCGCGATAATCAAGATCGACTATGTTCCGAACGAGCTTTGCGTCGAGTTGAAGTCACTCAAGCTCTATATCAATTCGTTCAGGTCGGTGAAGATCTTTCACGAGCACGTCGTGAATCGAGTACTCGAAGACTTCGTACGTGCCTGCGGGCCGCGGGCGGTTGATATTGAAGGTGACTTTAACATCCGTGGAAACATCAAGACAGTCATCCGCGCTTCGTATCGGGCGAAATAAGGCTCAGAGTTCAGGGTTGAATCTAAAAGGCCGTTTGCACACTACTGGCGCATCGAACCCTGAACTCTGAAGCATTAACCCTGAACCAGAAACTGGAATACCTGTGGAAATGGAGAAGTCATATTACGTAGTTACCTTCAAGCAAGCTTATCTGGAGCTTCTTCGCGATATGACATCTCGATTGGATGTGGCCGCTGACGTGGGTGAAGCGTCCGCGACGCAGCGAATGGTCGTCGCCATAACGCAAGGTGGCTTCGGTCAGGATGTTGTGGACGACGAACGGCAGGCTAAGGAGCGATTCCTGGAGTACCTTTTCTTTTCCAGCGAAATTGATTTTCCGCGAACGTCCGAGGTGTTCGATCAGTATTTCGAAATGGAACAGGCCGACGAATTTGTTGACCTAGACGACGAGCAGTGAGTATTTGTCACAAATGAGCAATCATCGGTGACAGCCAAACCCATGGAAATAACTATATCAACGCTCCCAACTTTCAACTTCAAACGTACTGCCATCAGTCATGGTTGGTATGATTTGCCGCCGTTCGAGCTGCACCAGGAAAGCTGGACTCTTACGAGAGTCATCGACCTTGACAAACGGCAGCCCGTAACCGTTGCGATCTCGCAAGCGAAGCAAGCCATTAAGGTTAACGTCGCTCGATCCGTTGGACCGCGAGCCCTCGAGAAGATCATTCGCGACGTGCGGCATATGCTCAGGCTCGACGATGATATGACCCGCTTTTACCGGGCGGTTGCGGACGATCCTGATTTCTCGTGGATTGCAAGCTCCGGCGCCGGTCGCTTACTGCGTTCGCCTACGGTTTTCGAAGACACGGTCAAAATGATTTGCACTACCAACTGTTCGTGGGCGCTGACCGACAAAATGATCAACGGGCTCGTTGACGCGCTGGGCCGAGAGGCCAGCGGCGGGCGTCGCACGTTTCCGACCCCGGAAATGATGGCCCCACTAACTGAAAAGTTCTATCGCGACCAAGTGCGAGCCGGCTATCGCGCGCCCTACTTGAAGGAACTTGCCGAGCGCGTTGCGAGCGGAGACATCGACGTTGAGAGTTGGTTGACGAGCGAGTTGCCTACCACCGAGTTAAAGCGCGAGATGAAGCGCGTCAAAGGTGTCGGCGACTACGCCGCGGAAAACATGTTGAAGCTGATCGGCCGTTACGACGGTCTTGCGCTTGATTCATGGGTTCGAGGCAAGTTCGCTCGTATGCACAACGGGGCGCGAAAAACGTCCGACAAAAAGATCCAGCGCTACTACTCGCGCTTCTCTGAGTGGCGCGGCCTTGCGTTGTGGTGCGATATGACTCGGGACTGGCTCGAAGACGAGCAACCTCCGCTGAAATGGTGACGTATACATCACTTATTTTGGAGTGGCGGCGGCAAGTCTTCGCGACGCCGCATTTGTTTCATTGGTCTTGAGATCATTCTAAAAAAAGCGGCGTCGCGCAGACTTGGCGCCGCACTCCAATAAGTCAACGCGACCCGCTTGCGCTACCAGAGCGTCACTCCGGTTCCTCGCCGGTCTTAAGCCGCGACGAAGCGCAATATTTCTCGATTATACATTTCTCGCACAGCGGCTTGCGTGCCTTGCAAACCTGCCTCCCGTGATAGATCAACAAGTGCGAAAAATCGATCCAGTCTTTCTTTGGCACCAGTTCAACAAGGTCCTGCTCGATCTTTTCAGGCTGCCTGTTCTTCGTAAGGCCAAGTCGCCTCGACAACCGAGACACGTGAGTGTCGACGACTATCCCGCTCGCTATACCGAACGCGTTGCCGAGAACGACGTTCGCCGTCTTCCGAGCGACACCCGGCAACTCCAGCAATTCTTCAATAGTGTCGGGGACACTGTCACCATATTTCTCCGTCAGCACCTTGCACGCGCCCTGGATAGACTTGGTCTTGTTGCGGAAAAAGCCCGTCGTTCGAACATCATTCTGTAGCTCGCTCGCTGGAACCTTCAAGTAGTCGGCGCACGATCGGTACTTTCTGAACAAGTCCGCAGTGACGGTGTTGACGCGCTCGTCGGTGCATTGGGCCGAGAGTATCGTCGCAATCAAGAGCTCGAGCGGATTGGTATGGTTCAAACTGCACTTCGCATCGGGATAGGCCTTTTTGAGTCGGGCGATGATCTTGCGAGCGCGGTCCTTCTCCGAGTTGCTTGCCAATGTTGACCCCTCAGTTGTTCGCAGAGGCGCGGCTGAACGCTCACCGGTACCGACCAACTGTACCGCGGCGACTTCATTCCGCCTCGCAGATATTAGGCTCTTCGAGTTGGTCCTCCCTGTTCCGAACGCTGCTTGAGAATCTCAATTCAATGAGTTATTCGCAAGGGCTCGGGTGGCATGCGGCCGGTCCAGCTCAGGCCTTACGTCCAGCCGCATTGCATCAAACTCGGTCGGGCGGGACAACAAGCACGTGCCTATTTGCGGTCGACAGCACTTGAAGCA
>CAZOOE010000681.1:0-3390 GCA_964581275.1 uncultured Clostridia bacterium
GTGAAGATCGCGGAGAACAGCACCGACTACTCTGTCATGAACACGGGCAAGCAGATGTTTTGGTTGCCCACGAGCCGTGAGGAAAAGTACAAGGCTAAGCAAGCCATCGACACCTTCTTCGTGCGGAGCGGAGACATGCTAGCGGCCGGGGTCGTATTCCTTGGCACCCACATGCTGACCTTCGGAGTAGCGGGCTTTGCTCACACTAATATCGCGATCGTGTTGATCGCCATCGGTGTCGCCGTTCTCCTGCTGCGAGAATACCGGCGCGTGACGGCGCCCGCGGCGGCATAGGAGGCGAAGTCCACGTTCGTTATCTGATACAATAATCCAGGTTGCACGTGCAGTCCGGGTCAGAGCTTGTAGCTGCATCGACCTACTTTTCTTCAGCTATCAAAACGCTGAACATTGAGAGAATGAATAGCTGCCTTCAGGTAAGGTACGAGGGTTCTCTTATGTTTTCCAGACTAACAACACGCCCAATAAGGAATCCGAGACGCTTCTTTAACGCGAGAGTAAGAAGATCGAGGGCCGTCGTCAGTTGCACGTTGCTCTTTCTCGGACAGGTCCTGCTCTGTCCCATTTCGCGCGCGGATACTCCCAGGCCAATCCAGGAGACCTCTCGTAACGAGATTCCTCTACCAACCCCGCGCAGTCATTACGAGAAGTTTAAGAAGGGCGCTTCGGGGATTCCGCTATTGATGGACCTGTTAAAAGAATTCAACCCGGACATCCAGCAGGTTCTGTTGAGTTTCGCAAAGGCCTCGGGTCTTCAGGATATCCCCTCAACCGCCGAACTCGATTCTGACCTCAAAAAGTTGCAGAGTCTGGTCGAAGCTGCCGGGATAACAAACGGACCGGCGATTCCGAAAGAGCAGGCAGTGTCTTTGCTAAAGCAAGTCAACTGGGCTCCCGTTCGTCCGCTCTTGTTGGAGTTCTTTGTGCATCAGTCCAGGGTTTTGGACATGATCCCCGAGACGTCGGGAGCACTCTGGGGACCGATTGTCCACGATGCATTGCTCTACTTTCTAGGTCATCTTTCTGATGATCGTCTGTTGGACAAGCTCGTCAGCCTGGCCTTCCTTCCTCCGGGTACATCGCGTGGCGACTATCTTAAAGAATTCGTGTCCAAAGTGCCGAGCCTTCAAAAGATTGGCCAGATCCTCGCCAGGAATCCTGATCTTGCTCCTGACTATCGGAAAGCGCTACAGGATTTGGAAAACGGTATTCACACGATGACTGCTGAGGAAATGACTCGGTTCATCACTGAGGATATCGGCAAGCCCTCGATCGACAAATATCAAGTGCAGTTTGCGGATAAGATTCTCGCGGAGGCCAGTGTTGGCGCGGTGATTCGCGCGACGTACATTCCGCCCGGAGCCGAAACGCGCAAGCAAGCGATTTGCAAAGTGATCAAACCCTACGTTCTCGCGTATATGCCGGAGGATCTTAGCATCATTGATGGACTCGCCGGGTTTTTCACCACAAATCACGATTTTTATCAGCTCGGCTCGATGCCGCTGGTCGAAATGTTTAAGGACATCAGGAAGTCCCTTACTGACGAAATCAACATCGTCGACGAGCAGCAAAACTTCATTCGCGCTCGAGAGTATTATAAGGGAAGCAAGAAGGTGGTCGTGCCGGAGCTATTTCCTATCTCAACCAAGCACGTCTCATTTATGGAGTTCATTACCGGCGAGAAAATCACCAGCGCTTTCCCGGGCGACGCTAAACAGAGGGCCTTCATGGCGCGCCGCTTGAGCGACGTCTTGACTGGCGATGTGATTTTTGCGCCCAAAGACGAAGCCATCTTCCATGGTGATCCACATCCCGGCAATGTTTATCATGTGACAGGTGATCCTAAAAACCCATATATGATAGCACTGTTGGATTGGGGGTTAATGGGGACGTTTCCGCGTCGGGAACGGATCGCACTCGTGCAAATGATTCTCGGCGTTCAGCTCAGAGATGCCAAGCGCTTGCACAAATATGCCGGAGCTCTGCTGGAAAATGGCATGCCTACTGATCCTGAAAAGGTTCGGCGAATCGACGGCCTCATAGCGGAGATAACCAAGCCAAAGCCAGGACGAGGCAACTTTGACGCTTTGGAAGAATTACTTTACGGATTGATTGAGCAGGGGTACGCAACCAAGTTTAACCTGACTCTTTTTATCAAGGCTCAGGTTACGATTGCCGGAGAACTTGTCGAGTTGGATCCCACCCTTAAGCAGGACGACTTGCTGGAGCAACAGGTAACCGCGCTCGTCAAGAAGGAACTCCCCAAACGAGTGCTCATGTTGCCCGCGTGGAACTACCGCGGCTATAGAAGCTTGCTTTCGAATGGGGACGTAATGAATGTGGTCCGTCACAAACCTAAGAAACCAAAGGAATCGAAGGCCCCGTCCCCGAAAACTCTTTTCGATGCCGCAAGCACAGGTGCAACACTGAATACTAGTATGATCGTTCACCGGAGGTCATTTCAGACACGGAACAAAATTCCTCCGGTGGCGACCGGATAAGGCGCCTCAAGATTGCTTGTTCCGAGAATCAATACTTAATGACTTTACAAGAGCGGAGGCAGCAGTTATTGCCGCTTGAGAATCTGACACAGCCGGCTGATTCGACTGATCAGGATGAGTTTATGCTCTCCGTCCGAGAGAGGATTATGAGAGAACATAAAAGCGAGATAATGCGACAGCTACCGGCACCTGAGGAACCTGAGTGGTGACCTGGCAGTCTTTTATCGTATCGAGGGTCAGGGCCACCGTTGTCTTTTGATTTGACTCTGGCTACCCTTCGCTAATAGAGTGCGCCCAACGCAGACGAGCTGTTCGTATCACGACGGCTTACGACAGATCACGAGCGAGAATGACACAGGACTTCGTCGGACGCGTCGTCATCATTACCGGCGCCTGGCGCGGTATCGGGCGCGCCGCCACGGAGCGCTTCCACGAGCGTGGCGCATCGGTGGCGGTGAACGTGCGCGACCACGAGCGCGCGGACTCGCTGGCGACATCGATCGGCGAGCGCGCCCTGGCGGTGCCTGGCGATGTCGCCGCCGCGGGCGTTGCTGAGGAGATCGTATGGCGCACGCTCGAGCGCTTCGGCCGTGTCGACGTCGTTGTCAACAACGCCGCCTTCGCGCGCTCGACGCGCTTCCACGATTTGACCGCGGAAGAGTGGCGCGAAGCGCTGGAGGTGAACATGACTGCGCCGTTCCTCCTGACTAAAGCGGTCGTCCCAGCGATGAAAGCGCAGCGCTACGGCCGCATCATCAATATCTCGTCGTCCGCGGGCCGGATGGTCAGCACGCTAGGCGGCGCGCACTACACCGCGTCGAAGACGGGACTCCTCGGCTTCACACGCGCGGCGGCGAAGGAACTGGGAGAA
>CAZOOE010000682.1:0-3380 GCA_964581275.1 uncultured Clostridia bacterium
AAATGCAGGTCGCCACACGATGTGGAACGTCCGTGTGCGGACCAATGAAGTATCCTGCGTCGTGCCGCTGAAGAAAGTGTTCGATCTTGAAAAAGGAGCGAAAGTCTGCGTCTTCAGCGAGCGGTCCGTAGCGATAGCTCAGATAGGCGCGACACTTCTCCCTGATCCGTTCGAAAAACCAGTCGCCCCCTTGCATCAGGGCCGCCACTTCGGTCCAGAACCGATCAATTTCGCGGTCTAAGCCTTCGATGCTCGGAGGTAGAGCGATCTGCTTGCGATGCCAGAATGGGGTTTCGCTCCTTAACGAGGATGCCGAGGGGCGGCTGATCCACTCGTTGCCTTCACTCGCGCGAAAGGGATTGACTTGGAGGATCGTGGAATAAACCGCTGGCGGGAAGAAGTTTTCGATGATCAGGTGCGGAAAGGGATCGTGCTCCAACGGGGTATCGGCGAGCTTTCGCGCGATCCAGGAGCGCGTCTGATCAATATTGACCGATGATGATACCGAATATGCCGCCTGATGTTGCATGCCGCCATTCCTAGCTCGGCGTCCGCAAGCCGCGCTTCCTTCCGAACCATTGATAATAGGTTCGCACGGAGGCGCCAAGCTCATGATACAATCTCTCGTAAGACTTCGCACTTCACCGGTTCCACGCAGGACAGCCGAGGCGCGCGGCGATGAGAGCTGCTGCTGTAGTCGCCGTCCGAAATGCTGAAGTGCACATTGCACGCTGCATCTCGGACCTAGTTGCGGACGGACTCGACGTCGTACTGATCGACAACGATTCAACAGACGGTACGGCAACCTTAGCGAAGCGCTATCTCGGCCACGGGCTCGTGGCCATAGAGAGGGTGCCGTGGACCGGCACGTTCTCGATCACAACACTGCTTGAGGCAAAGAAGGCTCTTGTTGCCAAGTTGCCACATGATTGGGTGCTGCACGTTGACGATGACGAATGGTTGCGTCCGCCTTGGCCTGGCTTTCAATTAATCGATGCATTGGCTCGTGTGGAGGCTGCAGGATTTAACTGTATCAATTTTGAAGAGATGACTTTCGTCGCTTGGCCCGAAGAGGATTACGTTCGCTCGGATTATGCCAAGCACATGACCACTTACTACTTCTTCGAGCCCAGCAAGCCTCGGCTTATGCGTGCGTGGAGGCGCTCGCTAGGCGTCGATAGCGTCGCAACCGGGGGGCATCTCCTTACTCATCCAAAGCTTAATCTTTTCCCTGAAAACTTCGTGCTGCGTCATTATCTCGGGCTCAGTCCCGAATACGTCTTCCGAAAGTACCAACAGCGAACGTTTGATCCGGCAGAGCTTGCTAGGGGCTGGCACATTCAACGGATCGGCATCACCCGTGATATGTGCAATTTGCGCCCTTCGCCCCACGTCAAGGTACTTTCCAACTGGTCCTCGGATGTATTCGACCGCTCGAGTCCGGCCCGAGTCCACTATTGGCGCTGGCCCAACTCCGACGCGACGCAGCGAGCAGTGACGGCGTGAATGTAAAAAAGGCACTATTTCTCCACATTGGCCCTCATAAGACGGGCACGACATCGATTCAGCGATTTTTGCAGGAGAACCGGGCGCGATTGCATGAGCTAGGAATCGATTTTTATCAAGGACGCTATCTTCTCCAGAATCACGACGAGATTTCCGGCGCATGCCTGCGCGCCGACCGCGCCAGTGGCTTCAAAATCCGGCACAACTTCAAATCTGAAGAGATGTTCGGCACAGTCGCTGCGAGCGTAAGGGAGTTCATAGCCCGCTCGTCCTGTCCAAAGGTCCTGTTTTCGTCTGAAGGAATTTCCTACTTGCGGTTTCCCGACGAGATGGCACGGCTCCATGCACTTCTGCCCGCCGACTGTCCCAAGCGCTTTGCATTCTATGTTCGAAACCAGGATGACTGGATCCGATCATTCAAGGCCGAGGTTGCCTGGACCGGCGAAACGAGGGACCAAGAAGCGTGGAACTACACCGAACCGGACACGTGGCTTCTGCGATTTGACGAAAGAATCGGCGGTTTCTGCAAAGCCTTTGGCAACGACAACATAACGGTGATCAACTACGACCGATGCGTCGCCGCGGAAGGCAGCGTGATTCCCGCACTGCTGCAGTGGCTTGATGTCAGAGTGCATTTTGACCCAACGTCATGGGCCGACATCTGGGAACACGCACGACCTCGCTAAGCGCGAATGGATTAAACCCACGGGCATTCCTCAGCGGAGGGATCGTAGTTTTCCTTGGAGATGTGGTGCTTACGCAGACTGGTCAGATGTACTGACCACCTGTCGACGTAGACCCGGCCGCATCGCCCGGCAAATAGGTAGTTGCAGCACCTGCCGTGTACAGCACTGAATTGCCTGCGACGGTGTAGCGAGTGCCTGTCGCCGAGCCGGCAAAGGTATTGCCGTTGCAAAGGATGCATCCGCAGATCGTCAGGTCGGCAAATGATGCTGAATACGCGGGAGTACCGGCAATTGTTATCGTCTTTGTTTGGCAGCGGATCACGCCGGTGCCGACTGCTACCCAATGCGACGCGGCCCCGGCTGCGATCGAGTAATTCCCCGTGCAGATGATCCGGCCGCCGTCGTCTGCTCTAATCGGCTGCAAACTCCCGCCGGACACGATGTTTTGGAATCTGATCGCGCCGCCGCGCGAAGCCGAAAGATCGCCAGTCGTACCGGCAAGCTTCATGTCTTTAATGAAAAGCTTAGCACCATCGGTTGCCGAAAATGCCTTGCCGGTCGGGCTGACAACGACATTTGACGGGGATGCGTTGTTGCCTTGGATCGTGATCGCACCAGCCCCGACTTGCGGGTAGCTCGCCAGATTGGACGAGGCCGGAGAATAGGTACCATCGGCCAGTTGGATGGTGACACCGAACCCATTCAAATCGAGCGTTCCAAAGACCACATCCAGCGCCTTCTGCACCGTCAGAAACGGCGCGCTCGCCGTCAGCCCGCTGTTGCTGTCCGACCCGGTGGTGGCGACGTAATACGTGCGGTTCGCGGCGAGCACCTCGCGCGCCGGCACGCGCGGCGCCAGGCACTTCCAGCGGCTGTCGGTGGCGTCATAGCAGAGCAGCGCGCCCTGCTTGGCGTTGAGCGTCAGATCGGCGCCGAAGTCGAAGCGGTTGGCGGCGGTCGATGACGCATTCGCGTCCTTCAGAATAAGCGGGTTTGCGCCGGCGTTGATCAGCGCGAGGATGCGCCCGTCGCCGCCGCCGGCGAGCCCGGTGAGGAAGCGCGCCGCGTCGGTCGAGAGCCGCAGCACGCTCGCCCCCGACAGCCCGCTCGGGCTGTAGTCGTTCTGGTCGGCGGGGATCTGCCCCGGCGTGAGATCGCAGGTGAGGAAGCGGCCGCTCGCGAGCCTTG